>CAIJYT010000169.1 GCA_903824935.1 uncultured Bacteroidales bacterium | reverse complement strand
CATCACGGTGAACTTTGCAGCCAATGCAGTGACGGGCGACTTTACAGTGTATGGCAACAGTATCTGCGGCAATGGCCCTGTTTCAGCTGCTTACACCGTTACAGTTACCCAGATCCCCGTTGCAGCAGGCAGCGTTTCGGGTGACATTGCAGTTTGCGCAGGCGCCACCTCTGTTCCTTATTCGGTTGCACCTATAACCAATGCAACCGGTTATGCATGGTCATTACCGGCAGGTGCAAGCATTTCTTCAGGTGACAACACCCCGAACATCTTCGTTGATTTTGCAAATGGCGCAGTATCGGGTGACATCACCGTTTATGGAACCAATTCCTGCGGAAGCGGAGCAGCATCAGCTGCCCTCCATGTGGTAGTGAATCCCAAACCGTCAACACCTACCATTACCAATCATGGCGACACTTTATACAGCAGTGCATCAACAGGCAACCAGTGGTTCTACAACGGAGCGCCAATCTCAAATGCCAACGGCAGGACCTTTGTAGCCCACTATACCGGCTGGTACTGGGACGAAGTTATCACCAACGGTTGTGAATCTGATACATCCAACAACATTTATATCGTTGTAACCGGTGTAAACGATGCAAAGGCAGCCAGCTTCGTGGTATATCCTGTTCCAAATGACGGTCAGTTCAAGTTACAGATGAATTCACCCAGGGCTGAATCTTTCGATGTCATCATCTCAAACAGCATAGGGGTGAACATTTATACCAAACAGAATGTCATCGTGAACGGACCTACCGATCTTAACATCGACCTTCGCCCTGTTTCTGCAGGTATTTATACTATGGTCATCCGCAACGGCGAAAGCAAAGTCGTAAGGAAGATCGTGGTTAACCGCTAGTATTCCAATACATACAGATCCGCGGGGATCAGTATGATAAATTCAAGGGCCGGACTGCAGTCAGCAGTCCGGCCCTTTGCTTATAAAATCAAAATACGTCTTTAATGTTTTAATTATAATTATTTGTAATTTTGTTACGAAACTTTTTTTCCTGCACATCGTATGACAGAGATTGTTAGTAATTAACCATCAATACATATAAACCAATATTTTTTTCAGATAACCAAAAAACAATCCTTATGAAAAAAATCCTTACTCTGGTATTTGCCCTGATCCTTGCAGTTTACAGTTTCGGGCAAACTACAACAGTATCAACCAGCAGCCTGAATGATATGGGTTCCGGCAACCCGCCGGTGCCGAATATGTCGACCGGCCAGATCCAGGTTAATCCGAATCCAGTGCCAAACACCATGACCCAATGGGTTTTACCAAATGTGGGCAGCACATCCGGCAACAGCAGGATTCCGCGAAATGCAGGTGTCTATTTTGAAAGGGAAGAACTGCTTGTCCTTCCATCTGAAATGGCTGCTGCTGGTTACCCGGGCGGGTATACCATCGATGCCCTCGGCTTCCTGATTGCTACGGCAGGTGTTGGAACACAAACAGGTACTTTGAACATCTATTTAATGAATACCAATGATGTTACTTATACCCTTGGAAGCACCTGGACAACAGCAGGCTTTACACAGGTATGCAACAACCCCACGTTCACCATCCCGATTGCAGTCGGAGCTTATTCCATCCCCTTCGTAGGTGGATCCACCTTTACTTATACAGGCGGAGGTGTTTATGTTGCATGGGAATTCTCCAATCCTACAATGGTTGCAGGAACAACAGCTCTCGTTGCCTATTGCAATACCAACCAGGCAAGCCTTTGCTACGGCTACCAGAGTGCAGTTTCCCAGGGCACGGCCCTCGCTCTTACTGCTTTCCGTCCGGCCATGACATTCACCAATAATACCCTTACCGATATTATTGCAGTAACCAACATTTACTCAACCGAAAGAATGCCCACCCCATACAACAATCCCGGCACCATAGGCGTGAGGGTTTCCAATGTATCGGCTTCAGCTTCTTCCTTCAACCTTACTTTGACTATCAAGGATGTTGCCACCAACACCACCAGGTACACATCCACACAGCCTGTGACAGCGCTGGCAGCCGGAGCTGCAAGCGTAGTCAGCTTTGCAGGGATCTCACCCACCCTCGAGGAAAATGTGAACATCACCGCTTCAACTTCTGTTATTGCGGGTGAGACTTATACAGCCAACAACACCCTGACAATTTCGGGCGAGGTTAACTGTAACAGGTACTCATATAATTATAATACTGCAAGCGGCCAGGTGGGTTACGGCTTCACTTACCCCGGAGCCGGTATTTTTGCAGCAAAATATCATATGAATGGGACAGGCTCTATCAAGGGAGCCAATATTGTCATAGCAAACTATGCAACAAACCCTGGCAATACCATATACGCGGTCTTACTGGATAATGCAGGCACCATTCTTGCATCGTCACCTAATTACACCATCCTTGCAGGAGATATGACCACCAATAAATATTTTGCTTTCCCTGCACCGGTATCTTTGACCAACACCGACTACTATATCGGCATGGCCATGACAGCAGGCACTGCCCAGTATTATCCCCTGGGAATTTTCTCTGAAGTCAACCCAAGAGGAAATACATTTTTTACCACTGCAATTACCGGAGGAGCACCCGGCGCAGATGCCGCTGCATATAAATATGGTATAGAAGCCATCATCCAGAGGGCCCCCACGGTTGTCACCACAGCCGCAACAGCAGTTACCAGCACAACAGCAACCCTCAATGCAACCGTCAGTGCAAATACACAGACCACCACCACGGCATTCCAGTACAGTACTGACCTTTCTTTCAGCAGCTCTGTCGCAGTTGCAGGCAACGTGACCACACAGCTGGTCCCCGTTTCGGCCGGCATCACAGGGCTTCAGCCCAACACCACCTATAACTTCAGGGCTGTTTCAACCAATGCCGACGGAGTCACCACAGGCAATACCATGCAGTTCACAACGGTCGCAATTCCTCCCACAGTCGTAACCAATGCAGCCACCCTCGTAGGCCCCACGTTTGCAACCCTTAACGGCACTGCAACCGCTTTCAACGCCAACACCACGGTGTCTTTTGAATATGGTACTTCCATTGCTTACGGACAAGTTGCTGCCGCAACTCCGGGCACAGTAACAGGTAACCTTGCAACGAACTTCAACTCCACCCTGGGCTCCCTGGTTATCAATACAACCTACCATTTCAGGGCAAAAGGCGTGAATGTCGCCGGTACCGTATACGGCACCGACCAGACTTTCTTCACCACCTGCGTTGTTCCCCCGACTCCGGGATCAATTACTGGTCCTGCCGCGGTCTGCCAGAGCACCGGCGGATATACCTATTCGGTACCCCAGGTTCCTTACGGATTTATTTATAACTGGACCTTCCCTGCCGGTTTCACCATCACTACCTTCCCGAATTCAAACGTGGTAACGGTTAGTGTTTCCGGTGCAGCAGTTCCGGGAACAATCTCAGTGTATGCATCAAGCAACTGCGGGGCCAACAGCCCTTCAACAACTATGGCAGTAGCTGTGAATCCCTTACCTGTTCCTACTGTTACAGGAGCTTCACCGGTATGCCAGTCAACAAATAATAACTATACCTCACAGAGCGGCATGACGGGCTATACCTGGACTGCCGGCGACGGAACTGTCACTCCTACAGGCAACCCGGGCATCGTAACGATAAACTGGCCAACCGCCGGAGCAAAGACGGTCGGAGTTATCTATACCAACCCCGCAACAGGATGTACTGCAGCCGCACAGGGTACTTTACCCGTAACGGTGAATGCAGCACCGGTTCCTACCATCACCGGAAGCAACAACCTCTGCGTCAACTCAGGCTATTATGATTATCTTACCCAGTCGGGAAAGACAGCCTACGTATGGACTGTTTCCTCAGGCGGTCTGATTACCGGCGGCCAGGGAACATTCGATGTGGAGATACAGTGGAATACACCCGGAGCACAGTGGGTAGCCGTTAATTATAATAACGGATCGGGATGTTCAGCTCCCGCAGCAACGGTATTCAACGTGAATGTTAACGGTATACCGGGAACCCCGGGCGCTATTTCAGGACCTACTCCTGTTTGCGTCGGCAGCCAGGGTATCACCTATTCAGTTCCTCCGGTTACCAATGCAGTATCCTATGTATGGAATGTACCTGCAGGTGTGACTATCGCATCAGGTTCAGGCACCAATTCCATCACGGTGAACTTTGCAGCCAATGCAGTGACGGGCGACTTTACAGTGTATGGCAACAGTATCTGCGGCAATGGCCCTGTTTCAGCTGCTTACACCGTTACAGTTACCCAGATCCCCGCTGCAGCAGGCAGCGTTTCGGGTGACAATGCAGTTTGCGCAGGCTCAATGTCTGTTCCTTATTCAGTAGCGCCTATTGCAAGTGCCACAGGATATAACTGGACACTGCCAACCGGTGCAACCATCTCCTCGGGCAACAACACCCCGAACATCATGGTTGATTATGCAGTGGGAGCTCTTTCGGGCAATATCACGGTATCAGGGGTGAACTCCTGCGGAACCGGCACGGTTTCGCCTTCGTTCGCAGTAACTGTTTATCCTATGCCCGATGCCCCCCAGATCACAAATCACGGGGATACCCTTTACAGCAGCATTGCCAATAACAACCAGTGGTTCTATGAAGGCGCACCTGTAACTACAGGAACAGGCCAGACTTTCGTGGCACATTATACAGGTACTTATTGGGACGAGATCGTGACCAACGGCTGCGAATCGGATACTTCAAACCACATCTATATTACTGTTACAGGTGTGAACGACCCATCGGAAAGCAACTTCGTGGTTTATCCCGTTCCTAACGACGGACAGTTCAAACTGATCATGAATGCACCGGCAGCTGCAACTTACGACATCAGCATCTCTAATAATATAGGTGTGAATGTTTACAGCAGGCAGAATGTACTGGTGAATGGCCAGAAAGAACTTAAGATCGACCTTCGCCCGGTGGCAGCAGGCGTTTATACCATGGTCATCCGCAACGGCGAAAACAAAGTCGTAAGGAAGATCATCGTCAACCGCTAGTATGATCATACTGTTCTGATCCTCTGTGATCAGTTCAATAACCTAAAGAGGCTGTCCTGCTAAACCCGGGACAGCCTCTTTTGCATAATAAATGCGCATAGGGCATTTTTTGCTTAACTTTGTGTATCGTTTTAGCCTGTATGAGAATACGATATGTGATCAGCCTGTTATTGTTTGCCTTCAGTTTCCAGGCAAACCAGGCAGGCTTTGCTTCTCACTCTCCTTCAAGCTCGGCACTCCTTAAAGGCAAGGTCACCGATGCCGCCACAAACAATCCCATTGTTGGCGCAAAAATCACGGTGAATGGGAGTTATACTTATTCGGTAAGGCTGGGCGATTATGCCATGGCGGTTGACCCCCCTGGCACCTATACCCTTACCTGCACAAAACCCGGCTTTGATTCCTATACCTCGGCCCCCGTGAACTTCCAGTCGGGGGTGGTTACCACCATCAATATCCAGCTTTCCGAAACAGCAACTCCATGCACAGGCATGCTTGCAAACCTCGATACGGTTTTGCACCATGTGAACCTCAGCTGGAACAGGCCGGCTGGCGATTATGAGCTTTTATATGAGGACGGCATTGAAGACGCTTTTACCATCTGGGCAGTGGCAGGCAACATGAACGCATTGAAGATCACCCCCATTGCCTACCCTGCAAGCGTAATCGGCGGGTCAATAAACATAGGCAAACCCTCCGATTATCCCTCGGGCAGCAATCCCTTCAATACCTTCCAGGTGCTGATCATGGATGCAGGCGGCAGCGGAGGACTTCCCGGCAGCATACTGGCAGGCCCGCTTGACGTTACGCCTGCAGTCTACGGCTGGAATGATTTCACTCTGCCATCCGCAGTCAATATTAGCTCGGGAAATTTCTATATAGTGATGGTGCAGGGAGGCAACCCTCCAAATGCCGCCGGACTGGCGGTGGACCTCACCACGCCCACTTACCGCAGCTATTCAAAAAATGTTTCAGGCAACGGAAACTGGCTGCCGGCCAGCGGGAATTTCATGATGAGGGCTCTGATGAACGGCCCCGGCGGCCCGCCAACAAGCACCAAGTCGGCCGAAAGTGTCACAGGCTACAAGGTGTGGAGGCTGAGGCAGGGTGAAGAATCCAACCCCCAGGCCTGGACCCAGCTCACTCCCGTCACTGTAAACAATACTGTTGATTCGGCCTGGACCAACCTGCCTTGCGGGCCTTACCTCTGGTCGGTGGCGGCTGAATACCCCGGCAACAGGGAGTCGGCAACGGATTTTTCGAATATCATAGGCAAATGCTGGACTGCGGATGTCATTGTGAACCTCACCATGAGCTGCTCCGCTTCAACTACCGCGGGGACCCAGGTGCAGCTGAGGAACCAGGTGTATACCGATACCGTTTACTCTGCCATCTGCGACAGCTCGGGAACCTTGGTTTTTCATAAGGTGTGGAAGGGCTCCTATACGGTAACGGCGAATAAGTTCGGTTACCAGAATTACAGCGGAAGCATAGTGGTGATGGGGCCGGTTACCGATAATATCACCCTGCTCCAGAGAAGATCACCGCCTACAAACCTCCTTGTCGACAGCCTCAGCCTGCATTCGACCTGGGATGTACCTTATTATAATGTGAACCTCCTGGGCGAGGACTTCAGCGGCAGCTTCCCGCCTCAGGGCTGGACAGTCGAAGGGGGCAGCAACTGGAGGCAGTCCACTACGAACGGCCACCCGCAACCCTCGGCCATGTTTGACTGGACCCCCAGGGTCTATAACTATAACCAGTCGCTGGTGAGTCCGTATGTGACTGGCATCAACAGCCCCATACTGACACTGAAATATGATATTTACCTCGACAATTTTTCCTCAACGGGCCAGGAGTTTCTGAAGATAGAGATCTCCGACGGCAGCGGCTGGCAAACCCTTAGAACCTGGACCAATTCGGGGGGCGATATACAGTGGACCACCGACCAGCTCGACATTTCAGCCTTTGCCAATAAGACGTTCAGGGTCAGGTTCAGGTCGGGCGGTCCCGATTCATACCAGGTCAACGGCTGGTATATAGATAATGTGCTGGTGTATGGTTCCGAATCGGCCCACCTTTTGGCACCCTGCATTTACGGCTATAATTTTTACATTGATAACATCCTCCAGGCGAACGTCACCTCGAATAACTATACCATCCCCGGTACCGCTGTCAAATATGATTCAACCTATACCGCATGCGTTGTGGCAATTTACACCAGCGGGTATTCAGCCAGTGTATGCACCCAGTTCACTTCGAAATTCCTCTGGCCCCCATTGAACCTTACAGGGATTGCAACGGGGGATACTGCAAAACTGCAATGGCAGAAACCCCTGTATATGATTGACACCACCCATTACACCCCTGCAGGCATACTGGGTTATAATGTATACAGGGACGACAGCCTCCTGGTATATATCTCAGGTGCCAATGTGCTCTTATACCATGATGCACCTCTGGATCCCGGCAGCTACAATTACTCGGTTTCGGCGGTGTATGACCTGTCGTTTTACGGCCACCAGGGACAGCAGGGAAATTCCATGCGTACAGGCCCTGTGAATGTGCAGATCCATTACGGACTGCCCATACCATTTTATGAGCCCTGGGACCAGGGAAGTTTCTCGTTCAACTCCTGGACTTTCCCCTCGGGACAGGGCAACTGGTCGGTAAGCCAGAATACAGGAAACCCAGCTCCCTCTGCGGTGTTCAAGGGCCTTCCGCAGGAAACCAACTATAATATTATACTTGAAAGCCCTGCACTGGATGCCACTGCTTATTCCTGCGCCACCATCTGGCTCGATTTTGATGTGAAGCTTGAAAATAATGTGACGGGAGGCTCTGAGAAACTCATCCTCGATGTGTATTATAACAGGATGTGGCACCAGAAAGCCGAATTCCTGAATACCGGGAATATAGACTGGACCCATAACCATATTGATATCAGCGCGGTAAAGCAGAAAGGCTTCAAATTCAGGTTCAGGGCGACAGGGGCGAACTCTTCAAATATTCTGAACTGGTATGTGGATAACATTTCGGCTTACCCCATCTGCCTGCCCGCGGTGGGACTTACAGGCGAGGCTTATGCCATGGATACCCATCTGAGCTGGAGCCCGCCCCAGTGCAACGGTGGAGGCACCCACCTTAACGAAGGCTTTGAGGAACAGTATTTTCCTCCTGCGGGCTGGGACAGGATCATCACCAATAATTCGGCCACCTGGAGCCATGAAGGCCCGTCTTCACCCATGGGGGTGCATTCGGGAGATTACTGCGCAGGACTTTTCTGGGATTATTACCACCAGGATGAATGGATCATAGCCAGGAATATATATATAGACGGCAACCTGCATTTCTGGAGTTTCGCTTACCAGGGCTCGGCCCATGGCGATCATTATTATGTGCAGGTTTCTACCGACCATGGGCAGAGCTGGGTAACGATGATGGACATGTCGGCCCTGCCTCCGTTTCCCGGTACCGGGGGGTATAACCACTGGCAGCAGCCTTATGTTGTTGATATGTCGGCCTTCCTGGGCGATGCCGTTGATATTGCCTGGCATGCGGTAGATGGCAACAACCAGGGGTTATGGTATTATTGGGGCATCGACGACTGCTCCATCGGCAGTAAAAAGATACATTTGAAGTCGGGTGCCGATTATTATGATGTATACCGTTGCGAGGGGACTTCAGGTAATTATTCAAAGATCAACCAGGCCCCGGTGTATGACACTTCCTATGTTGATCCCGGCCTTCCCGCGGGGCAGTACCATTATTATGTTCAGATAGTCAATTCCGATTGCACCGAATCACTGCCTTCCGATACCGTGATGGTCGACGTAATGACTTCAGTGCCGGGAGATCACAGCGCCGGCATCACTGTTTACCCCAATCCCACCACAGGCCGTATCATAGTCAGATCGGTCAAACCTTTTAACAGGCTCACAGTTACCGACCTCCCGGGGAAAGTCGTTATGGATATGGTACTAAGGAATGAAACGGAAACCATGCTCGATCTTTCGGGCTTGTCGCAGGGATTATATATACTGAAAGTTTTTTCGGGGAGCTCCTGCAGTACGGTTAAAGTTTCTTTAACCAAATAAAAAACCCGCCATTGAAGCGGGTCTTACAGGGGGAAGTGTCGTTCTTACTTTTCGTACGTCAGCCATAGCAAACCAAGGAAGGTGGGTTCATCTACACGCATGGAATGTGCGCCTGCTTCAGAAATATTGATAGTTATGGTTTGTGATTTATCGCCCGGGGTGAATATCACCCCGCTCTTTTTCTTATTCATTTTCCAGGTCCCGCTTACCGATTTGCCGTTCACTGTCACCGATGCAGTGTTATCGGCCCTGAAATCCAGCGCTTCCTTCAGGTCGGGATAATAACCAGACAACTTTGAAAAATTTCCTTTTTCTGCATCAATCAGGGCGGGCTTGAGTTCACGGCTTGAAGGATCAATAGTAGCATGCTGGGCTGCAACCGCTATCTTGTCGGCACTGTCGGTGATGGCACCTATGGAAACCAGTTTTTCGAGCTTCCATGAACCTATAACTTTGGTACGTTGCAACTGCGGAACATTGCTGCAGGAATAAAGGAAAATAATACACAATATAAAGATGAAGGGTTTTGCAAAAGATTTCATAGCGCTTTATCGTTTTATTTTTGCAAAAATAATCAATTTTTGGCATAGACCGGGTCCTGTGAAAAAAGTAAAAAATAATTGAGAAAAGTTTGCTTTTTAGTAAATAAATAGTTTTATATTTGCTGTCGGAATAAGAAAGCGAGTTTGCTTTTTTATCATTTTTAATACTAACACAAACAGAATCAGTCATTTAGGATGAAAACCCTGAATGATAATAACTATTTATGAAGCAAATCCCTATATATATCAATTGTAAAATTGATCCCCATATTATCAATAATCATTTATTAATAACCAAAACTTTAACATTATGAAAAATGTTACAAAGATTATGCAGGTGCTGATGGTACTCGTACTATTGGCGTTTGCATCTCAAACTTTCGCTCAGACTACTTTACTGACCGAAGGTTGGGAATCCGCAGCCGCTGGCTCTACTACGCCTCCGGCAGGTTGGGGTATGGACGTTATAGCAGGTTCGAACATAACCTACTACCAGACGTCAGGCACCTGGCCTACCGTTGCTCCGTACGAAGGCTCACGTCTCGTGGAATTCCAGTCATTCAATTACTCAGTAGCCACCAACAGGTTAAAGAGGACCACCCCTATTTCAACGGTAGGGTACGGCAATGTCACGGTTGACTTTGCCTGGTATACCGACAACGGTTATGCCGGCACTACCACCGAAGGCGTTACTGTACAATGGTCAACCAATGGCACTACCTGGACCAGTTCCAACTTCTACATGCGTTATTCTGCAACCAACCAGTGGGTCATCGAAAACTGCCCCCTTCCTGCAGGCGCAAACAACCAGGCAACTCTTTATGTTGCATTCTATTTCAACTCGAATTTCGGCGACAACTGCCACATGGACATCATGCATGTTAAAGGAAGTCAGCTGGGTAACCTAACCGGAACCGTTAAGAATTGCTACAACAACGCAAACATAGCCGGAGCTTCGGTAAGTTGCGGTGGTGTAGGCCCGGTTCTTACAAACGCCGGCGGTGTTTATACCATAAACGGCATTAATGCCGGTGCACAAACAGTAACCGCCACCATGGCTGGTTATACAAGTTACGGTCCGGCTCCTGTTACCATTGTTGGTAACTCCACAGTGACCTATAATTTCTGCATGAACCCCATCCCTGCCACTCTTGCAGGTATGATCACCGATTGTGCAAACAACGCCCCCATCATCGGCGCCAAGATCACATGCAGCACTTCTCCTGCCACTATGGGTTATTCAGTAGTAGGCGGCCAGTATTCCCTGAGTATTTTCCCGGGTGGCACCTATTCGGTAACCATTCATAAAGCAGGTTTCATGGATACGACCATTAACAATGTGGTTTTAACCTCTGCTGTTACTACAACACTGAACATGTGTTTAAGGGAAAGCATCAATACCCCCAACCAGCCTTTCACCGCAGCTCTCAACAGTGGCAACACTGCAGTTAACCTGAACTGGGGTGTACCCACAGGCCAGTATGAGTTGCTCTATGACGACGGCAAGCAGGATACCAACACCGTTTGGGCCAGTGCAAACAACCTGAACGCAGTGAAATGCACTCCTATCGCTTATCCCGTTACAGTAGTAGGTGGTTCTGTCGATATCGGCGAAGCTTATTCATATCCCAACGGTACAACCCTGGCTTCCCTTACCCCATTCACCATGCAGGTGTATGATGCAACAGGCACAGGCGGCGCTCCCGGTACAGCTCTCGGAGCCGCTGTAACCGTTACCCCCACCACCTTCGGTTGGAACTCATTCAACATCACAGGCGTCAACATCACAAGCGGCAATTTCTGGCTCGTTATGAAACAGGCCGGCGTACCTCCCGCAGCTTGCCGTTTGGCAGTTGATACTTCCAGCACCCAGCTGAGGTCATGGCAGAAATACGGCACAGGCCCATGGTTACCCGCAAGCGGTAACTTCATGATCCGTGCTATCGCCAACGGCCCCGGTGGCCCACCGGAAAATCCGGTTGCTGTTACTGGTTACCAGGTGTACAGGCTCTTTGGACAGGATTCCGGTAACCCAGCAAACTGGATCCCGGTCAGTGCTCCTACAGCAAACAATACCGTTGATCCTTCCTGGCCTTCATTACCTGACAGTGCTTATATCTGGGCAGTAAAAGCTCATTATGGCGGAACCCGCTGGTCAACCTCTATTTTCTCAAATTATCTTGGGAAAAACAGGAGTGTTAATGTGACAGTTAATGTTACTTTAACTTGTGCTGCCACTCCTTTGGCCGGTACATCTGTTACTTTGACAGCTTTAGCTCCATTTGGAAACTGGTGGATTTATAATGCTACAACAGATGCAACGGGTAAAGCTACTTTCACAGGGGTACAAAAAGCTCCTTATCAGCTTAAGGTAACCCGTTCAGGTTATGATATGACCACCATGAATGTTTCAATCTATGGTGACCGTATCTATAACATCGCTGCTCTTCAAACCAAATACCCGGCCTCCAACGCAGTCATTGACGGCAAGTCGCTGTTCATGCATTGGACACCTCCGGGACCTCATATCTTTGCTTTGAATGAGGATTTCACAGGCGGTTTCGCACCCAACGCATGGGTTAACCCTACAGGCGACTGGCAGATCATGACAACCGGTAACCCCGGGAATTGTGCCGAATACAGCTGGCTGCATTTCCAGACCAACTATGTGACCACCCTTACCTCAAAGAGTATTACCGGTATGGGCGCTCCGAATTTCATGTTGTACTGGGATATCTTCCTCAGCGATTTTGCAGGCGACGGTAATGAACAGCTGGATGTTGAACTCCAGGTTGGCGCCGGAGCATGGACAAGCCTGAAACATTATGCCAATACAGGTAGTCTTGCATGGCAGACCGATTCAGTTTCCATCGCTGCTTATACCAACAATACCTTCAAGATCCGTTTCAATGCCCATGGGGTTGACTCATTCAACATCAACAACTGGGATATCGACAACGTGAAGATTGTTTCCAACATTCCTGATCCCAAACCTTGTATCCTTGCATACAATGTTTACCTCAACGGTATTATGGACGGTACAGCAATGGATACCGTTTATACTGTTCCCGGTAACCATGTTGTTTATGGTACAACCTATACCGCCTGCGTAAAGGTAGTGTACGGAAGCGGAACATCAGCTCCCACCTGCACAGCTCCTTTCGTTTCAAGGTGGCTCTGTCCTCCGACCAACTTCGCCGGTCAGGCAATCGAAGCTACAGCTTACCTCACATGGGTAAAACCCTCATGTGGCTGTACTCTCGGCAACCTCATCTACGACAGTGGTGTGATGGGCAATGGTCTTTCGATCAACCCCGGTTACAACATCCAGATGGGTGACTATTTCCCGCTTGCAGGAACAGCAGCCGGAACCATCACAGGATTTGACATCATGTTCACATCTGCCAATGGATCTGCTTCCCATACCACCAGTGTATATGTTTACGGTCCCGGTCCTGCACACGCTTTATTGGGTGTTTCAGACCAGTTCATAAACGGACCTGCATCAGGATGGCCAGCCGGTTCATGGGTGCATGTAACCTGTACACCTGGAATTCAATATACCGGACCATTCTATGCATTGGTTGATTACAATCAGACTGTCCTTATCAACTATATGGGCCTTGATGTAACAACTGCAACTTACGATCCTCAGGGTCTTGCATGGGCAAACTATGCAGGTGCATGGGGTTATGCAACAACCACCTTTGGTCTTGCAGCTCCTGAAACCTTCATCATTCATGCTATCAGCTGCATCAGCAGCACCGACAAGGCAGGTGAGATGACTGTTATTGATCCTTCAACCATCGGTACTGTTGCTCCGGTTCCAGCAGCTGCAAATTATGCAAGCGCTACGAACATCAGCGAACCCACCGGTAATCCTCCTTCACCAAGCGCACCTGCTGCTGCTCCTACATTACTTGGTTATAATATCACACGCGACGGCTCTGCTCTGCCTTACATCGGCAACCCGAACACGCTGTCATACTATGATAACAACCTGAACCCCGGTACCTATCATTATTGCATTACCTCTTACTGGGATGTAACTCCGATTCAGCCGTTACATGATAACTCAGCACCCGTTTGCGGTGTAACCGTTACCATCAACTACGGCCGTCCGTTGCCATTCTGCGAAACATGGGATGCTGGTTCATTTGCATTCAACAACTGGACATCCGTTGGCAACTGGAGCTGCAATACCGGCTTTGGTAACCCGGCTCCTGCTGCTGATTTCTCATGGCAGCCTTCTTTGAACAACTATAACGACACTCTGCAGTCAGCTACTTTCACTGCAGGTCCTTACAGCTGCGCAAAGATTTATTTAGAGTACGACTATAAACTCCTCGACCGCAACCATACCGGCGCTGAATACCTCACAGTTGAGGAATTAAAGAACGGTGCATGGACGAAAGTTGATGAATATGCAAACAATGGCGATGTCGCATGGACACACAAAAAGTTCGAACTGAAACAGACCGTAGGCACTGCCTTCAAGGTTCGTTTCCGCGCTCATGGTGCCCATTCACTTGATATCCTCCATTGGTATGTAGACAACATCTGCATGTATGCAGTTTGTAACCGTCCTCTTACCCTCACCTATACAGAATCACACAATACCGTGAACCTGTCCTGGTTAGTACCTACCTGCAAAGCTTCAGGACCTCCGGCTCATTGGATCCATTGGGATGATGGTGTAAACTTCAACTCAATCGGTACCGGTGGTGCTGCTAACTTCGATATCGCTGGCTATTGGACTTCCTCACAGATCGCAAGTCTCTCGGGTGGTTCAATCACCAAGATTTCCTTCTACCCCAACAGCGCAGGCGCTGCAGCTTTCAGGGCACGCGTTTATACAGGAGATCCTTCCGGAACTCCGACTATGGTGTGCGACCAGGCTGTTCCTACTGTAACCTGGGATCAATGGAATACTGTTGTTCTTAACACCCCGGTGTTGATCGACGTAACCAAAGGCCTCATGATTGCAATGAATGTAAACGCTACCAGCGGCTGGCCCGCAGGTTGCGATGCAGGTCCTGCAATCGATGGTTCAGGTGATATGATGCTGTGGCAAGGTGCATGGGTTACTTTGATCTCATTGAACCCCTCACTCGATTACAACTGGAACGTACAGGGTTATGTTGAAACCGTTAAGGGTGCAACCGAACCTATCGTTCTTGCTCAGCCTATACAGCCGATGTCAAGCGGTTCTATCTCTGCAAGCGGTCATATTGCAAGCAGTACGAATGCTATCTTTAACAAGGGTGGCAACGAGGCCCAGGGTGCTTCAATCATCATGGGTTACAACGTCTATCGTACCGACTCAACAGCCAATATGTCAACTTCACATAAGATCAACAGCAATCTCGTAACAGGTCTTACCTATACCGACCTTATTCCTTTGGTTGGTTGGGGAACTTACAAGTACAATGTTACAGCTGTCATGAACGACTCTATCACCAATACCTTCCTCTGCGAATCACCGAACTCCGACACTATCACTGTTCAGTTCCCGCATGTAGGTATCACCGAAATCGGAAACGGCCAGATCATGGTATACCCGAATCCTGCAACTGATAATGTAAATGTGAAGTCTGACTTCACCGTTACATCAATCGAAGTTATGAACTACACTGGTCAGACCGTTTACAGGAATACTACTGTAAACTCAAAGACTACCCAGTTCAACGTTTCGACACTGCAGGCCGGCATCTACTTTGTAAAGGTTGCTACCGACCAGGGAGCCCGTACATTGAAGATCACAGTCACACGCTAATCTTTAATTAGATATATCATGGGAGGCCGGCTTTTTAGCCGGCCTCTTTTTTTATGCCTATCTTTGCCGCTCCTATGGTTTCAGTTTCAAACATCTCGGTGCAGTTCGGCGGGGAACCCCTTTTTGACCATGTTTCCTTCATCATTAACGACAAGGACCGTATAGGCCTGGTCGGGAAGAATGGTGCAGGGAAATCCACACTGCTTAAAATAATCAACGGTATACATAAGGCCGATGAAGGCGAAATGGTGGTACCCGAAGGACAGACCATAGGTTACCTTCCCCAGGAAATGGAAGTGCAAAGCAGGCAGTCGGTCATTGCCGAAGCATCCATGGCCTTTTCGGAGATCGTTGAAATGGAGAAGCAGATAAAGATCCTTGAACTGGAGATTCACTCGCGCACCGACTTCGAATCCGATGAATACCATAAGCTGCTCAGGAGGCAGAGTGATATCTACGAACGCTACCATCTCATAGGAGGCAGCTCGGTGCATGCCGATGTTGAAAAAGTACTGATAGGGCTCGGTTTTGCCCGAAGCGATTTCGAACGCCGGATGAGCGAATTCAGCAGCGGATGGCAGATGAGGGTTGAGATTGCCAAGATACTGCTTCGCCAACCCGACCTTATCCTGCTGGATGAGCCTACCAACCACCTTGATATTGAAGCCATACAATGGCTTGAAAATTTTCTGGTCCAGTACCGCGGGGCTGTCATCCTGGTATCGCACGACAGGGCCTTTTTGGATAATGTGACTACACGAACCATCGAAATTACGATGGGCAAGATCTATGATTTCAAGGCCAATTACTCGGGCTATGTGGAAATGAGGGAAGAACGCATCGAAAGCCAGCTCGCCACCAGGGAGAACCAGCAGAGGCAGATCCGCCAGGTTGAACGTTTTATCGAGAGGTTCAGGTACAAGAACACCAAGTCAAAGCAGGTGCAGTCAAGGATCAAAATGCTGGAGAAGATGGATGTGGTTGAAGTTGAAGGCACCGATGAGTCTTCAATTCACTTCCGTTTCCCCCCGGCACCCCATTCGGGCAAGATTGTGCTTGAAGGCAAAGGCATTATTAAGGACTATCCCCAGCGCAGGGTGCTGCACTCGCTGGAATTCTCGGTGATCAAAGGCGACCGCGTAGCCTTCGTGGGACGCAATGGTGAAGGCAAGACCACCCTTTCGAAGATCATTGCCGGGGTCCTCGAATATGAGGGTGAACTTAAAATCGGCCATAACGTTGTTACAGGATATTACGCCCAGGACCAGGCCGAGCATCTCAACCCCGATCTCACTGTTTTTAAGACGATAGATGAGATCGCCCAGGGCGACATCAGGCCGAGGCTCAAGGGCATACTCGGAGGTTTCCTTTTCAGCGGCGATGATATCGAAAAGAAAGTGAAAGTGCTCAGCGGGGGCGAACGCTCGAGGCTGTCCATCGCAAAACTCCTGCTCACACCTGCCAACCTGCTGATCCTTGATGAGCCCACCAACCACCTCGACATGCGCTCGAAGGACATACTTAAAAGCGCCCTTTTACAATACAACGGAACCCTCATCATTGTATCGCATGACCGCGACTTTCTGCAGGGCCTTACCAACAGGGTGTTTGAATTCAGGGAAGGCGGGATAAGGGAGTATATCGGTGATATTTATGATTACCTCGACCAGAGGAAAATACGGGAGCTTTCCGATCTTGAACGCAATGCTGCGGGCCCCAAAGACAGCCAACCCGAAAATGTTTCGGCCAGCAAGGTCATTTACGAAAAAAAGAAGGAATCCGAGCGTGACCTGCGAAGGATTCGGAACCAGATAGAACGCTCTGAAAATGAGATAGAAAAGCTCGAGAGTTCAGTAAAAGTCCTCGAGGGCATGCTTGCTGAGCCCCACAGGCATGAGGCCAGGATTAAAGATGGTTCACTTTACAGGGAATACGAGGCAATGAAATCAAAACTGGCGGCCGGGATGCATCAATGGGAGCACCTGCATAACGAGCTGGAGAAACTGCTTTGAGTACCGTTAACCCCCCGGCTCAGGCCTCCGGCTTTGCACCAACAACCCCCTGGCTCAGGCCTCAGGCTTTGATCAGCTTTCCCGGTTCACCATCTGCCCTGCAATTTCAAGCAAAGTCTGCTTTTTATCGGCAGGGATATTGATCTGCTCGATGATGGAAAGGGCTTTTGCAAAATACTCATCGATGAGTGCACGGGTCACGCTGTCAATCTGAAGTTCCCTGTAAATACCGGTGATCGTTTTTACTTTTTCCTTTACCGGTATCGATTTTTCATTGAAATGCTTTGAAAGAAATTCCAGCGAACTCCCGCCTGCACGTTCAAACGCCTTAAGGTAGAGGTAGGTTTTCTTGTTGGTAACTATATCGTTGCCTATTTCCTTGCCGAATTTATCCTCCTCCCCGAACACATCCAGGTAATCATCCTGAAGCTGGAATGCCAGCCCCAGGTTTTCACCGAAAGCATAGATCAGGTCAGCTTCCCTGTCGGAGGCCTTTGCTATGATAGCCCCGAGTTTGAGGCTGCATGAGATCAGGACAGCGGTCTTCAGCCTGATCATCAGTATGTAATCAGCGATCGACACATCCCCCCTGTATTCATAATCCATATCGTACTGCTGTCCTTCGCAAACCTTGCGGGCCGTATCGTTGAACAGTTCGAGCACCTGGGGGAGCAGGGCAGGGGTGGTCTTTGTGACCAGCTCATAGGCCATCACGAAAAGCGTATCCCCCGAAAGGATGGCCGAATTGGTGTTCCATTTTTTGAAAACCGTTTCCTTTCCTCTCCTCAGAGGGGCCTGGTCCATGATATCGTCGTGAAGAAGGGTGAAATTATGGAATAGTTCGAGCCCCATTGCAGGTGCCAGGGCCTCGTTGATATTTCCCCCGAACATGTCGCAGGACATCAGCGTGAGCAATGGCCTCAGCCTTTTGCCGCCGAGTTCCATCATGTATTTTATCGGATCATATAAAGAAGAAGGAGCAGAGTGAAAATCAGCCGTATGAAAGGCCGTTGAAATGATATCCTGCAGTTCTTTTTTCTTGTACATGTGGATGAGGTGTCTTTTTAATCTGCTGCCGTCAATTCACTGTCCCCGGGGGCCGGCAATTTCGCCTGGCTCATTGCCGGGCCGGCATGCGCCCGCCAGGCGGTGAATGCTTATTTCGAAAACCCCGGGAGGTCGTCAAGGTTCAATAAATACTGTCCGTAACCGCTTTTCAGCAGAGGTTCTGCCAGCTTTGTCAGCTGTTCCCTGTCAATGAACCTCATCCTGTAAGCGATCTCTTCAATGCAGCCTATTTTCAGCCCCTGCCTGTTCTGGACCACTTCAACGAAGGTTGCGGCCTGGAGCAGAGATTCAAAAGTGCCGGTATCGAGCCAGGCTATGCCGCGGCTCAGCACCCCCACCTTTAGCAGGCCCTGTTCAAGGTAATAGCGGTTTACATCGGTGATCTCGTATTCACCCCTTGGGCTTGGTTTTATATTCGCGGCGACTTCAACCACTGAATTATTGTAAAAATACAGTCCCGGGACGGCAAAATGCGATTTTGGCTGTTTAGGTTTTTCTTCAATCGAAAGCGCTTTGTGGTTTTCGTCAAATTCAACAACCCCATAACGCTCGGGATCATTCACGTGGTATGCGAAAACAATCCCGCCTTCGGGTTTTATGCTGTCCTGTACCAACTGGGACAGGCCGTTTCCATAGAAAATGTTGTCGCCCAGTACCAGCGACACATCATCATTGCCTATAAAATCTTTCCCTATCACAAATGCCTGGGCCAGTCCGTTTGGAACAGCCTGTTCGGCATACGAAATTGACATTCCGAGGGCAGTTCCGTCACCCAGGAGTTTAGGAAAATTCGGGAGGTCGAAAGGAGTAGAAATTATCAAAACTTCCCGAATCCCCGCCATCATCAGCACCGACAATGGATAGTAGATCATGGGCTTGTCGTAAACAGGCATCAGCTGCTTGCTTACCGCCAGGGTCAAAGGATGAAGACGAGTCCCCGCTCCCCCCGCTAAAATAATTCCTTTCATAACTTCACTTTTTTATTTACCAATCACCCAGTAACCCAGTAACCCAGACCCCCAGTCACCCAGTTACCTTTCACCAACCTCATCCTCGTATATCTCCAATAGTGGTTCCTCAAACGCCTTGGTCGTGCTCCATTTGTCGAGGGTCAGCAACATCGACGGCAGGACGAACATATTAAGCAGTCCGGCAACGAGAAGCGTGATCGAGACCAAAAAGCCCAGTGCCTGGGTGCCGCCGAAAGTCGAAAGTATGAACACCCCGAAGCCGAAGAACAGCACCGTTGATGAATAGATCATGCTGTACCCTGTTTCTTTCAGGGCCGAGATAACAGAGTAGGGGATGTTGTGGTTAGAGTGCTTTAACTGAAGCCGGTAGCGCGAGAGGAACTGTATAGAGTTATCCACCGAGATTCCTAAAGCAATGCTGAAGATAAGAATGGTCGAAGGCTTGATGGGTATTCCTGTAAATCCCATCAGGGCCGCGGTCATCAGCTGCGGTATGATATTCGGGATCAGCGAGATAAGTATCATCCTCCAGGAAGTGAACAAAAAGGCAAGTATGGCAGCTATGATAACTATGGCCAAAGCTATGCTCTCCCAGAGGTTCCTGATCAGGAAGTTGGTCCCTTTGAGGAATACCACCGAAGTGCCTGTGACATTCACTGTATATTTTGCAGGGTTGAAAATGCTGTCGATCTTGGGCTTCAGGTTCCTTTGTATGCTGTCTATCTTTTTCGTCCCCACATTGGCCATCTGCACGCTCACCCTGGTGATCTGGTAATTGCTGTCGATAAAATTCTTGAGGAGGTTCCGTTTTTTAGGCTTCATGTCGGGAATGTAATCAGCCATGAAAGCAATCTCATTGGAGTTCGGCAGTGAATAGAACTTCGGGTCTCCCCCGTAAAATGCCTGCTTTGCAGTCTTTATGACTTCCACCACCGAAAGGGGTTTCGACAGTTCACAGTACTTCGCAAGCGTATCCTGGAGCCTGTCGATTTTTTTCAATGTCGACAGCTGCAGCACTCCTTTTTTCTTTTTTGTGTCTATGGATATCTCGAGGGGCATGATGCCGTTGAAATTCTTCTCAAAGAACAGCAGGTCTTTATAGATAGGGTCTTTTTTGGAGATGTCGTCGACTATGGTACCCGAGGTATGCAGCAGGCTGGCTCCAACTACGCCGAAGACCACGCAAACCCCCATGGCGATATAAATATAGGTCCTGTAATTGGTCACCCAGAAAACGGCTTTGTCGATCAGCTTCTGGGCAAGGCTGGCCTCGATATGCTTAACATGCTTGCTTTCGGGAGCAGGAAGGAAGCTGAAAATAATAGGCACCAGGGTGAGCGAAAGAGCATAAACCACCATGATGTTGATAGCTGCGATGGTTCCGAATTCGACCAGTAGTTTATTTTGGGTGATGGTGAATGCCGCAAACCCCGCGGCAGTGGCTGCGTTGGTGAGCAGGTTCGCCATGCCAATCCTCTGGATGACCCTCGACAGGGCTTTCGCCTGGTTGCCGTGATGCGAGAATTCGTAATGATATTTGTTCAGGATAAAGATGCAGTTCTCAACGCCTATCACTATGAGCAGGGGAGGGATGATAGCCGTAAGCATGGTGATCTTGTAAGCAAATAGCCCCATAAACCCCAGGGCCCAGGTCACAGAGATGATGATCACCAGCATAGGGAAGATCACCGCCTTGAACGATCTGAAGAAAATGAAAAGGAAGAAAGCCGCGATCAGAAGCGTAAGCACGACGAACAGTTTCATCTCGTCCTGCAGCTTTTTTGCGATCAGGGTCTGTATATACGGCAAACCCGAATAATGAGGTTCTATATTGTTTGCCCGGCTGAAATTCTCGACTTTGGCTTTGATCTGATTCACCAGTGCCAGCCTGGATTTGGAATGGATCAGGGTTTTATCGAGGGTAAGCGCAAACAGGTAAGCCGAAGTGTTTTTGTTGAAAACCAGTCCGTCGTAAAAAGGTAAAGAAAGGATGAGGTTTCGTATTGAATCGAGTTCAGTCTGTGACGTGGCCTTTTTAGGAGAGATAGGCACGAACACGAACTTGCGCAAAGAATCGTTTTTGACAAGGTTGAAGATCCTTGTTACCGATACAACCCCTTCAACTCCTTTGATCTTGCTCAGCGAATCGCTTAACTCGAATACTGCATTGAAGTTTTTAAGCTGGAACATCCCCGGGTCTATAATGCCGATAAACATTACAGTGCCGTCTTCACCGAACTGCGAGATGAATTTCTGGTAAACTTTGATGGTGGTATCAGTTGCGGGGAGTATGCTGGCGTTCTTGTACTGTATCTGTACGTCGGTGGCTTTCCAGGCCATGAATGCCGTGCATACTGCGATGGTAACCAGGATGATGATCCGGTTCCTGAGGATGAACCTTACGAGAAAATTCCACATAGTATTTCGAAACTGCGAAAGTACGAAAATCTGCACTATTTCTTCAATTTCAGGCAAATCATTGGTGATTTTGCAACGCTTTACATCGCGCTCACGTCACACCGCCGCGGTCTGCGAGGCTCTTTACATCGCCGCTATTCGCTTGCAGTAACACACCGCCGCTGCGGTGGCAGCACTTACGCTCTCACATCACACCGCCGCTACGGTGTGTCGGAGCGACATGATGATAGGCTCCGCTAGCATTTTACAAGCTCCTTTCACCTGATGCGGCTTGTGCGATGTGAGTTGCGTACGATTATTTTTACTAAATTTCGCAAATGCAAAAAGTACTATTCATCGATACGGTTCATCCTCTGATCAGGGAGGAGTTGACAGCAATGGGATTCTTATGTGAGGAATTTCCGAAATATACAGCCATTGACTACAGCAACATCGCTTCGGAATATACGGGGGTTATCATCCGCAGTAAAATAAAAATAGATAAAACATTCATTGACAAGGCGATAAAACTGAAATTCATAGCTCGGGTGGGATCGGGGCTCGAAAATATCGACGTGGCTTATGCCGAAAGCCGGGGCATTCGCTGCCTCAACTCCCCTGAAGGCAACCGCGACGCTGTGGGTGAACATACCCTGGGGATGCTTCTTGCATTAATGAATCGTATCTGCCTGGCAAACAGGGATGTACGTGAGGGTATCTGGGCCAGGGAAAGTAACCGCGGAATCGAGATCAAAGGTAAAGCCATTGGCATCATCGGCTATGGTAACATGGGCAGGGGCTTTGCTCAAAGACTTAAAGGCTTCGAAGCCAGGGTTATAGCCTACGATAAATATAAATCTGCGTATGCGGATGAGTACGCGGGTGAATCCACCATGGACGAATTATGCGAAACAGCCGACATTGTGAGTCTTCATGTGCCCCTGACTGAAGAGACTCATTACCTGGCCGATGAGAATTTCCTTAAGCGGTTCAGAAAGAATATTTTCCTGGTCAACACTTCCAGGGGGCAGGTGGTCAAAACCTCCGCCCTGGTAGCTGCATTGAAATCGGGCCGGGTGAGGGGCGCTGCCCTTGACGTGCTTGAATTCGAAGACAGCTCGTTTGAAGCCCTTTCAAACGATGTCCCTCCTGATCTGAAATATCTGCTTGAGGCTGACAATGTGGTGCTTACCCCTCATATTGCAGGCTGGACCGTCGAGTCGAATGTCAGGCTGGCGAAGGTGCTTGTGGAGAAGATCGTGAACGTAAACCGTTAGGTCGTGAAGAAGAACGTTACGATTTTCATCACGCCGTACCTTCCCGATTTTCCGTAGTTTTGCAAAAAATATAATCAACCTTCTGATGAAACTTGAGAGTAAGATTTTTAAAGGAAAAACGCTGGCTATCCTTTCGGGCGGGGGCGATACTCCGGCCATCAATTCAAGTATTGAGGCAATCCGCAACAGGGCGTCGCTGCTGGGCTTTAAAGTATACGGAGTGTTGAACGGCTGGAAAGGCCTGCTTGGCGAAGGCGATATTGTTGACCTCACCAACCAGCCTTACGACGGATATTACGGTGGTACAGCCCTGCGGTCAAGCCGCACGAATCCTTTTCCTTCGAAAAAGAATCCCGAAAGCCGGGTCCCGCAGGTACTCAGGAATTTTGAGCGCTATAAGATAGACGTCCTGGTGACCATAGGAGGAGACGATACCAACGGGGCGGCGAAGAGGTTGTTCGTGACTGAAGGCATCCCTGTTATCGGGTTTCCTAAAACCATCGACAATGACTTACGCACCCGCACCATCCACCGTTATAAAGGAAAAGATATTGAAGCTGTGCTCTGCCCGGGATTTCCTTCGGCAGCAACTGCCATGATGGAGCTTACCTCCAAACTGAAGACCACAGCCGAATCGCATTCACGCATCCTCGTACTTGAAGTCATGGGGCGCGATGCAGGCTGGCTTACAGGAACGGCTACTTTCGGGGGCGCCCAGCTAGGCCTGATCCCCGAATTCGATATTACCAAGGAACGCAAGGAGGTCTTCCTTGAAAAAGTAAAGGAGACCTTCATGAGTTCACGAAAGAAATGTATAGTGATCCCCGTTTCTGAAGGCCTGCGCTGGTATAATGATAAAACGGGCAAGGTGGATGTCGTTTACGCTTCTTCTGAGCTTGATGAATACGGCCATCCCAGGTTCGGAGGCGTGAGCGGTGTTGTTGCCACTGAAATTTCTGCAAAGCTCGGCATAGAAGCCAGGGCACAGATCTCTGGTTACTATCCCAGGTCGGGGCACTGCAGGCATTACGACCGCAGGCTAACTGCAACCCTTGCCGATAAGGTCGTTGACATGCTGCTTCGCGAGGATTACGGTCAGATGCCTGTTATGAAACGCATTGTGCCTTTTGTTGAGCTCGAAGAATTCAATACTGGTGCCATTGATATGGGTGATGTAGGCAATAAGCCGCTGTCGGATGAATACTACGACATAAATAGCTTCTCTTTTACCGACGCCTACGCTGATTTTCTCACAAATATCCTTGAAAAACCGGACTATCCTGAGTTTAAATATCATTTTCCTGTAGTCCTGCCCGAGTAAATCCTATTATCCTGAGCGATGCAGTTCTCACAAGCCACATTTTATGAGCGACGTTGCAAATATGTTCGCGAATAACGGCTTGTGCAAAGTGCTCGCCAGAAGTAATCTCACCAGTCAAGGTTCACGGTTCACGAGTCACGGTTCAAGCTATTTGACAACAAGGTGTACCGTATTTCTCGTCTTTTGCTCGAGTAATACAGTGCGGCCACGGCTGAGGCGGGAAATGGCAGCAGGTGTGTAATGCCTGACTGTAAACAGATCAACATTGGAATTGTAACGGATCTCGTAGTTCTGCGAGAGCTCTTCGATAAGGTCATACAGCACCTCGTCATTTCGCTCAAGACATATCGAAAAACTGATTGCAGAATTCTGCATCACATTCGTTTTGGCCCGGTAACGGGCCAGAACCGTGAAAATCTGGCTGAGGTTTTCTTCGACTATAAAAGAAAAATCCCTTGGCGATATGGATATCAGGACCTGGTTCTGCTTGCGGATATAGATCGGAAAGCTGATATTCCATCGATCTATGTTTTTAATTACAGTCCCCGCAGCCCCGGGATTCTTGAAACTTTTAACATAAAGTTTGATGCCTGCGTTCTCAAGAGGCCTGATGGTCTTGGGATGTATCACCGAAGCCCCGTAATAGGCAAGCTCAATGGCTTCACGATAAGAGATCACAGGAAGTTTCTTTGGATTTTTAAACCACTTCGGATCTGCATTTAAAACTCCACTCACATCCTTCCAGATAGTAACGTCCTGTGATTTAAGAATATAAGCAAGGATGGCCGCTGTAAAATCCGATCCTTCGCGTCCCAGCGTGGTTGAATTACCCGAAGGTTCCGAGCCTATGAAGCCTTGTGTAAGGACTACGGATGACGATGCTGGTCCTTCAAAATACTGAAGAACCGAAGCCTTGATCAGTTCACCGCTCTTCTCCCAGTTTACCCTGGCATCACGGTAGGTGTCATCGGTGATGATGAGCTCTCTTGCATCAAGTAATCTGCAGGTTATCCCTTTGGAATTCAAATAATTATTTAGTATACAGGAGGAAAAAAGCTCACCGTAACTAACGATCTGGTCATATTCGAAATCGTAGGTTCTATGGGCTTTATCGTAAAGATGGCCTTTGCGGATATAACCCCGGAGCTGGTCGAATAATGATTCTGCCTCACCGTAAACAACATGGTTTTTATCGGGAAACAGCTCAGTGATCACTGAAAAATGGGCCTCGTAAATTGCATCGAAGGATTCGATCAGCCCGATTGGGTCATTGGCCCTGAAATGTTTCAGCACCAGCTCCAGCGCATTGGTGGTTTTACCCATGGCCGAAACCACCACCATCAGCGGTGTATCCCTGTACTTCTTCAGGATTCGGAGAACGTTGCGATACCCGTCGGCTGAATTGACGGAAGCCCCGCCGAATTTGAATACTTTGATTTCCATCAGGGCAAAGGTACGAATTTCGTGAATCGTGACTCGTGACTCGTTAACGGTTCACGATTCACGGATCACGAGTCACGATTCACGCCAAATAGCTATCTTTGCATGAAATAAGTAAAGCTATGAAATTCCAGACCTTAACCGGGTTTATAGTAGAGAAGCAGGCCCAGTACCAGGGGGCCAGCGGTGAACTTACCCGATTGCTTAACGACATAGGCACTGCTGCCAAATTTGTGAACCGTGAAGTGAACAGGGCGGGGCTTGGAGATGTGATGGGATATGCCGGTGAGATCAATGTGCAGGGAGAAGAGCAGAAAAAACTTGATGTTTTTGCCAATGAGCAGTTCATCGCGGCCCTCAGGGACGGCGGACAATGCTGCGCAATCGGGTCGGAGGAAAATGAGGAGATCATCATCCTCGATAACGCCCATTCAAGGAACGCCAAATATGTTGTCGCCATTGACCCTCTCGACGGGAGTTCCAATATCGAGAGCAATGTCTCGATAGGGACCTTGTTTTCGGTCTACCTCAGGAGAACCGTCAGGGGGCTTTCAACTATTGAGGATTTCCTGCAGCCCGGGCGCAACCTGGTGGCTGCCGGCTATGTACTCTACGGCTCATCCACAGTATTGGTTTATACTACAGGTTACGGCGTAAACGGGTTCACCCTCGAGCCTTCTGTAGGGTCGTTCATCCTCAGCCATCCCGAAATGAAATACCCCAAAGGAGGTAATATTTACTCGATAAACGAAGCAAACTACATTTATTTTCCCGAAGGCGTGAAACAGTATGTGAGGTATTGCCAGGAAGACGACAAAGCCACTTCGAGGCCCTATTCCACGAGGTATATAGGATCGATGGTCGCCGATTTTCACCGCAACCTCATCCGCGGAGGCATCTTTATATATCCGGCAACCACTAAAAACAAGCAGGGGAAACTCCGCTTGCTGTATGAATGCAACCCGGCTGCATTCCTGGCCGAACAGGCAGGAGGCAAGGCTTCCGACGGCTTCCGCCGAATCCTTGACATTCAGCCGAAAGAACTCCACGAAAGGGCGCCCATTTTTGTAGGCCCTACCAACATGGTTGAAAAGGCCGAGGAGTTTATGCTTCAGCATTCGCCTGAATTCCGTCTTGACTAAGACCTGCGTAAGAATTACATGCTGTGACACCCAATGACCTGATAGAAAAATACTCACAGGATTCCAGGACCATAGAGGTTTCGGAAGCACTGAACGGCTCGTCTCATGCCCGTTTTAGCCTCAAAGGCCTCATCGGTTCATCCCGGACTTTCGTCACTGCCTCCATTTTCAAACGGACGCCCAGGGTGCACCTGGCAATTCTCCCCGACAAGGAGTCTGCCGCTTATTTCCTGAACGACCTCGAACAGATCTTTGATGAGATCTCTGAAGAATCCGAGAAAAAACGCATTCTGTTTTTCCCGTCCTCTTTCAAGAAAGGCGTGCTTTCGGGCGCCAAGGACAACCAGGGGCTGCTGCTGAGGACCGAAGTGCTGAACCGCCTGAACAACAGGGCAGGGAGTTTTTTTATTGTCACCTATCCTGAAGCCCTGGCCGAAAAGGTCGTCAACCGTAAATTTCTCGAAAAAAACACCCTTAAGCTCAGTTCGGGTGAGAAAGTCAGCATGGATTTCATCCTTGACCTTCTTGTCGAATATGATTTCGAGAGGGCCGATTTCGTTCTCGAACCCGGGCAGTTTGCGCTCCGCGGAGGCCTCATCGACGTTTACTCCTTCAGCAGTGACCATCCTTACCGAATCGAATTCAGCGGAGACAGCATTGCTTCCATCCGCACCTTTGACCCGGCGGCCCAGCTTTCGCTGAACCTCAAAGAGAGCATCACCATTGTGCCCGATATCCGCGTGAATGAAGAGAAAAAGACAGGGTATGAGCCCCTCCTGGGCTTCCTGCCCGAGGGCTCGGCGATCTGGCTGGAAGATACCGGCTTCTGTGCCGATCGCCTCGACGAGCTTACAGGCTCGGACCTGTTGATGAAAAGCAGTGAATTTCTGCCCCTGCTGCTGGACTCCTCATCGGTCGAATTCGGCAGGCAGTTTTATTTTAAGAGTTCAAAAACAATCACTTACAATACTTCCCCCCAGCCTTCCTTTAATAAGAATTTTGACCTGCTCACGGCCGATCTCGCTGATCACGCCGCGAGGGGTTATGCGAATGTGATACTTGCCGATGGGGCGAAGCAGGCGGAGAGGTTGCAAGCTATACTGGAGGACCTTGAAATGAGTCGGCAGTCGGCAGTCGGCAGTCGGCAGGAAGAGAGTCTACAGTCGGCAGTTTGCAGACTGCAGACTGCAGACTGCCGACTCCCTTCCCGGGTCACGGTTCACGTCATCCATGAGGGTTTCGTCGACCACGACCTGAAGCTGCTCGTCTACACCGACCACCAGATCTTCGAACGTTACCATCATTTTCACCTGCGCGACGGGTATACCAGCAAGGAGGCCCTGACGCTGAAAGAGATATACGACCTGAAACCCGGGGATTATGTTACGCATATAGACCATGGGGTGGGGCGGTTCGACGGTCTAGAAAAGATCATGAATAACGGCAAGGAGCAGGAGGCTATCCGCCTTATTTATAAGAATGAGGATGTGCTTTATGTGAGCATACATTCGCTTCACCGTATTTCGAAATATATAGGCAAGGAAGGAACTGCACCGGTTTTGAACAGGCTGGGCTCAGACTCCTGGACCAAACTCAAGGCCAGGACCAAGAGCAGGGTCAAGGATATTGCCCGCGACCTCATCAAGCTGTATGCCGAAAGGCGTGCCACCGTAGGCTTTGCTTATGCACCCGACACCTATCTTCAGACCGAGCTAGAGGCTTCATTCATCTACGAAGACACTCCCGACCAGATCAAATCGACGGTGGATGTCAAAAAAGACCTTGAAGCGGGATTTCCTATGGACCGATTGGTTTGCGGGGACGTGGGCTTCGGAAAAACCGAAATCGCGATACGGGCAGCTTTTAAGGTTGTTGCGGATTCAAAGCAGGTTGCGGTGCTCGTCCCCACGACCATACTCGCCCTTCAGCATTTCAAGACCTTCTCGGAAAGGCTTAAGGATTTTCCCTGCAGGGTCGATTACATCAACCGTTTCAGGAGCGCCAAAAGCCAGGGTGGGATCATAAAAGATCTTGCCGAAGGAAAGATCGACATCCTCATCGGCACCCATAGGTTGCTGGGCAAAGAGCTGGCTTTCAAGGACCTCGGACTGCTCATTATTGACGAGGAGCAGAAATTCGGAGTTGCTGCAAAGGAAAAAATGAAAAGACTGAGGGTGAACGTCGATACGCTTACCCTTACTGCAACGCCTATTCCAAGAACCCTGCAGTTTTCACTCATGGGTGCCAGGGACCTTTCTATCATCAATACGCCCCCTCCCAACAGGTACCCCGTGCAGACCGAGATCCATTCTTTTCACGAGGATGTTTTCAAAGAGGCTATCAGTAATGAATTATCGAGGGGCGGACAGGTTTTCGTCGTAAACACCAGGGTGCAGAACATTGGCGAAGTCGCAGGCATGATACAAAGGCTGGTCCCCTCGGCGACGGTCGCTGTGGCCCATGGCCAGATGGACGGGCCAAAGCTTGAAAAAGTGATGATGGATTTCATTGAAGGCGAGTTTGATGTACTCGTTGCCACCACCATCATAGAATCGGGCCTGGATATCCCGAACGTCAACACCATCATCATCAACGATGCCCATCACTACGGGCTCAGTGATCTGCACCAGCTCAGGGGCAGGGTGGGAAGGTCGAACAGGAAAGCTTTCTGCTACCTTATCGCCCCGCCTATGACGACCCTTACTGATGAAGCCAAAAAAAGGCTTAAAGCCATAGAGGAGTTTTCGGAACTCGGCAGCGGGTTCAGCATTGCCATGCGCGACCTCGACATACGCGGGGCGGGTAACATCCTGGGAGCTGAACAAAGCGGCTTCATCACCGAGATCGGCTTTGAGATGTACCAGAAGATCCTCGACGAAGCCCTGTCGGAACTCAAGGAACAGGATTTCGGCGAACTGTTCAAAGACCTGCCCTCACGGTCTACGGTTAAGGAATGTGTGATTGAAACCGACATGGAGATCCTCATCCCTGATGCCTATGTCACCAACATCACTGAAAGATTAAACCTTTATAAAGAACTGGATTCGATAGAGGCCGAAACTGACCTTGAAGATTTCAGGTCAAGGCTGGCCGACAGGTTCGGTACATTGCCCCCCCAAACCGACGAGCTTCTGCAGACCATACGCCTGAGAAAAGTCGCAAAAAACATAGGCTTTGAAAAACTCATCCTCCGAAAAGGCAGAATGAATTCATACTTCCCGTCAAATCCTGATTCAACATACTATAATTCAGGAACTTTCGGAAGGATTCTCGAGATTGTCAAAGACCCGGCAAGCGGCCTGAAACTCAAACAGGAAGGCAGCAAACTTTTCCTCACCTTCAGGGAGACCGAAACAATTGCCCAGGGAGTGAAAAAGCTTGAGAATATGATGAATGCAATGTAATATTTGACAGTAATTGAAAAATTCTTAATTTCGCATAAAATTGGAAGAGGTGTCAGATTGTCTTGTTATAATTCCAACCTATAATGAGAAGGAAAATATCGAAGCGATTATACGTAAGGTGTTTTCTTTGCCCAAAGACTTTCACATCCTCATCATTGAAGATAATTCACCTGATCACACTGCGGATATCGTAACCCGTCTCATGAAAGAGTTTCCCGCTACCCTGTTCATGGAACAGCGTAAGGGAAAACTGGGGCTCGGAACAGCCTATATCCATGGTTTTCACTGGGCAATAGACCGTAAATATGATTATATTTTCGAGATGGATGCCGATTTTTCGCATAATCCCGAAGACCTCGTAAGATTATACGACGCCGCAAAGAAGGGGGCCGACCTTGTCATTGGTTCCCGTTATGTGAAGGGTGTGAATGTGGTGAACTGGCCTATCGGCAGGGTGCTGATGTCGTATTACGCTTCGGCCTACGTTAGGTTTGTTACACGGATGAAGATCTGGGATACTACTGCAGGTTTCAAATGCTATACCCGTCCTGTGCTTGAAGCCATTGATTTCGATGCCATTCATTTTACAGGTTATGCTTTCCAGATAGAGATGAAATTCCTTGCCTGGAAACTTGGCTTTAAAATAGTTGAAGTGCCCATCATTTTCACCGATCGCACCCTGGGTGAATCCAAGATGAGCAAAGGCATCTTCCGCGAAGCTGTATTCGGAGTGATCACCCTCAGGTTCAAAAGCCTGTTTAAAAAATACAGGCGTAAAAATGCCTGATATTTCCACTTTTTTTACTATGGAATCATACTTTATTCACAATGCCCTCATTGTCAATGAAGGCAAACAGTTTGCCGGCTCAGTGCTCATCACAGGCGGTTGTATCACTGAGATCTTCAACGGCAGGAGGCCTTCAACCTTTTCACTCCCGCAAGGTACTGTTGAGATCGATGCAAAAGGGCAATTGCTGATGCCCGGCGTCATTGACGACCAGGTCCATTTCAGGGATCCGGGGCTTACCGAAAAAGGGGATCTGCATACCGAAACCAGGGCTGCCGTAGCCGGAGGGGTCACTTCCTTTATGGATATGCCCAACACCCTTCCAAAGGCAACATCCCTGGAGATACTGGAAGAGAAGTACAAACTTGCAGCCACTAAATCCCTGGCGAACTATTCCTTTTTCCTGGGAGCCTCCAACGATAACCTGGATGAGATAAAAAAGGCAGACCCAGTGCGTATCTGCGGGCTTAAAATTTTCACAGGCGCATCCACAGGAAATATGCTGGTGAATGATATGAGGATACTTGAAAACATTTTCAGGGAATGCCCCATGATCATAGCCGTCCACAGTGAAGATGAATCCATCATACAGGCAAATCTCAAGTCATACAAAAAAAAGTACGGAGACGATATACCGGTTGAAGCCCACCCCCTCATCCGCAGTGAAGAAGCATGTTACAGGTCTTCGGAGATCCTTGTGGGGCTTGCAAAGAAATATAATGCCCGCCTGCATTTGTTACATCTTTCAACAGCCCGGGAACTGGAGTTACTGGATAATACCATCCCCCTCAGGGATAAGCGTATCACAGGCGAGGTTTGCGTTCATCATCTCTGGTTTGACGACAGGGATTATGCAGATCTTGGTTCGAGGATCAAGTGGAACCCTGCCATCAAGACCGAAAAGGACAAGCTTGGCCTCATGGAGGGACTGATCAGCAACACTATAGATATTATTGCCACAGACCACGCACCGCATCTGTTAAAAGAGAAAGACAATCCATATGCATCATGCCCTTCGGGAGCGCCACTGATACAGCACAGCCTGGTGGCCATGCTGGGATTTTACCATATGGGCAGGCTGCCGCTGGAAACCATTGTCGACAAGATGTGCCATTCGCCTGCCATTCTTTACAGGATAAAGGAGAGGGGCTTCATCCGCAAGGGATACCATGCCGACCTTGCACTGGTCGATATGGATGCTCCCTGGACTGTGGCTCCTGAAAATATTTTATATAAATGCGGATGGTCTCCTCTCGAGGGTGTCACTTTTAAATCAAGAGTCAATATGTGCTGGGTCAACGGGCGATTGGTCTTTGATCATGGAAGGTTTGACGAGGCCGTCAAGGGACAAAGGATGGAGTTTGGGAAATAACTTGGTAACTTGGTAACTGGGTTATTAGGATAACAAAATTTGAATTATAAAATCTAATTATATGAAAATCACTGGTTTGTCAACTGTTTTTTTGCTTGCGTTACTGGCAGTTTCATGCCGTTTTGAACAAAAGGTTATCGAGGATAACTATCCTGATGGCAGCCCTAAAAAGGTTTGTATTTATAAGGGAAAAGGCGAAAGCCGTGAAATGATCAGGGAAACCACCTATTATGAGAATAAGCAGATGCAGATGGATGGGGGCTATAAGGACGGGAAGCGCGACGGTGCCTGGGTTTCATGGTACGAGAACGGAAAAAAGTGGAGTGAAGGCAGCTTTAAGAACGGTAAAAGTGAAGGCAAACGCATCACTTATTTCGAGAACGGTAAGATAAGGTACGAAGGGGCTTATAAGAGCGACCAAAGGGTCGGCAAATGGAGGTTTTACGATGAAACGGGCAAGTTGCTCACCGAGCAGGATTATTCTGCTCCCCAGAAATAATCTCCTCCTCGGCAAATAAAAAAAGCCGCGTGTTTGCGCGGCTTTTTTTATTTATATGAAGTCAGGTTTAGTCAACCACGATCACAAGGTACTTGGAATTGCTCCAGAATGCTTTGTAATCAAGAATTTGCAGAGACTGTATGACTTTCTTGTCGCCTGTGAACTTATACGCTGCACTCGGGTGGCTTGAAAGGATCTTGGCTTTCTTGCTCAGAATGGGGATCTCGGTGGTCTTGCGAATGTCGATCTTGGTGAAAAGTTCCTTGTTGAAATCCGAAAGCACGTCGCCTTTCTTGATCACGCCGTTCTTCTTAAGGTCCTTGCTGGTACCAATCACATAGTAAGCGGTATTCAGGGCTTCTTCCTGGGCCGCAATGGTCTGGGTCTGGTCGCTGATCTTGGCGCCCTGCTGGTTAACCGTTTTGCTGAGGGTGTCGATCTTAAGCGAAGCAGCTTCAAACTTGATATTCAGCTTTGCAAGGCTGGTCCTGAGTTCTTCGATCTGGACGCTCTTGGTGGCAATATCCTTTTCGAGGCGCGACACCATTTTCTGGAGTTCGTCAACCTTCATATTTGCAGCTTTCAGCTTCTTGGTCAGTTGGGCAAGCTGGGCTTTGTCCTTCTGCATCATGCTGTAAATAGTCTGGATGTCGGTTTTGATCTGGTCCTTGGCGGTCTGTTTCATTTCACCACCGCGCTCGGTACTGAGGTTGATAACATTTTCCTTCATCTTGATCGTATCCAGAGTGCTCTGGATATCGTTGATTGAACGGACGAATTCGTTGATTGCCTCATCCTTTTGCATAGTCTGGTTCATCAGGCTGTCGTTGCGGGCCTGTAATTCTTCAGCTTTTTTCTTGGCTTCGTGTCCGCAGGATGCGACGAAAACCGAAATCAGAAGAAGCAAAAAATACTTTTTCATTGCGTTAGGTTTTAAATTTGAGCAAAATTAGTAATAAATTTACCGGCGAGTCAAGTATTTTATGATTTATTTAGGGTGATGGACAGGATTCCAATGGTAATATTGAAGCCGGGCAAGGAAGCAGCGGTTCTAAGGAGGCATCCCTGGATCTTTTCAGGGGCGATTGACAGGAAGGTCGGAGAGGTCAAAGAAGGTACGGTGGTCGAAGTGTTTTCTTCGGAGAGACAGTTTCTGGGAACAGGACATTTTATGACAGGATCTATCGCAGTTAAGATTTTTTCCTTTCTGCGGACGACTACCGGGGCGGATTTCTGGCTTGGACGTTTAAAGCAAGCCTTCGAACTGCGAATGAAGGCCGGCCTTACTTCAGGACCTTTAACCAATGCCTATCGTCTCGTTTACAGTGAAGGTGATGAACTGCCTGGTTTGATCATCGACTGGTATAACGGGGTTGCCGTCATCCAGACACACTCCCTGGGGATGCATCTTTTAAAATCCGTTCTGGTTGACGCTTTGAAGGACCTTTACGGCGAAAAGTTACTGGCTGTGTACGATAAGAGTGCGGAGACCATGGAGAGAGCCTCACGCAGAAACGAGTCGGCAGGCGGCAGTCGGCGATCGGAGGGAATAAAACTGCAGACTGCAGACTGCAAACTGCAGACTGATTGTTTCCTCTACGGCAACTCCCCGGCCGTCGAGATCGCCGAGACGGGTCACAGGTTCAACGTCGATTTCGTGAACGGCCAGAAAACGGGATTTTTCCTGGACCAGAGAAGCAACCGCATGTTTGCCCAGTTTTACGGAAAGAACCGCAAGGTACTTAATACGTTCTGCTATTCAGGGGCTTTCTCGGTGTATTGCCTGAAGGGTGGCGCAGAGCACGTACATTCGGTTGACAGTTCGAGGCAGGCCATAGGGTGGACAGGCGAAAACCTTGCACTGAACGGGCTTGACGAAACCCGGCATTCTTCGGAAGTAGCCGATGTCAAAGTTTTCCTTAAGAACACTTCCGAAAAATATTCCATGATCATACTCGATCCTCCTGCTTTCGCCAAGACCCACCAGGTATCGAACAATGCACTTCATGCCTATATCCAGCTGAATGCTTCGGCTATCCGCCACCTTGAGCCGGGCGGGCTTCTGTTCACCTTCTCCTGCTCCCAGGCCATCAGCCGCGAAATGTTCCGTTCGGCACTTCAGTCAGCAGCCATTGAAACAGGAAGGAACGTGAAAATCCTTCACCACCTCTCCCAGGGCCCCGACCATCCTGTGAGCATCTACCATCCCGAAGGGGAGTACCTGAAGGGGATGATACTTTCTATTGAATAATATTCGAAATTCAATAGAAAATTACGTGAAGACAGATACACACCGCTATCCCTCCGAATTCTCCCCTCTCTGGTCTCTTGATCCACACGCGATCTATCTGAACCATGGGTCTTTCGGGGCATGTACGAAATATATCCTTGAAAGGCAGAACGAGTACCGCCTGATGCTCGAAGGCCAGCCCATGAGCTTCCTGGTGAGGCAACTCGAGGGGATGATGGGTTTGGCAATGGAAAAGATCTCTGCCTTTGTTCATGCCGATCCCGCCGACCTGGTCTTTGTGCAGAATGCAACGGCAGGGGTCAATACGGTATTCAGGTCACTGCATTTCGAACCGGGCGATGAGATACTCATCAGTAATCATACGTATTATGCCTGCCGCAAGCTGCTTGAATACATTGCGGAGTCTGCCGGGGCAGTGATCGTGGAGGCATGCTATGACATACCCATAGATTCACCCCGCCGGATCACCGACGCTCTGCTATCCGCAGTCAGTAAAAAAACAAAGATATGCCTCATCGATCATATCACCTCGGCAACTGCATTGATTCAGCCGGTCGGTGAGATTGTGAGGGAACTCGATAAGCTGGGAATTGATACCATGGTCGACGGCGCGCATGCCCCGGGAAGCATTCCTCTGGATATTAATAAGATAGGCGCCGCTTATTATACAGGAAATTGCCATAAATGGCTTTGTTCGCCAAAAAGTGCTGCCATTTTGCATGTGCGTAACGACAGGCAGAAACCCATTTTGCCGCTGATCATCAGTCATGCCGGGCATAAAGCAGAACCCTTTGCCGGGAGGTTTTTCTGGCAGGGCACGCTGGATCCTTCGCCTGTGCTTTGTGCGGCCGATTCAATTGACTATATGGCTTCGCTGATGCCCGGGGGCTGGGATGCGGTCATGAAACACAACCATGACCTTTGTATTGAGGCCCGTGATATTTTTTGTGCTGAACTTCGATTGAGCCCGTCATGTCCCGCGGAGATGAATGCGGGTATGACAACGTTAGAACTTCCGCCTTTTGGAGATATGGTTCCTCCCGATTATAAGAATGTCGATGCCTTGCAGGACAGGCTTTTCAAAGAGCATGATCTCGAATTGCCGTTATGGTACTGGTCGCAGCCCCCACGGCGAACGACCCGGCTTTCGGCGGAGTTGTACAATTCGCCTGAGCAATTCAGGTATGCCGCCGGGATGCTTAAACAATATTATTCGGAGGGTATTTGAACAACCTCAACTTCACATAATTAAGAAGGTATGCCAGCTGAACAGGAAGACTACATAAAAAGGCAAATTGATCAGATGGGGCAGGTGCTTGGAAAAATACTTGCTGGTTTCACGGGGTTTAAAGCCTGCGGGCAGGTGAACCAGGGAATTGAAGCAGCCGGCCGGGCGTTGACAGCGGAATTGGGCTTGAATTTTGATGACCTGGCTTTAATTCCGGCAGAATCGTTTCTTACAACACTGCTGGAAACCAAAAAATTCAGCGAAAACAATTTTGAGAAGCTTGCCGAATTAATGTTCCTTGTTGCAGAAGAACTCAAGGGAGGGAATACCGGCGGCGTACAAATGAAAAACTTGTACGGCAGGGCATTAATCATTTTTGAGATTCTTGATCAGACCAGTTCAACCTACTCATATGACAGGCACAGCAAGATTGAGAAAATAAGGAAAGTGCTGTAATTGAAGAAGTCGTATGACGGTTTACCATGTTCATTCAAATATTCTTTTCATGGATTCAATCATGTCATTTAGCATCATATAAGCGTCCAATTTACCCGCTTAAAATCAATCAGATTACTGCAGCTTTATAAACTTACCCGTCAGCACCATATTGTCGGCAGTCAATCTTACAAAATAGACACCACTGGGTAAATTAGCAATGTCAAATTGTGTTTTGGACCCGGTGAACCGCAATGAAATCACCTGCTGACCGTTCGCGTTCATTATTGAAAGCCGGCTGTTTACAGGTTCCTGTGAGGTTTCTATGGTTACAGGCCTTGCAGCCGCGGGATTGGGGTAAATGTTCAAGGTGGCTGATTTGCTTTGCAAACCGTCGATACCCACCGGGAACCCGCCTCCATTTATGGTTTTTAGAATTATTCCATTTCGGCCGGCAGCATACCCGGTTGTATCATCCGTAAAATAAACCGACAATAAATCGGTCGTTGTACCTGAATTCTGCCGTCCCCAGTGATCGCCGCCATTGATGGTGACTAAAATAGTGCCGGAATCGCCGACAGAATGCCCGTTAACAGCATCCGTAAAATATACTGCAGATAAAAATGTTGAAGTTCCCGGATCCTGGGTAGTCCAGCTGCCTCCTCCGTTAATGGTTTTCAGCATTACAGGACCGGATTCATACCTGCCGGCCCCGTAATAAAAAATATAAAAACCAGCTGCATATCCTGTATTGGCATTTGTAAAATGAACAGAATTGAAACCATAATCAAAGGCAGTCCCTGTCCAGAGGTTACCCGAATTGTTTGTAGATAGAATTGTCCCCATGGTGGATGAATACGGATGCCATATGTAGTTACCCGCAGCTATCCCTGAATTATCGTTAACAAAACAGACTGAATGCAAATCAACTAAAGTCCCTGATGCCTGACTAGTCCATAGTGCCCCGGCGTTTGTGGTTTTGAAGATTGCACCATATGCTCCGACTACATATCCTGTATCAGCACAGATAAAATAAACGGAATACAAACGGTTGGTTGTACCGCTCAGTGAAGTCGTCCAGGTGTTGCCGCCGTCGGTGGTTTTTAAAATTATTCCGCTGTAGTTGTAATCATAACCTGTAACGAATCCCGTGATGGAATCTGTAAAAAAAACGGAAGTATAAAAATTATTGGTATCGCAGGGCAAAGCTGACCAAATCTGCCCGGCATCGACGGATTTCAGGATAACCCCGCTCGTGTAATAATTCTCATTTCCACCGACAGCATAACCAGTGCTTTTACAAGGAAAATGCACAGAAAATAAATCTTTGTTTGTTCCACTCGTCAACCGGGTCCATTGGGAGAAGCCTGAAGCTGAAATCAAGATTAAGTATAAAAACAGGTAAATCTTTTTCATGATGCATTCTGCTGAATAATCAGTTCTGATTCTGTAATGCTGCCTCCTTATACCATAATGAATTTGGATGTTAAATGTACGAAAAATAAACCTGTTTACAAGAGGATTGAAATTTCATTACAAGGAGGGAGCAGGATGAAGGGATGCCGTTTACGGGAAAATTTAACCACCCTCCCCTAGTCTCACTTCGCTTGCCCGGGGGATAGAATTACCTGCGGTGATCCGTTGGGGGGGGGCTTAACAACCAAACCCCTGGCTCGCTGCGCTCGCCCGGTCTTTTTCTTTTTCCACTCAGCCCTCAAGCAAGCTTGGGGCTTCGTGTCAAAAGAAAAACCCCGGCACAAAGTGCCAGGGTTTCGTGGTTGCGGGGATAGGATTCGAACCTATGACCTTTGGGTTATGAGCCCAACGAGCTACCTCTGCTCCACCCCGCGATATATTTTTACTACCTTTGTCAGTTATATCGCGATGTAATGTGATTCGCGGGGCAAAGATAGACTTAGTTTGCCGCATCTCCAAATTATTAAAACATTTTATGGCCCATAACGCCGGATATATAACAATACTTGGTTATCCCAACGCGGGAAAATCTACCCTGATGAATGCTCTAATCGGTGAAAACCTTTCCGGCATTACACCTAAAGCCCAGACTACCCGGCACCGTATCCTGGGGATTCTGAATGCTGAAGATTACCAGATGGTTTTTTCAGATACCCCTGGTATCCTTACACCAAAATACAAGCTGCACCAAGCCATGGTTTCGGCCATAAGCGCTTCAATTGCAGATGCTGACATTATTCTGCTTGTGACCGAACCCGGCCAGAAATTCACCCACGAGGATATCCTCCGTAAAATAACTGCAGCAAAGATCCCGGTTATAGTCCTGGTAAATAAAATAGATACGATAGACCAGGTAAAGCTTGAAAGGGAAGTGGAGCAATGGGCCAAACTTTTACCGGAAGCTGAGATATTGCCTGTTTCGGCACTACATAAATTCAACCTTGAACTGCTTCTGAACCGCCTCATCAAACTTCTGCCCGAACATCCTGCTTTTTATGAAAAGGATGAACTGACCGACAGGAATGAAAGGTTTTTTGTGTCGGAGATGATACGCGAAAAAATCCTTATCAACTATTCCCAGGAGGTTCCTTATTCGGTCGAAGTTGCCATTGATTCATTCAAAGTTGAAGATTCCCTACTCCGTATCAGGGCAGTGATCTATGTTTCAAGGGAATCGCAGAAAGGAATAATTCTTGGACACCAGGGCAAAGCGATAAAAAAACTGGGGACTGAAGCGCGTAAAGCTATTGAGGAGTTCCTCGGCCGCCATATTTTCCTTGAACTGCATGTTAAAGTCTCCAAGGATTGGCGTGAAGACGAACTTCAGTTGAAAAGATTCGGATATTCTTTAGGCGAAGATCATGAATAATGATTATATTACAGTATTGAAGCGAAGCAAATTGCATAAGCCTCATCAGATGATCGGAGCGACTAACATCACAAAAGCTGCATCAGGTGTAATGAACGAATCACATCACACAAGCTGCATCAGGTGTAGGGAGCGACTCACATCACAAAAGCTGCATCAGGTGTAAGGAGCCTGGAGTTGGTTAGAATAGCATATCATCATGTCGCTCCGCCACACCGTAGCAGCGGTGTGATGTGAAAGCGAACCGCAACGGTGTGATGTGAAAGCGAAAAGTAACGGTGTGATGTGAACGCGACCAACCGCCTTGCAGAGATTCGAGGGTATTATTAAAATGTTTTAAAATGAAAGTATGTCAAAAATCGTCGCCATCGTTGGCCGCCCGAATGTAGGCAAAAGCACTCTCTTCAACCGCCTCGTGGGACAACGCGAAGCAATCGTTGACCCCACCAGCGGCGTCACCCGCGACAGGCATTACGGCCTCAGCGACTGGAACGGCCACCAGTTCTCGGTTATAGATACCGGCGGCTACGTGGACGATTCCGACGATATCTATGAATCGGAGATCAAAAAACAGGTAAACCTTGCCATCGACGAGGCTGACGTCATTATTTTTATGGTGGATGTGCGTGAAGGGCTAACGCCTATGGATGAGGACGTAGCCACCATGCTGCGCCGTTCGGGCAAGAAAGTGCTGCTTGCCACCAACAAGGTCGATAGCATCAAACAGATCGACCTGGTGAATGAGTTCTATGCACTTGGATTTGATGAGATATTCGGCATAGCCGCAGTAAGCGGCAGCGGCACCGGTGAATTGCTGGATGCGGTCACGGCGCTTTTCCCACCTCTTGATGAGTCATCTACAGAGAATAATGAAGAACTTCCCGATCTGCCTAAAATATCCATAGTGGGCCGCCCGAATGCAGGGAAGTCTTCACTTGTAAATTTCCTGCTTGGGCGCGACCGTACCATAGTCACCCCGATTGCAGGGACCACGCGCGAGTCCATCCATTCGGAATACAGCTCGTTCGGACTTAATTTTTTACTTGTCGATACCGCAGGGATCAGGAAAAAAGGCAAAGTCAAGGAAGATATCGAGTTTTACTCTGTCATGCGCGCAATCCGTTCAATTGAACACAGTGACGTATGCATACTGATGGTCGATGCTGAAAGAGGATTCGAAGCACAGGACCAGAATATTTTTCACATTATCGACAGGAACCATAAGGGTGTTGTGATACTTGTCAATAAATGGGACCTGATTGAAAAACAGACCAATACGCATAAGCAGTTCGAGGAGATGATCCGTGAACAACTTTCGCCTTTCAAAGATGTTCCTATTGTTTTTACCTCGGTCACCGAGAAGCAAAGGATACTGAAAGCCATGGAGACTGCGGTTATGGTGTTCAAAAACAGGAGCCGGCAGATCCCAACGAGGGAGCTTAACGATTTTATCCTCCCCGTCATCGAACAAACTCCTCCTCCTGCGGTTAAAGGGAAATATGTAAGGATCAAATTTGCCACCCAGCTTCCGACAGCCTTCCCGTCGTTCGTATTTTTCTGCAACCATCCTCAATACTTGAGAGACCCATATCGTCGTTTTATTGAGAACAAAATGAGGGAGCACTTTGAGTTTACCGGTGCCCCTATGGAGATATTTTTCCGGCAGAAATGACAGAGGGAGTCAGGATAGATAAATGGTTATGGGCTGTTCGCCTTTTCAAAACTCGCAACCAGGCGTCTGAAGCCTGTAAATCGGGTAAAGTAAGGCTGAACGGGAATATCGTCAAACCTTCACATGAAATAAAACCCGGGAATGAGATTACCCTGTCTCAACCGCCCCTGACCAGGCAATTCAAAGTTCTTCAGCTGCTTGAAAACAGGGTGGGTGCCCCTCTCGTAGCCCTGTACCTGCAGGACCTCACTCCCGGAAGCGAATACGAAAGGGTTAAAAAGATGAGGGAACTGAGCTTCGAATACCGTGATCCGGGTGCCGGCCGTCCGACCAAACACCAGAGAAGGGAAATAGAAGGGCTAAAGAAATACCTGGGCGAATGAAAGTAAACCGCGGGGCAGATCTTTTCGAAATTGTTTTCTCGGGCCGTAACCAGGCTTACGGGGGATATGTCCTTCGTAAAAAATACAACAAGTACGTTCTTATCTCCACAATCCTTGCAGTATTGCTCTTTACAGGACTTACCGTGGGACCTGTGCTCTATTATTATTTCGAGCCCATTCCGCTGATCGACAACGACATGATCACCGACGTGCAATATTACAGCATGCTCCCTCCTCCCAGCGAGGACCCTGACAGGCTGGCGGGTTCTGTTCCAAAGCCTCCCCCTGAAGAACAGGCTCCTGTTGTGGTCGATTCGGTGACTGCAGAAAAGCTCAAACCTGTTGAAGACAATCCTCCTCTTGAAGAAGAAACAGTTCCAGCAGATACTGCGGGTAAAGGACAGGGTAATGCATTAAACGGTCATGGCGAAGGGGATGCCACAGGCATAGTAACTGTAATCGATGTGTACCCCAGGTATCCCGGGGGTGATGATGCAAGGTTGTGGTTCCTGAGAAAAAATGTTCGTTACCCCGAAACTGCCCTGAAAGCCGGGGTGCAGGGGGTAGTGGTGGTGGTTTTTATCATCGAGATCGACGGCTACCTGTCCCATATCGAAGTGACAAAAGGAATAGGAGGGGGTTGCGACGAGGAAGCAATCAGGGTGGTGAAACTTATGCCCAGGTGGGAACCGGCCAGGCGAAACGGCAAGTCTGTAAGAGTGGTGGTAAGAATGCCTATCGTTTTCAGAATGCCGGGAAAATAAGAAAGGCCGTCCATCCGGACAGCCTTTTCTTAAACAATTAAGAAGTTCAGATTACTTCTTTGCAGGTTCTGCGGGTTTATCAGCAGGCTTTGCAGCAGGTTTTGCAGCAGGCTTGTCAGCAGGTTTTGCAGCAGGCTTTGCAGCGTCTTTCTTTTCAGTTGGTTTGGCATCCTTTTTCTCAGTGGTTTTAGGAGCTTCTTTCTTTTCAGCAGGTTTCTGATCTTTGGTCTGAGGAGTCTGTGCAAAAGTTAAACCGGCAAACAGCATGATAGCTGATACTAAGACAACAACTTTTTTCATGATGATCTAATTTTTATTTGTTAGAGACTAAGTTTTTTGATGGTGCAAAGGTATTTATATGTTAAGGACACTATTCAGGGGAAGATATAAAGATTATATAAAGATTTTAAACCTGCGATTTTAGTGAAAAATTATCTTTTGACAGATAAAACATCCATCATCACCTCCAGTATACTTGCCTGGTCAAATGGTTTTGCCAGGTAATGAGTGCATCCCTGGGCAATTAACATATCCTTGTCGCCGCTCATGGTATATCCTGTTACGGCAATGATAGGAATATCATTGTATCCCGGCACCTTTTTGATCTCTTTGGTTGCCTCGATTCCATTTATTCCATAACCAAGGGTAATATCCATAAGTATAGCCTGGTATTTTTTTGCCCTCACCTTTTCAATGGCAGTGTTTCCATCGGCAGCATAATCAACCTTGCATACCTTCCTCAGGAAAAATTCTGTAAGTTCTTTATTTACAAGGTTATCCTCGACGAGAAGCACAGATGGAAGATCGGATGTCGTAACAGGTTTAGGCCCCGGAGCCGGGGTGGTAATCTGTACATCAGGTTTATTTGCGGTAATTTCTTTTTTATTTGGAAGCCAGATGTGAAATGCCGATCCCTTGCCGGAGGAACTGTCGATGGTGATCTTTCCCTCGAGAAGGTCAATACTTTTCTTGCAAATGGTGAGGCCTATCCCGGAACCCTGGTATTTTCTTCCGAAACCCTCACTTACCTGCCTGAATTCCTGGAATATAAGATCGTGATAGTCTTTTTCGATTCCTATCCCGCTATCGATGATTGAAACTATGACATAACCTTCATAGCCGGCTTTATCGGTTGAAACTTCAACGGTGATCCCACCGTGTTCTGTGAATTTAATGGCATTGTCGAGGATCTGCCGGCAGAGTTGTTTAAATAGCTGTTCATCGGTATTGACCGATACCGCCGGATCTGCATTTAACGTGATGGCCAGGTTTTTTTCCTTTGCAAGCGGCTCAAGGGAACGGATCACTGCGCTGATACTTTCCTTAAGGACGACCGGTCTGATCACCAGGGAAACTTTCCCTGCCACCAGCTGCGACAAAGTGATCAGTGAATTAAGGGTCCCCATCAGCCTCCTCCCCGAAGAATGGATATTATCGGCCATCAGTTCCTGCTCGGTTTCCTTAAGCTCGCTCTTTAGGATCTCGGCAAATCCGAGTATCCCGTTCAAGGGGGTTCTCAGTTCATGGCTTACATTGGCCAGGATAGAGGATTTAAGTCTGTCGGATTCCTCGGCTTTTTCCTTGGAAATGATCAGCTGGTTCTCGAATGACTTTCTGAGTGTGACATCACGGTCAGCGCCGCGGTAGCCCACATATTTACCGTCGGCATCGAACAAGGGGATTCCTGAAGATTCAAGGTAGATAACATGGCCGTCATGGTGAATGGCACGGTTGGTGATAAGGTTAAGGGCTTTGAATTCATGGACCGTTTTCCTGATCTCAGTCTTAGCCCGTTCGGCATCTTCGGGCAGCATGAAAGCAAAAGGCGATTTGCCGAGCAAGTCTTCGGGACGGTATCCAAGGATGTCAAACACCTTGGAACTGACATAGGTGTATCTCCATTCAGGGTCTATCTCCCAGATATAATCGTTGGTAAGGTCAACTATAGCGCTCAGCCTTTCCTCGCTTTCCCTGATACGGGCTTCGGCCAGCTTGTTCTTCGTGATATCGCGGAATATCCCGAAAGTACCGTAAAATGCACCTTTGGAATCATACTGGGGGGTGGCGGTAACGATGATCCACCGCCTTTGTCCGTCGAGCCTGAGGACTTCCACCTCATAAATGTTTTTCTGTCCCAGGATGCGGTTATGGGTCTGCCTCAGGATCTCATTATGTGATGAAGGGTGAATGAAAGTCAGAAGTTTCTGTCCGACCAGCTTTGATGCGGAAAGTCCGAAGATCTCCGAAGCAGCAGGATTCACATAGGTAAAGCGTTCGTTCAGATCGACCACCCCAATGCCCTCGCCTATGTTTTCAACGAGCTCCTTATACCTCTCTTCACTGTCCTTCAGGGCTTTTTCCTTAAAACGGATATCCGACATGTCACGGGCTGTCAGTAAAAAATATTGCAAGCCCTGGACCTCTATTGCCTGTCCGGTGATCTGTACAGGAAATTCAACTGAATCCTTGCGTTTCCATGTCGATTCCTGGAAGGGAAGCCTACGGTTCTTTACGCTCCCCGTAAGGAATTGGATCACATTTCCCCAGGTGGATGTGTGCAGGATGTCATTTGCCTTTAAACGGGAGATCTCAACCTTTGAATAACCGAGCATGTCGAGTGTGGCATGGTTTGCATCTATGATCTCCGCAGTATCGGGTTTGATCATCAGGATGGCTTCTGAAGCCAGTTCAAACAGTGCATGATATCGTAATTCCTTATGCTTCAGTAGCCTGTCAAACTTTTCAAGCCTGGTTTCAACTGTTTTCAGCAGTTCGTCGGGATGCAGGGGCTTGGTGATGTAATCATCGGCCCCCATCGCCATCCCTGCCCGGATATCGCGGGCGTCGGAAAGGGAAGAAAGAAAGATAAAAGGAATATCAGCCGTGATCATATCATCGTGAAGTATCCTGTATACCTCGTGCCCGTTGGTGCCTGGCATCAGAATATCGCAAATGATAAGATCGGGTGATTTGATCTTTGCAATGGAAATGCCTTCGTCGCCTCCGCTTGCCTGCAGTATCTCAAAACCCGCTTCTTCAAGGAAACTGGAAGTTGTCTCGAGGATCAGACGGTCGTCTTCTATCAGTAAAATCTTCTTCAAGGTACAAATATAAAGAGACCATTGAAAATAACCAAACTTTTCCTTAACTTTAACATTACCTATTCCTTGTTTTTAGAATCCATGATGATGGTGACAGGCCCGCTGTTGACCAATGCCACATCCATCATGGCTCCGAAAACGCCGGTTTTTACCTCCGATCCCGTTTCCCCCGTTAGGCTGGAGATAAACGCTTCATAAAGCGGTTTTGATTTTTCAGGTTTTGCCGAACGCAGGTATGAAGGCCTGTTGCCTTTTTTTGTTGATGCATGAAGTGTGAACTGGCTAACCAGCAGGATCTCACCTTTGACATCGGTAACAGAAAGGTTCATTACACCTTCCCTGTCCTGGAAGATCCTGAGTTTTGAGATCTTCAGGCAAAGCCATTCAACGTCCTCCATGCCGTCCTCCTCCTCAATGCCGAGAAGTACCACAAGGCCGTTCCCGGTTTCAGCGATGAGCCTGCCACTGATTGTTACTGAAGCTGATAATACTCTTTGGACCACTACTCTCATAACAAAAACATTTCACCGTAATATTTCAGGGATTTAAGGTTAACAAAGTTAAAGGCTTTTTATATCAATTCACAGTGAAGTATTAGCTTTGCAGAAATTCCCGCGATGACCAAGTTAAGCGTTAATATAAATAAAATAGCCACTCTCAGGAATGCCAGGGGAGGCAACCTGCCGAACCTGCTTGCAGTGGCCCTGGATTGTGAACGTTTCGGGGCTGAAGGGATAACCGTGCATCCCCGGCCCGACGAAAGGCATGTGCGTTACAGCGACGTTACGGACCTGAAGCCTTTTATGAAAACCGAGTTCAATATCGAAGGTTATCCTAACGAAAAGTTCATCGCCCTGGTTAAGGAAGTGAGGCCTGCCCAGGTTACCCTCGTCCCTGATCCTCCCGGGGCGCTTACCTCCAACGCCGGCTGGGATACCATTCTGCATGAAAGCTTCCTCAAAGAGGTCATCGGTGGATTTAAGGCTTTGGGGATACGGACATCCGTATTCATTGAAACAGATGAGAAGATGATACGTAATGCAGCAAAAACCGGTGCCGACAGGGTAGAGCTTTATACCGAGGCCTATGCCAGGGATTATACCTCTAACCCTGAACTTGCCGTGAAGCCTTTTCGTGAAGCGGCTTTGACAGCACATGAGTGCGGGCTGGGGCTGAATGCAGGGCACGACCTGAACCTGTTAAACCTGAAGTTCTTCCAACAGAATGTACCTCACCTGCTCGAAGTTTCGATAGGGCACGCCCTTATCTGCGACGCCCTTTATTACGGCATTGAAAATACCATACAGATGTACCTCAGGCAACTGAATAATCCCTTTAAACAATGAAGATTCAATTCATCACCGCCTTTTACCTCTTACTTTCAGTTACCTGCATAGCAGGACTGACTCCCGACGAAAAACTTAAGAAAAAAGCTGAAAAGATTCACCGTTCGGTGTTCACTGTTGATTCTCATACCGACACCCCGATGAGGCTGGTAAGCGGGGATTTCGACCTGAACATAAAACATGAGACAGGGTCTTCGAAGGTTGATTTTCCCCGGATGAGAGAAGGCGGTCTCGACGGAATTTTTTTCGCGGTATTTGTCTCACAGGGCAAACGCGATGATCAGTCAAATTTAAAAGTTAAAAACGAGGCATTCGAAATACTCGACACCATTGACGCGGTTCTGAAAAGAAACCAGGCGGTTGCAGGCCTGGCGCTTAACCCCCGGGATGCATACCGTTTGAAAAAAGCAGGGAAGATCGCAGTGTTTATAGGGATGGAGAACGGCTACCCAATCGGCAATGATATTACCCTGGTCGGGAGGTTTTTCAAACGCGGTGTGCGTTACATTACGTTATGCCATACCCGTAATAACGATATCTGCGAT
>CAIJYT010000168.1 GCA_903824935.1 uncultured Bacteroidales bacterium | reverse complement strand
AGGAGCCCTTCGGCAATGCTTATCTCATGAAGTTTTGTTCCACGGTAGATACGCATCCCAACATACGGGAAAAAGACAGTATTTTCGATGCGTTTCGAATTCTCAAAACTTTCATCTACGGTCTGGTCGGTCTCTCCGTAACCGCCGATGATCATGAAATGACAGAAATATATCCGGGCATCATTGCAATATTGTGAAACTCTCACCACCTCATCCACATCGAAATGCTTGCCGTAATTCCTGAGCGTGGTATCCGACAAGGATTCAGTTCCGAATTCTATATGCGTAAGGCCTGCCCTGGCAAAGAGCTCAAGCAGGTCTTTAGTGAGCTTATGAGGTGAGAAATAAGCTCCCCATTTAAGTTTCATGTTCGATTTAATGATTTTCTCGGCAAGCTCAATATTAAAATTGTTGCTGATGTTGAAAACCGAGTCGGTGAAGAAATAATAATCGACATTATGATGATAATACAGATCGCGCAGGGTGTGCAGTATCCGGTCAGGATCAAGAGTCCTTACCTGGTGGCCTTCGATAAGTGGATAGGTGCAATAAATGCAGTTGTAGGGGCAGCCGCGTTTGGTCTGGATGTTTATCATTCCGCTTTTCTGCCAGTAGTATTTTACCATCCCGGGGTCAAAAGACAGCTCTGGAGTCTTGATGAAATTTTCCCTTGAATTCTGCCTGATCTGGCCGTCCAGTTTGTAAACAAGCCCCTGAATCCCAAGGTTGGGTTGCCCTGCAGCTATGCTTTTCAGAAGCCCGTAAAGGCTTTCTTCACCCTCACCTGCAATACCGAAATCAGGCTGCAGCAGTTCAAACAATTCAGTGGGATAAATAGAGAATGCAGATCCACCTACAATAAAAGATGTATTGATACCCGATTCCCTTATAATATCAGCAATCACTTTATAATTTCCCACAAAACTTTCCTTCGTATAGAAATTAACATCATCGATATTCCGCAGGGAGAGGCCCGTGTAATCGGGTTTGAAGGATCTTAGTATATTCTTCAGATCTTCGCTGCTTTGGACGTTAAAGTCAACAGACCTGATTTCAAGATCAGGCATACGGTCGGTAAGGTATGCGTACAGGTATGATATTCCAAGGGGATATACAGGATATGGGTTGGCATACTTGTTGGCAGAAATGAGTAAAAGCTTTTTCCCTTCCTGCCCTTTGGCGGGGGAGGTGGCTTTTTCAACGGCACGGCGGGTCTCCTGCTGGGAATCCGACTTCGGCAACTTCCAGAAGTCATAATAATTAAACCATTGCAAAGGATATTTATAGACTACAGTTTCAAAGGCATCTATAAATTTCTTAACAGCTTCAGAGAGTATTGCATCCCGTTTTTTCAGGTTATTTGAAAATTCGATGTGCTGAAGAGGGGTGGCATAAAAATGATAATGAGACCTGGTTTCCTTGACGGCAAATACATACGAAGCAGGCACGTTGAACCTTGCAGCAAGATTGACGGGCCCGAGTGGGAATGCTGCGGGTTTCCCGAGGAAATCGGTTATGACTGTCTTGTTCCCTTCCATGTAGCGGTCGCCATGCATGGCAATGATCTCGCCTCTCGAAAAGGCTTCCTTGATCTCCTGAAGGTGGGAAAAATCTTCCTTGATAATAATAAAGTTCACATTACGGCGGAGCACCTCGGCAAGGTATCCTTTGATTTTCTGATGTTCCGCATCGTACATCAGGATATTGATCTTTTTCTCAAGCCTTACAAGCAACTGCCCTGCGATCTCCCAGTTCCCGACATGACCGCTGATCAGCAACCCTCCGTTCTCCATCTGGCGCAGGTACTCTTCGCCCTCAAAATCGAAAGTGAATCTTTGCTGAAAACCCGCCAGCATGGCGAGCTTATCGATCAGGATCTGGCCGAAAAAGAAATAATTCCTGTAAATACTGAATACGGACTTCATTTTCCCGTAATTCATCCTTTCACGGAAGTACTTGTAAATTGCAAGGAATGCACTCCCTGATGAAAACATGAAGTATGAGACAACGAAAATCAGCAGGAAATAGGCGAAAGAAATTCCAAGGTTTTTCAGTGTCCAGACAAATATTTTATAACCAAGAACTCCTCCGCGGGTTTTACCTTCCCAGGATTCCATCTTTGCTAATTTGAACTGACACGTTTAATGATATAATTGTAAAAATCTTGTAGACTTTTAATTTCCGTCATTTCTTCTGCCTTCATTTTGACCCCGAAATTGCGTTCGATGATCACAAATAAATCAACAAAATCAAGACTGTCTATCTCAAGATCTTTTTTGAGATCAGCGGCTGGATTGATCTTGTTCGCATCAATCTCAATCTCATCAACCAGCAACTGATTTATCTTATTGATAATCTCGTCGTTTTGCATTATAGGCTATTCTTATTGTAATGCAAAAATAGAAAAAAAACTGAATCAATCAGAAAGAGGCTTTCCTTACAATAAGGGAGGAGTTGGTTCCGCCGAACCCGAATGAATTCGAAAGGAAGGCATTAATCTCATGTGGTGTCATTACTGTAGCGAGATTCAGGCATTCAGTGGCGGGGTCAGGATTTTCAAAGTTGATGTTCGGGGCGATGAAATTATTATTCATCATCAGGGTTGAATAAACAATTTCACTGGCTCCACCCATCCACATTTCGTGGCCTGTCATGGACTTTGTGCTGCTTACCAGGGGCATATCTTTCCCGAAGACCTGGAAAATTGCCTGGGCTTCGTTTCCGTCACCGGCAGGGGTCGATGTGGCATGCGCATTTATATAGTCAATTTCTGCGGATGACATCCCGGCTGCTTTAAGCGATTGTTGCATGGCTCTTGCCGGACCATCGATATTGGGCAGGGAGATATGCTCCCCATTCGAAGAAAAGCCATAACCTGCAACCTCTGCAAGGATGTTAGCTCCGCGTTTTTTTGCGGATTCATAACTTTCAATGATAATTGATGCAGCACCCCCGCTCGGCACCAGGCCGTCCCTGTCCCGATCAAAGGGTCTTGATGCCTTTGCCGGTTCAGATTCCCGTAATGAAAAAGCATTGAGGGCGTCAAAACTTGCTGTGGATTCAGGGTTGATCTCCTGTGCACCGCCGCAGATGATCATATCCTGCAAACCGTCCTTAATCAGCAAATAGCCTATACCAATGGCATGTGAGCCGCTTGCACAGGCGCCGCTTACCGTAAAATTGATCCCCCTTAGTCTGAAGATCACCGAAAGGTTCATCGACACCGTCGAATTCATCGACTGGAAAATGTAACCTGAACCGATCAGCATGGTATCTTTCTCTTTTCTTAGTATATCAACCGATTCTACAACAGGCAATGCCGAGCTGTCATTCCCGTATAAAATGCCTACTTCGTTCCTGTTAAGGAAATCCTGATCAATACCTGCATTCCTCAGGGCTTCAAGGGTGGCCATGTAGGCATATTCGCCCTGGACGGGCATTCCCACTCTCATCCTGCGGTCAAGTACCCCTTTCAGAACCGGGCGTTCAACCATTCCTGTAAGGGCTGAGCGAAACCCCAGCTCTTTTCTTTTGTGGTCCAGTATAATTCCGGATTTGCCATGATAAAGGGAATCCTTAACGTCGGCAAGATTCTTGCCGAGAACAGAATATATTCCCATGCCGGTGATGACGACGCGGTTCATTGGCAAAAAACGAATATCGAATATTGAATATTAAACATTGAATATTGAATTTCCTTAGGTGTACAGACCACCATTCACGTTTATAACAGAACCAGTAATGTACGACGCCTCTTCGGAAGCAAGAAAACGAACAACTGATGCGACTTCTTCAGGTTTGCCGAAACGCCCCATGGGGATCATGGCTTTAAGCTGTGCTTCGTCAAGGTCTTTGGTCATATCTGATCTTATAAACCCGGGGGCAACTGCATTTACCGTCACATTTTTCTTTGCAATCTCCTGGGCCAGTGCTTTGGTTGCAGCAATTACACCTCCCTTGGCCGCAGAATAGTTTGCCTGTCCCGGCAGCCCCTTAATCCCGCTAAGGGAGACAATATTTATGATCCTTCCCCACTTGTTTACCAGCATATCCTTCAGGAGGAACCTGGTAATATATAAAAAGCTGTTCAGGTTTGTATTTAGGACATCACTCCATTCTTGATTCTTCATCCACATCAGAAGCGCATCTTTCCTGATACCTGCATTATTCACCAATACATGGATATATTTACCCTCATTCCCGGCCTGCCAGTCTCCAAGCGCCTTTTCAACTGCGTCCTGGCTGGAAACATCAAACTGCATTATTTCCCCGCTGCCTCCATTCTCGCGTACCATAGCCAGCGTGGCTTCAGCCTCTGTAGAATTTGAGTTGTAGTTAATAATGATGTGAAATCCTTCTTTGGAAAGGCTTACGCAAATAGCCCTTCCAATGCCACGGGATCCGCCAGTCACTAATACATATCTCATTCAGAAATTTTTATTCTGTTTATTAATTATTCCTCAATCGAAAACTGAGGTTGATTCTCCTTGATATATTGCTCGATATTCAGAATGTCTTTGTATTTGCTGGTATCTTCAGTAAAGACAGGGACTATTTTTCGCAAATCTTCATACTTGCTTCTTGAATAGGACGACAGTTTGTCCTTAACGTTCAGGTAGTCAATAGCCTGGAGAATGGAAATCATTTCAATGGCGATCACCTGGTAAGTATTATCAATAACTTTCCTTGCAAGCAGGGCAGCATTGGTCCCCATACTTACTATATCCTGGTTGTCATTATTATTGGTGATGCTGTGAAGTGACATAGGATAGGAGAGGGTTTGGTTTTCAGCTACAGTTGAAACCGCCGTGAACTGAGCACCCTGCATCCCCAGGTTAAGGCCAAGTTTTCCCAGGTTGACAAAAGGTGGAAGTTTTTCATTGAGCTTCGGGTTCATCAGATAATTAAGTTGCCGTTCGGCAAGCATGGAAAGCTTGGTAATTGCAATTTTCAGCTTGTCCATCTCCAGGGCAACATAATCCCCGTGGAAATTACCTCCATGGTAAACATTATGGTGTTCCCCGTCGATTATAGGGTTATCGCTGGTTGAATTTACTTCGCTCATCAGGATATGGCTGGCATATAAAATCGTATCCTGTACAGGTCCGACGATCTGGGGGACACATCGAAGTGAATAATATTCCTGCACCTTATGTTTGAAAACATCAACTTCCACTGCCCTGTCATTGTTGTACAGATGGTCGGCACGGCGGCGGATAAGCTGGCTGTCTTTAAGGATGAATTTCATGGTGCGGGCAACAACCCTCTGACCATGGTGGGATTTAGCCCTGTTCAGGCCATCAGAAAAATGATCATCATAGGATTCCACTATTTCGGTGATCATCGAGGAGGCAAGAATAGCCCAGTCGACGAGGTTCCTGGCATGGATCACGTTGATCATGCCGATGCCTGTCATGGCCGACGTCCCATTGATCAGTCCGAGGCCTTCGCGGATATGCATGATTATGGGGGAAAGTCCTTCCGCAGTAAAAACCTCTGATGCAGGTAATGTTTGTCCTTTATACAGGACTTCGCCTTCACCAATGAGATTAAGCGCCAAATGGGCGAGTTGTACCAGATCCCCGCTGGCGCCTACTCCGCCGTGTTCAGGGATATACGGATTGATATCACGGTTGATCAGTTCCTTCAATAAATCAACGACCTCGATATGAATGCCCGATTTGGCCTGGATAAGGGAGCTGAGCCTTGCAAGCATTGTTGCTTTGGCATACAGGGCGGGAAGGGGTGAACCGCATCCGGCAGCATGGCTGCGGATTAAATTATATTGCAGATCCAGCTCTTCATCACTGTTTATCTTAAACTGTGCCATGGGCCCCAGGCCTGTATTTATCCCGTATATGACTTTCCCCTGAGCGAATTCCTTCAGAAACTCAAAATCTTCCTCAACTTTACGCCGGGCTTCAATGTCTAAATCAATTTTCTCACCTTCGAAAAGTACTTTAAAAAAATCATTGACTGTGAGTTTTCTGCTACCTACAACTATCATCTTATGTGTTTCAGTAATTTAATCAATATGCAAAATATTAAAATGCCACAGGGGGAAATAATCTGCAAAGGTAATTTTTTTTTACCTTAAGTCAGTGGCCTTTTCTTACTTTTGGCAATCAGCTGTTAAAAATGAACGTAAGCATTATTGGCGCAGGAGTCTCGGGTCTTTCTGCAGGATGTTATCTGCAAATGAATGGTTTCGAAACTGTTATTTATGAACGCCAGGCAAATTACGGAGGACTTTGTTCTAGCTGGAGAAAAGGCGATTATACCTTTGAGAGCGGTTTTCAGTGGCTCCTGGGTTCAGGTCCGTCAAACCCATTCTACCATCTATGGTCGGAGCTGTTTGACATGAAATCCATCACTTTTATAACCCACCAGGTAAGGATGGATATTGAAGTCCTTCATAACAGGGACATTCATGGGGATAAAATATTTCACCTTTATACCAATCTCGATACACTCAGGAACTACTTAGTTGATAATTCACCTGAAGATCAGGCCGTTATTGATAAGCTGATCCGTTCGATGAGGAAGATCCAGGGACTTGAGATCCCCCCCATGATTAAGAAACTCCCTGAGCTTCTGCCTTTGACCGAAAAAATGAAATATGTAAAATACCTTCCCCTGCTGTGGTTCATGCAGAGGCTTCAGAAAGAGACAAATTTCACCTTTGCTGCTAAATTAAAGAGCAAGTTCCTCAGTGAAGCTTTTCAATTGCTGTTCGACGGGGAGGAACTTCCATTAATGATAATTACCATGCCTCTTGCATATAATGATATGCTTGCCGCCGGGTACCCGGTAGGAGGGGCAGGGAAGTTCGTAGGACGGCTTAGGGACAAATATCTTTCTCTTGGTGGCAGGATCTTGTATAATTCACCGGTAAAGGAAATCACTCATCAGGGAGATACTGTATCCGGTATCAAGCTTGAAAACGGAGACCATGTTGTATCGGATGTTGTACTGTCTTCGGCAGACTGGCATGTTACTGTCTTCGGTATGCTGGAAGGAAAGTTTGTAAATAAGACTATAAAGCAACTGGGGAATGACCAAAAACTAAAGGTTTATTACTCGGTTTTCCTGGTAAACCTAGGGGTAAACCGGACTTTTGAAGAAGCATCCCATTTTCTAAGGTTTCCGCTGGATAACGCTCTTGTTTCACCTGATGGCACCTCGTATTCAAGGCTTGAAGCCCATTTCTATAATTATGATCCGACCCTTGCGCCTGAAGGAAAAACGGTAGTGTCGGTAAGCTTTTATACCAGCAAGGCCGATTACTGGATCAGTCTCAGGGAGTGTGACAGGGCGCTTTACAATCAGAAAAAATCAGGCTTCGCTGAGGAAATAATTGATTGTCTGGAAAAGAAGTTCGGCAGGATAAGGGACTATATAGAGGAAGTTGATGTGGCTACTCCTGCAACTTTGTTAAGGTATACTAATAGCAGGAAAGGATCGGCCCAGGGCTGGCTGCCCGGCAAGAACCTGCTTGCCCGGTCACCGGTAGGTTTTAAACTTCCAGGGCTTAAAAACTTTTACTATGCAAGCCATTGGAACATTCCGGGGGGAGGATTACCCGTTGCCGTAAAATCGGCCAGGGATGTAACACAGATTATATGCCGGGACTTCGGGCAGAAGTTTGAAGTCAAATGAAACATTCTTACAGGTCCAAGCTGTCTGAGTATTAAAAATCTCTTTGCCGCATTCCCGGATTTTTTTACCTTTGCACATTGATTGGCCCCGTAGCTCAACTGAATAGAGCATCTGACTACGGATCAGAAGGTTACAGGTTTGAATCCTGTCGGGGTCACTGAGAAACAGCCACTTACGATGAAAAGTAAAGTGGCTGTTTTCGTTTTTTCAAACATTTTTCAAACATTTTGTTAAAGTGCTGATTACGTGCATGATATAGCCTTATTAAATTTGATATAATTCTTAACATGCTAATTTACTGTAACTTATAAGTAAAGCTGATAACTTCGATTACTCCCGGATTTTAACATTTCCAATAAAGCCAATCTCCCGAATTCTTACTTAATGAAACCGCCTTCCAGTGGCTGTTTTGTAAAAAGTCCACTGGTATATGAGTTATTGAATTTCCTTTT
>CAIJYT010000167.1 GCA_903824935.1 uncultured Bacteroidales bacterium | reverse complement strand
AGTTCTACTGCTTCCTCTCCATTGATTGCATTAAGAATAGCAGCCCCGGTTTTATGGAGAGTTTGCTCTACATATTCGGCATTTGATAAGTTATCTTCTGCAATAAGTATAGTAAAACCGGTGAAATCAGGAATTGTCATTTGAAAGCGATTTTATGTTGTAATAAAGTGAGTCATCTTATATCTCAAATCATCTGGCTTCAAAGATATCAATTTTATCATCGAACCGGAATATTCTGAGATGAGGTTATGGTTTATTCCTGCCGGGATTGCTTTTGCCGGCGGGTTGTCCGCCATCTGGACCTGCCCCCCGGGGGCAGGCCATCTGATCTTTTACTTACAGGGAATTAATAAACTGCAATACCTGGGGTGCCCTGCCCGGCTGGATGAGGTTAAAATGATCGACCCATTGCTGCAAAGGAAGGGGACGGTTGACGGGTACGTTCAGGGTGTCGAAGTTGGCTGAATATACAGGCACCAGGCCGTCGTTGGGCGGTGGGCCGAACAGAAGGAAGGCATCATACCCGACTCTGTCGATAGAGGCTGCCCAGGCTGGCAGCCACTGATAATGACCTGTGTTGTCAAGCTGATCGGTCATCTGACCTGCGATCACCCAGTATTTTGAACGGTTCGCTATGTCGAGAGGGTTGTGCAGCATTTCGGGTATGAATCCGGTGTAGGGGTACATTTGCCGTGGTCCGGGAAAATTGGCAAAGCAAACCAGGTTGATCAAGCTTACCAGCGGAGTTCCCAGGTGAGGAGTCCCAAGGGTGACCAGTTTGGTAATTATTCCGCCACTCGCGATATAGGCCCGCGAGACAAGTCCTCCCATAGAATGACCTATAAGGATGGGGCTGACCAGCCCTGCAGCGGCCACAGAATCGCGCAATGCCCTGCCGTTAACCGTGATAGAATCTTTCCAGTTGTACTGAAACACGTAAACGTCATGCCTCAGTTTGAAATCGGCCGACAGGTTCATGATGAGGGTGTCCCAGCATTTCAGGGTGGCATCCATCCCGTGCACAAAGATCACGGGAGGGCCGGTTGGATTGTTAGCAGAAAGTACCTTAATGAATTTGTACGCATTATATGGCAGGGTGCTGTCGCAATTGAACCTGGATAATGTCCTCCTAAGGTAGACGTCTGTTCCAATCTCTTTACCGTTTTTTACAAGCGAGGGAGTGTAGAATTTCCCTGGAATGGAATTAGGAACTGAGCCGGGAGTAACGGAAGCTGAAAACCTGAATGAAAGTGATCCTGAAGAAAATGTCCCGATCAGGTTCAGACTGCCTTCCGTAAGGCTGCCTGACATCAGGCCGTAATGCCCGACCGAGTCGAAACGCACTACCGCATCCCCTGAAAGTGCAGCAGAGTTCCCGGCAATCGTGATCTGGTAGTAGTGACCCTGATAAAGGCTGTTCTGTGAGACAAGTTCCCAGTTGCCCGAAATATCGGCCTCGGGCAAAGTATCAGATGTTTTCTTTTTGCAGCCCACAAATGCCAATGCGATTGTTAAAGTAAATAAAACCAGATATTTCATATTTTTTTTCTTTTTTTGCAGATATCAATAATTCAGCATCAGTCCTATCCATGCGCCGGGTAATGATTGTCAATCTTTCCATACTGTATATGGGCGCAAAGAAGTAATGATTGGTCATTTTAAGGACTTATTGAGGAATAGCCGTAAATCCCTGGTAAACATATTGCATGTGAACGTCCGCACTAATATTGCAGTTGATGGTTGATGTATTCTGATGGTATGTAGCGTACCAAACTACGCATGGATTGCTGGAAGATGGCAGATTCGGTGTGATTACATTATTGGTCCATATTGCCTGTGTAACGTTAATTGCCGGATTTTCAGGCCAATAAGCAGAGCCTGAAGGAATAATACTTGGGTTTGTCAGCTTTGACTGGTATCCGGCAACAAGGCCAATATTCCAAGGACCGTTGCCATCCCCTGTCCCGCTCCAGTTTAAACCTCCGCTGCAGAATCCACTCAAAGATCCCCCGAATGTTGGAGCAGGCTGTGCTGTAACGGGGAATTCAAAATAATCCGCAATAATCCAGGTGTTGTTCTGAGCAACCATGTAATTTGAAAAACCACCTGTCATAGCACCCAGAGATTCATTGAAAGAAGAGATGTAACTATTTGTGAAATCAAATGTTTCAACCTCTTTTGAATGATACTGCGAAACGCTCTTTCCAGGAATAATCTGTCTTGCTCCTCCTCCTCCAATATGCAAAACGTTACCTATCTCGGGGGGCATGCTTGTAGCGCTACTCCTGGCAGTCCAGTAAAGTTCACAAACTCCCCAGCGCCATGCCGCTCCGAAGTATGAAAATTCCATAGAACATAAGGCTGTTGAATCATCGGATTTCTGTGATGGATCCTCGGGATTGTACCAAACAGGAGTGACATTTCCCCTGATGACGCCTCCATTGTTTGGCCAGGAAGCGCTTAAGGAAAGGGGTTGAGATGTACCCCCGCTGAAAAGGTGAGGGATGCTGTTCGTCTTTCCATATTTGATTATTCTCCAGGTATTGTCCCAATCAACGGTCGCCGGGCTGATCCAGTAGGTGTAGGGGACTTGTGATGTTACAAGAGAATCGGTAACTGGTAGCATGCCGGTTGTGTTCATTGTTACCTGCATCGTTTTTAATCCTGCAGTTGAGAAATGGCTTGGGATCAAGATTGATCCGCAAAAAGAAGGATAAGGAAGTCCTACAGCATCCAGGTATACATTTGCAATGAAACGGGCCCTTGCCATAGCTCTGATTGTCAGATTATCATAGGACATTGCAGTACGGAAATAGGGTGAATCGT
>CAIJYT010000166.1 GCA_903824935.1 uncultured Bacteroidales bacterium | reverse complement strand
TCCAGGCCCTGTGGGGTTTTCCTGGATTTACCAGGCACTACGCCTGCATTGCTGATCAGGATGTCAATGGGAGCAAACCGGTTTCTCAGTTCGGCGCATACGTTTTCGGTACTCCTGGCATCGCTGAAATCAACGTGAAGCATATGCACGTCCTGGTTCCCGCTGAGTTTTTTCACCTCCTCTCCTTTTGCAGGGATTCCGCTCCTGCAGACCATTACCGTTTTTGCACCTCTTGCAGCCACTTCAACAGCAATTGCAAAACCAAGGCCCGAACTTGCCCCGTCGACGACCACGGTTTTTCCTTCAAGCCGATCCGTATCATTGATAATCCCATCGGGTATCCGGTTTTTAAACAAGTCCATGATGCCTGTCAGCGTTGCCCTGAATGGGTCTTTATATTTTTCCTGTTTATTGTCTTCCATAATGTTCTTTCATAAATTCCTGGTAATGCGAGGTATGTTTGTCAATGTCAGCTTCACTCAGCCCGAAATCAGCCAGGGAATACTGGTGAATGCCGTGCTTCCTGTGCGGATGTTCCTCCTCATGCTTCCTGAAACGTTCAATCAGGGCCGCGTTCAGCCCTCCGTCCAAAGAATAGATACGGCCCATTTCCTTCATTGAATCACCGATAAGGTCCTTGTACCAGATATCTAAGAAATTCTCACTGTTATTACCCTGCTGCCTGAAATCCAGGGCCTGCTGAAGCATATACCCTGTCTTTCTCACCCAATGTGCGGCAATCTTTCGTTCATCAACATCATCACTGAACATCATGTAATTATAGGTAAGCATGCTGAGGTAGGAAGGGACCGATTCATAAATATTCCTGTGAGGCCATAGGAATTTCACCTCGTTGAAATGTTTTGTTATCAGGTGAGGGAACTCAAGATGGTGGGGAGTTTTAAGCACCCAGCGCTTTGCAGGTTTCACCCATTGCATGAACTTAAGCAGCTTCACAGCATATTCGTATGCCGGCGACTGGTCAACGGTTTCCAGCCAGGCTGCATAGGAAGGCACATTCATCATAGCCTCTGTGGTGGTACTGAGGAAACTCACATCAAGCATAAGAATATCTTCCTCAGGCTGTAATGCATCGATGGGATGAATGGCAAAAAACCCCGGCGACATCCACTCTACGGCTTTAACCGATGTGCGGGCCACCCCGATCCGTTTGGGGTCTTCATAGTTCGCCGAAGGCAGGAAATCAAGGTTTAAAGGCATGGGATTGATCACTTCCCAGCTGGGAATCACCCTGTGGTTTGGATCCACTGCAAGAAGTCTCTGCAGCTTTGTGGTCCCGGTTCTCTGGAGCCCCACGATAATCCATGCGGGGTAAAGCTCCTGCTCAAGGATCTCAGGATGTTTCTTAAAGAAATATTCCGCCCTCAGCCTTATGCTGATAAGGCTGGAGAGCCTTTCCCTGGTGATAAACCTCCCGATTGGATTCAGGTTTGCCTCCTCATTGATTGACAAGAGCATACGCTCAACAGGCTCATCCTGGAAATCTTTTCCAAGATCACTCAAACCCGTTGTCTTCCTTGCTTTTTTTATCAGGTCATCCTTGTCAAGCTTTATTTTACTTCCAAGGAAATAAGTGCTTTTCCATGCCGAATTGATTGCCCGGAATAATACCGGTCGTTTTGAAAATGTCCTATTCTTCATTTTGTTTTTCTCGCTTTTATTCGCACCTATCTTCTATTTCACTTGTGTGCTCATTTTGGCTTCGCCGAACGCTCTTTGCTTCTTTTATTTCGCTTTTCGCTACTTCGCTATTTCGCTACTTTTTATCACCCTGCATCCAGGCCCTACCGCCGCCGCTCCCGGAGCCAGACGATACCACCTCCAGAGCATCGTTCCCTCGAAATGTCCGCAGGTATTGATCCAGTTGGGATGGCCGGGGTCTGAATGCGCCACGATAACCCTCACTGAACCGTCTTGTTCATATATTGCAGATGCCTTGTTGATGCAAATCGTGAAATACCTGTAATCAAGGGATTCCATCCAGTAATTGTTCAGCTGGAAATTCCAGGAATCACATTCGGGGGGCTTCACTTCAATTACCAGGGTCTCATCCCGGGACAATTTCCAGTAGCTGTGGTAATAGATTATAGAAGCATCCCCTCCTGCATCGTTTGATTTTTTCGGATCAAACAGGGGGAGTTTATTGGCATGCCCCTGGAAGCCCTTAGCCCAGTTCGAAAACATCAGGGCTGCACCTCCCACGAACATGGAGGCGGTTTTCAGTCCTTCGTCTACCATAGCCGGGGTAATATTACCCGGTGCTACCCTCCCGTCGAGGTTCGATATAACGATTTCCGCAGGCGTTTCTTTAAACCTGTCCAGGAAGGTCTGCCTCACCATCAGCATACTCGTGGTTTCTTCAATTTTAAGCCAGTTCCTGCCTTTCTTTTCCTTGCTGAGTATAACCTCGAAACTTCCGTCAGGTTCATATTGTATCTGATGATGTTCGAGGACTGCGCAGGGAGCCAATCCACCTGTGGTCCCGTAATTCCCATTCTGGGTGAACAGCCCGAAATAATCAACGGTATTTCTTTTCCCGCTCAGGCGGTATTCATAATTGCCGCTGATCTGGGCATTGAAATAATAATTGTCGGGATTGTCGGCTCCGAGCTTTATTGTTTCATGGGCAGTCCGTCGGAGCACAGGAAATGCAGGGTCTGCATATTCTATGAATGCTTCCAGCCCTCCCCTTGTAAGCCGGCTCAGGTAACGGATGCCTTCGGCCTGGCTGAAAGCATCTCCCGGCGTTCCCGGCATATGCAAGGCAGCTCCGGCGGCTTTCAGGTTGTCGCAGAATTCATCCCATGCTTTACCCGAAATAATTCTTTCCTGGTGGATGTCATCCGCAGTCACGCCCTTTATCTTTAAGATGAATGACTGCCAGGATTTCATCAGCCTGAGGAAGAGAAACAGCAACTTAGACATTAGTTGAAATTTAAGTATTATTGCAGGCCGCAAATTTAGGAAATATCATGAAAGAGTATCAATGGGCCCTTATCGCAGGATCGGCGGAGGGATTGGGCAAGGCATTCACCGAACTTCTCGCAGGGCAAGGGTTTAACCTCATCCTGGTGGATCATAACGAAGAAGCGTTAGGGGAGATCGCGAAGAAGGTCGTGAGGATGTACGGGATTAAAACCGAGACATTGTGCATTGACTTGGCCGGTGAGGATGCATGGAAGATATGCATGGATACGATCCGGGACGTGGCATGCGGGATGCTGGTTTATTGTGCTGCCATGTCGGAGGTAAAGCCTTTCCTGGATCATGATGCCCTGAGCCTGAAACGATTTATCGAAGTAAACAACCGTACAGCCCTGCTTCTGGTGCATGCATTTGCTCAAGACCTCCGGGAACAGGGTAAGCCTGGTAATAT
>CAIJYT010000165.1 GCA_903824935.1 uncultured Bacteroidales bacterium | reverse complement strand
CGCACGAATGGAGCAGCATACCTCGAACAATGCTATCCGCCCTCTTACCATGGTCATGAATTTTCTGAACATTGCCTTCAATATCCTGCAGTATTCCTTTGATATAATCGGCTTCTTTTTCGCCAAGGGCCGAAGTCAGCTTATCCGATTCGGCAAGGATCTCCTGCACCAGCTCTACCGAAAGCTCTGAGAAATTATTGATGAAATTCAGGGGGTTCTTGATCTCATGGGCGATGCCGGCAGTAAGGGCACCAAGCGACGCCATCTTTTCCGACTGCACCAGCTGGGCCTGGGCGGCCTTCAAACGGTTGAATGCAGCATCGAGTTCATCATTTTTGGACCTTAATTGAGTAGTCCTCTCATCCACCTTTTGTTCGAGCGTCCTGTTGTATTCCTCAAGCTGCTCATGGGAGATCCTGAGTTCTTCGGAAGTTTTTTTAAGGTCATGGATGGTCTTTGCCAGCGTCTCCTGCATGTAAATAAAGGCGTTGTTCAGCCTGCCTATCTCATCCTTTGACCTGATGGGCGGAAGGGTCACATTAAAATCACCTTCGGCAAATTTTTCCGCAGCTTCCGTCAAACGCCTGAGCGAGCCTGTAATTGAGCGGGAGATTAAGAAAATGACGAGAAAGATAAGGGCCAGGCCGACAACTGCAAGTTCTACCAGGCTGCGGTAAAGTTTATTTTCATCGGCCATGAATTCATCCACAGGAAAAATCACAGCTACAGACCAGCCGTTGGCAGGTACCGGGGCATATGCCATCCAGCTCAGCTTACCGGTAAGCAGGTTCATATATGGGATCTCCTCGAACCCTGTTTTCCCCGCTATCATCTTACGCCCGATATCCCTCAGCTGCGGCAGGTTTTTATTATCGGCAATGGAGAATATCGATTCATTCATGATCTCCGATTTCCTTTTATGCGTCACAACGGTGCCTATCCTCGAGATCATATAACCGTAACCTGTCTGGTAAACCTTGATGGCATTGACTATCTGCTGAAGATAGGTGAGGGAGACATCTACCGTAAGGATGCCTATAAACGTTTTCCTGCCATCCTTATTCACATACAAAGGGATGGAATAGGTAGACATCAGGGCATTACCGCCTCCTTCATCAAAATAAGGTTCACACCACTGGGACTTCCCAAGTTCCCTGGGGATCTGGTACCAGTCCATCGTGAAATAATTATAATTATCATTGCCGAGGTATACGAATTTCAGCTTTTCATGTTCCTTGCAATAATAAAATGAATAGTATTTGTCGCGGGGCGATTTGTAATAGGGTTCAAAAGCCAGGGCTGCGCCGAAGATGTCCTTGTTAGTTTCGACCATCTGCCTGAGCAGGTATTTCATCTTTTCCTCATTACCCAGTTCCGACAGGATAAGGGGTGAGTAATTCATCGGGATGGACTGTATGTTCGAAAGTACCTTGTCAATCTTAAGGACTGTGTTTTCGGTGATCTTGTTGGCCTCAGTCTTCAGGTTGGTAACCACAATGTTTTTTGTGATTTTATAATTGTAGGTAAGGATCAGGACCAGGATAGCTGCTATGGCCAGGAAAATGAGCAGGATCATTTTGAAGGCCAGGCTGTGCCAGAAGGTTTTACTGTTTTTTGTTGCCATGATCCCTTATTTTTGAGAGGATTTGTGAAGTAAACCGGTATAAGGCATGTAAAATTCAGCAAACGGGGGGATGGAGCTGATCTGTTTACTTTGCAGCAGTATCCTTGCATTAGAAAGGTAGTCGGCCTCTGAAAGCACAGTATTCAGCGTTGTTTTACCTTCGGGCAGGTACAGGTCCCTGTAACGCTCTATCATCCATTCCTGGTGTGAACGGTTGGCCGCTTTATTCATGTTCCTTAATGTACGGATAACAACCGCCACGCTGGTATCAGGGTTGTTCAGCGCATACACCCAGGATTCCATGCTTGCCTTCACAAACTCGACACATGTCACGGGATCCTCTTTCAGTTTGTCTTCAAGGCAGTACAGTCCGTCTTCCAGCAGGTTCAGACCGTAATCGGCAAAAAAGAATTTCACCAGTTCGTTTTCATTGTAACCGCTGTTCATTATGGCATGGTATTCATCAAACCAGTTCGCATTCGTAACATCCACACCTCCTTGGAGGAAGAGGTTATTCGTGCTTCCAATGGGGACTATGTTTACGTCAAGGTTATACCTTGCAAACAATGCCCTGGGCTGAAGGTCATAGCCATCCCATATCCCTGCACGTTTTCCGTTCAGGTCCTGTATTTTTTTAATCCCGCTGGATTTCTTTGCCAGCAGCATCAGCGATGAACGCGTTGAAAACTGGGCGATGTTGACGATATTGATCCCGCTGCTTCTAAGCTGTATGGCGTTTACAAGCCAGAGGATCGCAAAATCGGCCTGTTTTTGTTTGATGATATCGTTGGTGGTCACAAAGGGTTTGTACTCCATGATCTCAAGATCGATACCATGCTTTTTGAAAATTCCCTTTTCCTTGCCCACATAATAGCCGGCAAACTGGCAGGTGGGGACCCAGTAAGGGTATAACCTGACTTTTTTCAGGGCGCCTTCATGGGCTCTTGCACCTGTGGCTCCCGGCGATACTGAAGTTTCTTTTATTCCTTCATGCCTGCAAGAAGCAGCAAGCAGCAATACGGTAATCAGCATGGTTAACAGCTTTTTACTGCTACTGCGGCATATGTAGTGCATAGGGCTTTGGAAATTTCCTTTAATTAAATGTAAAATTAAATTATTTTCGTTATCCAAATCAATTATACTGTATGCAGGCATTGTTTTTCGAGAACGAACTGGTTATTAAGGACATCCCTGTTCCTGAACCCGGGGAGGGAGAGTTGCTGGTGAAAGTAAAATATTCCGCAATATGCAATACCGACCTCGAGATCATCAAGGGTTATATGGGCTTTAAAGGGGTGCTAGGGCATGAATTCGCAGGTGAGGTTGTGAGTGCGGGCCATGCCCTGAGCGGAAAGACAGTGGTGGGTGAAATCAATTGTTCATGCGGGCAATGCTACCTTTGCCTCAGCGGAAGACCTACGCATTGCAGCAACAGGACTGTCCTCGGTATCGCCGGCCACCAGGGGGTCTTTGCAGATTACATCTCCCTCCCGGCCAGGAACCTGTATATGGTTCCCTCATCAGTTGCCGGCGAAAAAGCCGTATTTACCGAACCCCTTGCTGCGGCGTTGGAGATCTTTGAGCAGATCCACATACAGCCCTCAAAACCAGTCTTCATTTTCGGAGCCGGCAAACTTGGACTGCTGGTTTCCATGGTAGCCAGGCTCCAGGGTTTTGAATACACCACCTTTGACGTTTCCACTGAAAAAACCGGATTTGCTGCATCGCTCGGAATTAATTCTAGGCTGGTGAGTGAACTGAAAGCCGAAGAAAAAGCCGAGGTTTGCATTGATTGCACCGGGAGTTCCCAAGGCATCAACCTTGCCCTCTCACACCTCTGGCCCCGGGGGACCCTGGTCTTGAAAACTACGGTTGCAGAGACTTCGAAACCCGATCTTAACAGCATTGTTATCAATGAATTCACCATACAGGGATCCCGTTGCGGTGTATTCCAGCCTGCACTGAACCTGCTTGAAAGGAACCTGGTAGATCCCACACCAATTATATCAGGAAGGTTCGCTTTCACCGACATCATCAGTGCATTTGAATCAGCAAAAAAACCTTCAAGCCAAAAGATCATAATTGAACATGGAGCCTGAATGTTTTTTTCTCCCATGACTTTGAATTAAAAAAAATCGTGTAAATTCGCTTATCCATTCAGAAACATTAAAGACATGAAAGCAATCAGAACAATTTTCAGCAGCATTTTCCTGACACTTATTGCAACTTTATTCATTACTTCCTGCAACAACACGTCCAACAAGGATCAACAGGCCAACCAGGCAACTGCCGATACTGTAAAAAAAGAGGTGACACTTTCGCCCGAAAGCAAAAACCTCCTATACCAGTTCCCGACCCCGTTCGAGGTAACGATGATGCTGCAGAGGGCAAAGGCAGGGTTCATTTTCAACATCACCAACCCTCCGACCAATGTAACCAAGTATTCCACCGGGAAAGCAAAAGCCCTGAACCTTGGCGTTTACAGCGCCGACCTGGCTTATGCAGCAACCTACAATTATATTGACGAGACGAATAAATTCATGTCATGCACCAGCAAACTCGCCAACGACCTGGGGATTGCCGGCATTTATGATCCGAACCTGGTTGAAAAAGTGAAAAAATTCAACAACAATAAAGATTCCCTGGTGGGCCTGGTCACAAGGATTTTTAACCAGACTAATGATTTCCTGAGCAAGAACAACCGTAACCAGGTAGCTGTTCTTGTTGCCGCCGGAGCCTTTGTTGAAGCCCTTTACCTTACCGCTTCACTGAACCAGGTTGCCGCCGACAACAAATCGATCTCAACCGTTATCTTCAAGCAGAAAGACAACCTCGACAAACTGGTCACCCTTCTCACCGCTTATAATATGGATTCGGAGATCAACCCGGTTGGTGTTGAAGTTACCAAGCTTAAAGCTATTTATACCAATTACGGGCTGGAAGCAGACAAAAAACTTCCCCAGCAGAAAGCAGCAGAGATCGGTGATCTGACCCAGAGTGTCAGAGACTCCTTTATCAAATGACCGAACCTATCCTCATGGCTTTGGTCCAGCTGTTTGCCCTGGTTGCGGCAACAGCGAGGAAACAAGCCTCTGAGAATTCCAGGCTTATACTGGAGTCATATCTTAGCGAACAGCTGAGTAACCAGGAACTCGACGAGTACCTGAAACTCTTTGACGAACTACTTTCCTTTCATCTTCCTTACGATGAGTCGGCAAATGCAGTCCCTGCTGATATCTCACCCAAGATCACCGCGATCTGCAAAAAAATATCAAAAGACCTTACCTACCTCGACAGGCTGATCGTTTTTATCAAATTCACAGAATTCGCTGAGGAAATTTCAAGGAACGAAACAGGCAGGAGCCTTAGCGAAAGCGCGGAAATGCTGGGGTACACCGCCATTCTCTCATCCTCATTCAGCATCCCGCAAAATGAATATGAAAATGCGGTGAACTTTGTGCTGGATCCTTTCGGAGGCAAAATACTGCCCCATGACCTGCTCACAATAGACGCCCAGGCCGAAGTAAGGGGGCCAAGACATATTTACAGGGAGCTGCTCGATGGCAGCATACTAGTTCTGTATTTCCCGAGTATAAGGAAGTTCTTCGCAAGGTACCTGGGTAAAGACACGCTATACCTGAACGGCCACAACATACAACCCAGGCGTTCATTTTTCCTGAGCAACGGCTCCATACTGAATAGCCTGAAGATACTGCCGGTTTACTATACCGACATCGCATCGAAGTTCCTTCACGGGGATGAGACCATACAGATAGAATTTACAGCAAAGGAGGTGGAATACCGTTTCAAGAACTCCACCAACGGCATACATCCCTTCAGTTTCACCGCCCGCTCGGGAGAATTGATAGGCATCATGGGAGGAAGCGGGGTCGGCAAATCCACCTTGCTGAACGTACTGAACGGCAGCCTGGAACTCAACAATGGCGAGATCCTTATCAACGGCTACCAACTGGGAGTCGAACAGGAAAAACTCAGGGGTGTCATTGGTTTTGTTCCCCAGGACGACCTCCTGGTAGAAGAGCTTACCGTTTTCGAGAACCTGTATTTCAATGCCCGGCTCTGTTTCAGGGATTTCAGCCGCAAGCAGCTGATCAAAGCGGTGCTTAAGGTTTTGAGGGATATAGGCCTCATAGGGATCAAGGACCTCAGGGTTGGCGACCCTTTGAACAAGTTCATCAGCGGGGGACAGCGTAAGAGGCTGAATATCGCCCTCGAGCTGATACGGGAGCCATCGGTTCTTTTCGTTGACGAACCCACTTCAGGACTTTCGTCAATGGATTCTGAGCTGGTGATGCTTCTGTTAAAGGAACAGACACTGAAAGGCAGGCTGGTCGTGGTGAATATACATCAGCCTTCATCAGACATATACAAGCTTTTCGACGTGCTGCTGGTCATGGATAAAGGAGGTTACCCCATTTATTACGGTAACCCCATCGATGCTCTCACCTACTTTAAAACTCTCAGCAACCACGTAAACCCTGCCGAGAGCGAATGCCAGAACTGCGGTTACGTGAATCCCGAGCTGATTCTGCAGATCACCGAGGCCAAAACCATCAATGAATACGGCAAGCTTACGGTGAACCGCAAAGTCAGCCCCAAAGAATGGTACGATCATTTCGGTAAAAACATACAGCCTGAGCTGAAGCTTTCGAACAGTAAAAGGGAGCTCCCCCTGAATTTTTTCAAGGTGCCGGGGCGATGGAAACAATTCAGGATATTCTCACTGCGTAACCTGTTTACAAAGATCACAAACCGCCAGTACCTCATCATCAACCTCTTCGAAGCCCCGTTCCTGGCTGCCCTGCTCGCTTACCTCACAAGATATTACAGCGGCGACTCCTATTCTTTCGGAGGTAATAAAAACCTTGTAGCCTACCTTTTCATGAGCGTGGTGGTTGCCCTTTTCCTGGGGATGATGGTGAGCGCCGAAGAGATCTTCAGGGACAGGAGGATACTGAAACGTGAAGCCTTCCTTCACCTAAGCCGCAGCAGCTATCTCAATTCAAAGATCATTCTCCTCTTTGTGCTCTCGGCAATACAGACCTTGCTGTATGTATTGATAGGCAACTGGATACTCGACATCAGGGGCATGACCATGGCATACTGGCTCATACTTTTCAGCGCATCATGTTTCGCCAATATGGCCGGGCTGAACATCTCGTCGGGACTTGATTCCATCGTGGCCATATACATCATCATACCTTTTATTATTGTCCCCCAGCTGCTTCTGAGCGGGACCATTGTGCCTTTCGACAACCTTAACCCTTCAATAAGTTCGCGTGTGGATGTGCCTTTCGTCGGTGACATGATGGCCTCCCGCTGGAGTTTCGAGGCCATGGCCGTAGAACAGTTCACCGGCAACCGTTACGAGAAACAATTTTACAAAGCCGACAAGGAGATCTCCCAGTACAGCTATATAACGGCTCTTCGCATCCCTGCCCTCCAGGAAATGCTGAACGAGTCGAGGATGAACATCATCAAACGGCTTGACACAAAAAAAACAGAACAAAACCTTGCGATCATCAGTTATGAGACGGGCAGCCTTGAAAAAGAGGCAGGGTTCAGCAGGAGTATTTTGAAAAGCCCGCTTACCCCGGCTCTCCTCACCGACCAGTACAGCATGATACTCAGGTCTTATCTCGATTCGCTGAGTGTGGTATTCTCGGCCCGCCTGAATGCTGCCAACAACAGGCATGATGCCATATACCAGAAACTCGTCAGCCTGAAAGGCCAGGATGCGGTGTATACGCTGAAACAGGATTATTACAATGAGAATCTCGCCGACCTTGTACTTAATAACGCTTCCACCGACAAGATCATGAAAGGCAGGGATAAGCTGATACGGAAAAAAGACCCTGTTTTCATGGATCCTGTGTCAAGAACGGGAAGAGGGCATTTTTATACCCCGGTGAAGTATATTGGTTCGTTTGAGATTGGCACTTTCTGGTTCAACGCCGCTGCCTTATGGCTGATGTCGCTGATACTTTACCTGACGCTGCAGCACAACACATTGAGAAAGATCATAGAGTATTTCGGGACGCTGAAGAAAGCCAGGAAACCATAGGCAGGGTTTTCCTGCCAGACCATGGTCACAGACCGGAGCCTTCGGTTTTCAGCATTGCCTTTCACGACATCCCGTTAAGCCTGATGGTTTCAAGCTCGGAGGTACTGAACAATCCGCTTTTATACAACCTTAGGAACTGCTGCGAAACCCCCGCCCTGAACAGCAAGGCATCATCGGAATTAACAGTCACTTTAACCCCGTGGTCGAAAAGGATCCTGATGGGATGCGTCCTATACGACTTTACCCTTTTCAATTTGATATTGCTTTCGGGACAAACGTTCAGCCGTATTGAATTCGAGGCAAGCCAGCGCATGACCTCAGGCGAATCTGCCGCGCCTATGCCATGCTGAACCTCATCAAGTCCAAGGACTTCCACTGCCAGCCTTACCGATTTGGCATCCCCAAACTCCCCTGCATGGGCTTTAAGCTTAAGGCCGGCCTTACGGGCAAACAGGAAGAGTTCACGAAAATTCTCTAGCGGCTGGGCTTTCTCGTCATCATACAGGTCAAGGCTTTTAAAATAATCAAATGCAAGAAAAGGTTCCAGGTGCCTGAGCATGGTGCGCAACGACAGGGTCTTTGGAAACCCGAGTTCGGGCCTGAAATCAATCTCAGGCGCGATCAGGGCATGGTAGTGTTTGAGCGATTCAACGGCCCTTTCGGGTGAAATGTTGAACAGACTTCCGAAGAACCCGTCCATGCTCATTTCGAGAACCTTCACCCCGTCGTGTTTCGCTTGCACGAACGCGGCTTCGATGGCTTTTTCAAAAGCTCCCTCTTTTCTCAGGAAAGGTGCATACACCTCGCCAATCCAGCGGTTCAGTGGTTCTATCCCCATATGGCCGGCACGGAAAGGCTGAAGTTTCTGCCCGTAAAATTTCTGAATCACCGAGGCTTTGCCCCCAAGCATGGCGTGGTTGTGAAGATCGGATTTCGCTATACTGCGTATGGCTTTCAGGTTGCCGTCCTCCAGCGCAGTCTTAAAAGAAATTTTATTTGCCGGCATGTTCAAGGTTTTGGTTCATGACTCTCATCAGGTTACCTCCCCAGATCTTTTTTATCTGTGACTCAGAGTACCCCCGTTTAACCAGTTCAAAGGTGATATTCCCCATCTCACTCACGTTATTGCAGCCTTTCACACCTCCGCCCCCATCAAAATCGGTTCCAATCCCCACATGGTCTATCCCTGCAATCTTCACCATATGATCTATATGGTCAACCACATCGCTTACCGTGGCAAGACGAGGGGGATAATGCTCATCGAGTGAATTCCAGTCATTGTGCGCAGCTTTCTTCTCATCTTTCGAGAGGTTCTCGAAATTATGGTATTTCCTGCCCAGGGCAGCCCTGGCCGAATCTCTTGCAGGATTAGGGTCTGCTTTCACATAAGTGCTGAGTATGCACATCTGAACGACACCCCCGTTGGCCGAAAGCGCCTTCAGCATCTCATCGGTGAGGTTCCTGGGATTGTCGCAAAGGGCGCGTGAACAGGAGTGCGAAGCAATGACAGGGGTTTTCGAAAGATGAAGCACCTCGTAAAAGGATTTATCGGAGATATGTGATACATCGATCATGACACCCAGGCGGTTCATCTCCTGCACCACCTCTTGACCGAAATTGCTGAGGCCGCCGTAAGCCAGGGTG
>CAIJYT010000164.1 GCA_903824935.1 uncultured Bacteroidales bacterium | reverse complement strand
TAACCATGAAAAAAAACGTTAATATTTTACACTCTTATGAACACGGAAATGTTAATAATTAAAGGCCTTTCATTATGATCCTTACAATTTCGATTGTACTTTTGGCACATTGTCAAATTAACCGGGTAAAAAATCTGGCTTGATTTTTGTAAATCATAAGAAACAGGTTCATAATTATTCGTATCCTTATATGTTTTTTGAAACACCTGCACCGTTATTAATTTATAAAGAAATAATTCATGGAGGCTAAGTTTTCGCAACGCGTCAAAGACGTTTTAATATACAGCAGAGAGGAAGCACAGAGGTTGGGTAACGACTATATCGGTCTTGAACACCTGATCCTTGGTATCATACGTGAAGGTGAAGGACTGGCTATCAAGATATTGAGAAATCTTGGAGCTGATCTTAAGGAAATCCGGATCAAGATAGAGCAGGCTGTCGCAAGTCATAAAGAGCGCCCTGTAGGCGCGGAGAACATTCCCCTGATCAAGCAGGCAGAGAGAGCACTTAAGATCACATACCTTGAAGCAAAGGTCTTTAACAGTGAACTTATAGGCACCGAGCACCTTTTGCTTGCCATTTTAAAAGACGAGAACAATCTTGTCACCAAGACATTCGGCAATTTTGGCATATCCTATGACAGTTTCAAGGAAGAGCTTAGAGCTATCATGACCTCGGGCAGGGAAGACAAACCCATGCCTCCTCAGAACATACTTCCCAAGGATGAAGAAGACGAAGAGCAGGAAGAAAGCGGAAAATCGTTTATATCCACCCCAAAGCGTACAGGCGAAGCCAAGTCGAAAACACCCGTTCTTGATAATTTCGGAAGGGATATTACAAGGGCTGCCGAGGAAGGCCGCCTCGACCCCATCGTAGGAAGGGAGAAGGAACTTCAGCGCATTGCCCAAATTCTCAGCCGCCGCAAGAAGAACAACCCTATCCTGATAGGTGAACCGGGAGTCGGAAAGTCTGCCATTGCAGAGGGGCTTGCTTTGAGAATTGTACAAAGAAAAGTTTCAAGGGCTTTATTTAATAAACGTCTTGTTTCTCTTGACCTGGCGTCATTAGTTGCAGGTACGAAGTACAGGGGGCAGTTCGAAGAAAGGATGAAAGCTGTTTTGAATGAACTTGAAAAGAACCCGAATATCATCCTTTTCATAGATGAGATCCACACCATAGTGGGCGCGGGCAATGCTTCCGGCTCGCTTGATGCGTCGAATATGTTCAAGCCGGCCCTTGCGAGGGGCGAGCTGCAGTGCATCGGTGCAACCACGCTCGACGAGTACAGGCAGTACATCGAAAAGGACGGCGCCCTGGAAAGAAGGTTTGAGAAAGTACTGGTAGACCCTACCGATCCTGATGAAACCATTGAGATCCTTCAGAACATCAAGGAAAAATATGAAGACCACCACCTTGTTAAATATACTGATGAAGCCATCAAAGCCTGTGTCTCACTTACCAACCGCTACCTGAGCGACAGGTACCTTCCCGATAAAGCAATTGATGCTTTAGACGAGGCAGGTGCCAGGGTGCATATCACCCATATCAATGTTCCCCAGGAGATCATTACTATCGAAAGTCAGATAGAAGAGGCACGGAAGAAAAAGATGGACGCTATCAACAGCCAGAAATTTGAGGAAGCTGCAGACCTTCGTGATACCGAGAGAAAACTCCAGGACAACCTCGAGAAGGAAAAGAAAAAATGGGAGGAACAGGCCAGGATAAACCGTGAAACCGTTAGTGAAGAGAATGTTGCAGAAGTAGTTGCAATGATGACAGGCATCCCGGTGCAGCGCATCGCCAAGAACGAGAGCGAAAAGCTGATCAATATGGAAGGTGAGCTGGCGAATTCGGTGATAGGCCAGAATGAAGCTATAAAGAAAGTTGTTAAAGCCATACGCCGCAACAGGGCCGGGCTTAAAGACCCCAACAAACCTATTGGCACTTTTATTTTCCTCGGACCTACCGGGGTTGGCAAAACCCATCTTGCCAAGATCCTTTCGAAATACCTTTTCGATACGGAAGATGCCCTGGTTCGCATCGACATGAGCGAATACATGGAGAAGTTTGCAGTATCTCGGCTCATCGGAGCGCCTCCGGGATATGTAGGTTATGAGGAAGGCGGACAGCTCACCGAGAAGATCCGTCGCCGCCCCTACTCCATCATCCTCCTTGATGAAATAGAAAAAGCACATCCTGACGTGTTTCACCTTCTGCTGCAGGTTCTTGACGACGGTCAGCTCACCGACAGTTTCGGCCGCAGGGTCGATTTCAAGAATACAATAGTGATCATGACTTCAAATATCGGCTCACGCCAGCTGAAGGATTTCGGCCAGGGTGTTGGTTTCATGACCAAAGCTAAAATGGATTCCACCGCCGACAATACCCGGGGTGTGATCGAGAATGCCCTTAAAAAGACATTTGCTCCTGAATTTCTGAACCGTATCGACGATGTCATCATCTTCAACTCCCTTGAAAAGGAAGATATTCACAAGATCATCGACATTGAACTGGCACACCTGTTCAAACGCATCAAGAATATTGGTTACCAGGTCGTTATTACTACCGAAGCCAAGGATTTCATTGCCGAAAAAGGATGGGATGCCCAGTTTGGCGCAAGGCCTCTCAAACGTGCAATCCAGAAGTACATTGAAGATGTGCTTGCCGAAGAGGTTATCAAAACCAAGCTTACGCCCAATGATATTCTCACACTGGATATCGACAAGGATAAATCGGATGTAGTTGTAACTGTAAGCAAGGCCGAAGCAGCTTTGCCCGCCGTGGAACCGGAAAGCTAGAAGCGGTTCAGCAATTCTTCATGTTTCATAGTATCGATCAGGGCTTGACCGTTATCGCCCACACCTGAGAACACCTGGTCGAGAATCTGGTTCACTGCAGCATCCCCCCTGAAGTAATAACGTACGGTGATCGAAAACCCGTTGTTCTCATAATTGATCTTATCGCCCTGCGGGTCTGTGATATAAAAATTATCCGATTCAATAGTTTGCCCTTTAAGGTACTTGCCCGAGAGAGGAGAAATAATATCGGCGATCCTGACCTTGCTGATATCCATGAAATGATATTCCCCCATCACGAAAACCTCTCCAAGGAAATAGAACATCGATTTCATCTTCAGATTCTGAAGGGTTTCGTTAAACCCGACCAGTTTCACCCTGTGATTGCCAAATTTTGACACATTGATGCATTCAGGCTCTCCCTTCACCTTGATGAGCTTCTTGTAATTCATTAAGAAAGGGATATCACCGAATTCAATCTTAGTTTCTGTTGTAAAAAACAAGGCGTCCCTCCTGGCTTTGTAAAATGTATAGAAATGCATGGAGATCTCATCCTTGATACAATTGTTATGGGGATTCCTGAGGTTGTTATCCTTGAAAAACTCGAGGAATTCAAAACTGAAACGACCGTAGACCAGGTTGATGTACCCAAGTTTGATCAGGGGGAGTAACCTGGCTCTTGTGAAAACAAGCAACAGCACCAGCAGAAAAAGCCCGACCAGTGCAAGTATCAGATACAGCATGCTCGGATCGAACGAAGTGCTGTCCTTGGCTGTCCTTGCAAGAAGAATATAATTAAACAACGGGCCGTTCATATAAGGTAAAGGTTCACCGCCTTTTGATGGAAGTACTTATTTTTCAATGCAAAAGTAAGGTAAATTATGATAGTTTTTTAATGATCTGTATTTAAAATTTATATTGGTTTTCCTCAATGAGCTTTGCAGCAATTCGCCTGCGTGCTTCTTTAACATTAAGCCCGGCAACAATGCTCAGCGACTGAATCGCATTGACAAGTTTTGTTACCTGATCACCCTCAGCAAAACAGTTCACTGCATCGCAGCCTGCTTTACGGATCTTGTCGGAGGCATCATAAACCAGGACATCAAGGATATCCCTGTATAAAGCCACGGCATCTGCGCCTTTCATCGTCTCAAGCTTGTTCACCCTGAGCGCAGTTGATTCGGCAATGTATACTTCAATGACCATATCGGAAATGCTGTTCAGAACTTCCTGTTCCTGGACCAGTTTTTTATCAAAGACCTTTGAAGCCCCCTGTATGGCAATAAGAATTGCTTTCTTGAAGTTGCGCAGGTACCTCATTTTCTCTTCATAATAGCCTTCGGATGACAGCCTGGGTTCTGCAGCCTGTTCAGGGTTGGCCATCACTTTTTCGGCTGCACCGCTAAGGTCAAAGTCGCCCTTCATGGCACGTTTCATAGCTGTATCCACAACAAGGAGCCTGTTGATTTCGTTGGTCCCTTCAAAGATCCTGTTTATCCTTGAATCCCGGTATCCCCTTTCAACAGCCATTTCGGCCGAATATCCCATCCCGCCGTGGATCTGTACCGCTTCATCGATCACAAAATCCAGGACTTCGGAACCGTAAACCTTGAGGATGGCGGCTTCCACTGCATAATGGCTTATGCCTTCTATGCTGGCACGGCCTTTATCCATTCCTTCGGCTTTATTTTTTTCTATCTGGATGTCGATATCCCTGCTCACCCTGTAAATGGCTGATTCAAGGGCGAAAGTACGAATCACCTGCTCAGCAAGTTTATATTTTATTGATCCGAAGGTGGATATCAGTACACCGAATTGCTTGCGCTCGTTGGCGTAGCCTACCGAATCGTTGATGGCTTTTTTGCTTGCCCCGAGAACATTGGCGCCGAGTTTTATACGGCCCATGTGAAGTATGCTCAGGGCAATACGGAAACCTTCTCCCCTGCTGCCGATCAGGTTTGTAACAGGCACCTTCACATCGGTATAAAAGATCTGGGCTGTGGAAGAGCCTTTGATCCCCATCTTATGTTCATCAGGATTAACGGTCACACCGGGAAAAGTCTTTTCGACGATAAAAGCCGAAAGCACCCTGTCCCTGTCGATCTTCGCAAATACCACCTGGGTGTCGGCGAAATTGGCATTGGTGATCCACATTTTCTGGCCATTCAGAATATAATGCTGGCCGTCTTCCGAAAGCACAGCCTGGGTCTTGCCCGAGTTGGCGTCGCTTCCTGCACCTGGTTCAGTAAGGCAATAAGCGCCAAGGAACTCCCCTGTCGCCAGCCTGGTAACATATTTCTGGCGCTGCTCTTCAGTCCCGTAATACATGATGGGAAGAGTGCCGATACCGGTATGAGCCATGAAGGCAACCGAAAACGAATAACCTGCACCAACTGTCTCGGCTGCAAGCATCTGTGTCACAAACGACTGTCCGAATCCTCCATATTCCTCCGGAATAGCAATACCCATCAGTCCAAGCTCGCCGGCTTTCTTAAGCGTGGCCTTCATCAGGTTGATGTCAGGAGCGTCAAGCTTATCCACAATAGGATATAATTCGGTCTGAAGAAAATCGCGGATTGTCTGGGCTATCATTAACTGCTCTTCATTAAATTCCTCGGGGATAAAAATTTCTGAGGGAGTGATCTCGCGAACAAGAAATTCGCCGCTTTTCAATACTTGCTGGTTTTCCATTGGTCTGGTTTATAATTAATCCTTACAATTTTAATGAAAATGAGATCATCTCTGCTATATCCAGGTTCCTGATCTCAGTTTCTTTGTTTTTGTATTTTATTCCGTCGGTGATCATATTCATGCAGAAAGGGCAGGCTGTTGCAACGAAGGCAGCTCCTGTCTTCAGCACATCCTCTGTCCGCTCAGCATAGACTTCCTTGTTGCCGGGCTCCGCTTCCTTGAACATCTGTCCTCCTCCTCCTCCACAGCAAAGCGAGGAACTGTGATTCCTTTCCATTTCTGTATAATGAGAACTGATGTGCTTAAGGATGTTCCTTGGTTCCTCATAAATATCATTTGCTCTTCCGAGGTAACATGGATCGTGATACGTGACTTTGCAATTACCGAAAACCTCTTTAGTCAGCTTGAGTTTTCCGTTCCCCAGCATTTCATCAAGGAAATGGACGTAGCTCACCACTTCATAACGGCCTCCCAGGTCGGGGTATTCATTTTTAAAGATATTGTAACAATGGGGACAAATGGTCAGTATCTTGCCAATCCCGTATTTTTTAAACAATTCTATGTTCTGCAGGGCCTGCATCTGGTAAAGCATTTCATTCCCGGCCCGTCTGGCAGGATCACCGGTGCAGCTCTCTTCAACTCCAAGCACTGCATAACTGACTTCCAGGTGGCTTAGAATTTTCGCAAAGGCCCTGGAAACTTTCTTATACCTTTCGTCAAAAGCGCCAGAGCATCCTACCCAGAATAAAAATTCAGGCTTCTCTCCCTTTGCAAAAAGGTCGGCCATCACAGGAACCTGAATCTTTATCCTTTCACTCATTCAAACTATCCCCTTAATGTTTATTAATTTCGAGTTGGTCGGCCCATACCATGCGGTCGCCTTTCGAGAATTGCCAGGGGGCACCGTTATTCTCTATGTAACTGAACATGGCCTTGAGCTGGCCGGGGGCCGAGGCTTCTTCCATGACCAGGTACCTGCGAATATCAACGATAAGGCCCGGATGATTTATGTTGATGGGGCATTCCATGGCACAGGCATTGCAGGTGGTGCATGCCCAAAGCTCCTCTTCTGAGATGTAATCCCTTATTAGGGATCTCTTGTCATTATATTCATGTGGGTTCTTTACCATCCCCGGGCCTTTTTCCTTCATCCTGGCCCTGAGATCCATCATGATCTTGCGGGGTGAAAGCTTCTTGCCAGTAATATTCGCAGGGCAGACCGAGGTGCAACGCCCGCATTCTGTGCAGGCCAGGGAATCAAAATAATTTTTCCAGATCACGTCTTCGGCATCTTTAACACCAAACCTTTCAACTGCATGTTCCGGGAGAATCGCAGGCAATGGGGCCCCGGGGTCAAGCATAAGCTTTACCTCCCGCGTGACATTGTCCATATTCCTCAGCTTTCCAAGAGGTTCAAGCCTTGATAAGAAAACATTGGGTACCGACATGAAAACATGGAAATGCTTGGAATATGGCAGGATATTTGCAAACAGGAAGATCAGGAGGATATGCGACCACCAGAAGACCTGGTAAAGGACAATGGCTGCCTCAGGTGAAATGCTGCCAGCCATGAGCCCCGCAAAAAAGGAACCGACGGGGTAGAAACAGAGGATTGTCCCTGCAGGGCAATGTGTGATCCCCTCAGGAAGTTGTCCTGCATAGGGAGAAATAAGCGTTTGCATGAGAACATAGAATGAATTCATGCCCATCAGGGAGATCATCAGTAAAAGAATGAGGCTTAGCGCAATATTGGCATCTATATGAGAAACGTGTTTCATCTCAACACCCTGAAACCGTTTGACATGCATAAAAAACCTGCGTCCCAGGAAGACCAGGATAGCTATGGTAATAAGCAGGGCAAACACATCCCCGCTCCCCATGATAATATTATAGAAAATGCCAAGGAAACCCAGGGCTTTCTCGGTTCCTGAGACCCCGTCGATAATCATCTCGATGCTCCCGATCAGTATCACGCAGAAACCCCAGAAAACAAGGGCGTGAAGTAATCCAACAAATGGAAACCTGAATATCTTTGTCTGGCCAATGGCCACCTTCATCATAATGCCGAATCTCCTGGCAATGTTCCTGACAGGAAATCCGGTTTTGGTTAATCTGAAAAATCTGATGTAACGGATCGCTGAATATGAAAATATTCCTAGAGTCAAAAGCAGGATCAGGGAAAAAACGATCTGTTTAAGCATGCCTGGTTTTATTTCCCTTTTACCTCTCTGAATGCTTCTACAAGCTTCGGCAAGACTTTAAGTGCATCCCCGATTATCCCATACTGGGCTGCTTCAAATATTGGAGCATCTTTATCGGTGTTGATTGCAACAATATATTTTGATCCGCTAACGCCTGCAAGATGCTGGGTTGCACCAGAAATGCCAATCGCAAAATAAAGATTCGGGGCAATGATCTTGCCGGTCTGCCCGGTATGTTCATCATGACCGCGCCAGCCTTCGTCGGATACAGGCCTGGAACATGCAGTAGCAGCGCCGAGTATCCCGGCAAGTTCAACCAGAGGTGCCCAGTTATCAGGCGACTTCATCCCGCGGCCTCCGGATACAACTATATCTGCATCGGTCAATAATATCTTACCGGTCTGCTTCTGGGTGTCTTTTATCGATGTTTTACATGGGATAGCCTGAACTGCTGCTTTTTCAATCACCAGGGGAAGCTGCTTTTCGATAAGTTCAAAAGAATTCTGCGCAAGCGTCAGAACCTTGACTTCCGATTTTATTGTAATATTCGCAAAGGCATTACCTGAAAAGACTTTTTTATAGACAACGAAGGGATCGACAGAAACAGGAAGGTGGCTTACACCTGCACCAAGTCCTGCTTTCAGCTTTACAGCAACCCTCGGGGCAATGGCTTTACCTATATTATTATTTGAAAGTACAACAACCTTTGCATTCTCTTTCACAGCAACCTCTGCAATTGCTGAGGCAAAATTCTGGTTGTCAAGAATATTGAACTGTTCACCCTCTATACTTATAATCTTTGAAGCACCGTTGAAAGCCAGTTTTGAAAGCTCAGCATCTTCAACTTTTCCAATGGATACTGCAATCGCTGAGGAACCCAGCATTTCGGCAAGCCTGGAAGCATAGGAAACAAGCTCAAAAGAAAGTTTCTTGAACTTTCCATCCCAATTTTCAACGAATACTAAAACACTCATAATGTGATATTAAACTATTATTTTACAAAAATTAAATAATCTTGGCCTCATTCTGAAGAAGCTCAACAAGTTGCCCGGGGTTCTCAGGGTCAATGTATTTGCAGGCAGCACGGGGCTTGGGTTTTTCAAAATTCACCAGTTCAGTCATTGGACCGCTTCCCGTGGGTTCGAAAACCCTGACAGGTTTCGTCCTGGCCATCATGATTCCCCTCATTGCTGCTATCCTTGGTTCTTTGGCAATTCCTTTCTGAACGATTGCAACAACAGGAACAGGAGTGCTGAGAACTTCTTTACCTCCGTCAATTTCCCTCGTAAGGATAACATGCCCTTCCTCGATCCCAAGGGCCGAGACTGAAGACACAGAAGGAATGTCAAGAAATTCTGCGAGCATCCCTCCTACCATTGAACCATTGTAGTCACTTGATTCAATGCCGCATAAAATAATGTCGTAGGCTTCCGTTTTCAAAACCTCTGCAAGCTGGGCAGCGACAAAAATACCGTCGGCAGGGTCAGCATTCACGCGAATTGCGTCATCGGCCCCTATGGCCAGCGCCTTTCTTATGGTAGGTTCAGAACCTGCGAGCCCAACATGAGCAACTGTAACTTTCTGTATCCCCTTTGAAGGATCGTCTTTAAGTTCCAGGGCCCTGGTAAGGGATAATTCATCCCAGGGATTAATAACCCACTGAATTCCTGTTGTATCGAGCTTTTTGGACTCATCGATAAACTTCACCTTGGTGGTGGTGTCAGGAACATTGCTAATGCAAACAAGTATATTCATTCCTCAATTTTTTCGGGTGCAAATGTAAGATAAAAAAGGTAACCGGGAAAGCGAAAACCATCACTCGTCTTCAAGACTTTTTTTATACTGTGTCATCGCTTTCAGGCTCATACCCATGCTTGAAAAACCTCCGTCGTGGAATATATTCTGCATCGTCACCTTTCTAGAAAGGTCTGAGAACAGGACAATGCAAAAATCGGCGCACTCCCGGGCAGTTGCATTTCCCAATGGCGACATCCTTTCTGTAAAATCAATAAGTGCATCAATTCCCTTGACCCCGCTGCCTGCCGTTGTCCTGGTAGGAGATTGGGATATCGTGTTGATCCTCACATTCTTCTCCCTGCCATAAATATATCCGAAACTCCTTGCGATGGATTCAAGCATGGCCTTCGCATCGGCCATATCATTGTACCTGTATAATGTCCTTTGAGCAGCAATATACGAGAGAGCAACAATGGATCCCCATTCGCTGATGGCATCAAGTTTCTTTGCAACCTGTATCATTTTGTGAAATGACATGGCTGAAATATCAATGGTCTTTCTGTAAAAATCATAATCAAGATCATCGTATTCCCTGCTTTTTCTCACGTTCAGGGACATCCCGATGGAATGCAGGATAAAATCAACCTTGCCACCGAGAACTTCCATGGAACGGCTGATCACCTGTTCGAGATCACTTACACTCGTGGCATCAGCAGGTATGATCTCTGCATTGCACTGTGCCGATAAGTCTCTGAGATTCCCAAACCTTAGGGCAAGGGGCGTGTTTGAAAGCGTGAAAACTGCGCCTTCCTCAAAAGCTTTTACAGCAACATTCCAGGCAATCGACTGTTCGTCAAGAGCTCCGAAAATGATTCCTTTTTTTCCTTTTAGTAAGTTATATGACATTTTGTTAAAATCTTAATAAATAATAACTTATAGAAATTACTTAAACTTTTAAAATAAGTGGCATGAGTTAGTTTCTCAGCTCGCAAGCAATTCCCTGGCAGTTTTCATTGCCGCGGCAGTAATATTTTCATTACTCATCATTTTAGCTATCTCCTCCACCCTTTCGTTGTTCTTTAACTTCCTGATCAGCGTCATTGTTATATCACTGCCTTCAGATTTAAATACATTATAATGATGCTCTCCTTTACCTGCTATCTGAGGTAAGTGGGTTATTACTATCACCTGCATTTCCGACGACATCCCCTTGAGAATATTACCAACCTTTCCGGCAATATCTCCTGAAACACCATTATCAATCTCATCAAAAATAATTGTCGGTAAAAGGTTCTTCCTGCTTACCATCGATTTGATAGTCAGCATTAAACGTGAAAGTTCCCCACCAGAGGCAACTTTTGACACCTCGCTGACCAATATTCCCTTGTTTGCCGAGAACATAAAACAAACCTGGTCAATGCCGTTCATTGAGATCCCTGTTAAGGGTTTTATATCGACAATGAATTTTGATGCCGGCATTCCAAGTTGGCCGAGCCTATCGGTGACTTCATTCTCAAACTTTGATCTGATTGCTTTGCGGGCTTCGGATATTTTCGAAGCTGATTGGAAAAGGGCCTGGTAAACCTGGGTAATTTCATCTTCAAGAGACTTAATCTTTTGCTCCAGGTTATCATCTATATTTATCTTATCTTCAATATCTGCAATAACATTGAAAAGCTCTTTTATACTTTGAACCTGATGTTTCTTTTCCAGCCTGAAAATAAGGTCAATTCTTTGACTCAGTCTTAGCTGTTCCTCAGGGTCGAACTGTACATCTTCTTCAAGCTTTTCAACATCTTTAAGGATGTCTTTAAGGTCGATCTGGTTGTTTTTCATTCTGGATGCCAGGTCTTCTATGGCAGGATGATATTTAGTGGCTGGGATCAGACCCGCAATCACTTCATTCAGCATCGACAGTATATTCAATTCAGCCCTGCCTAACTTCTCTGCAGTTATAAACAGGTTGCTTTTTATTTCTTCTGCATGTGACAGGATATCAAGCCTTTGTTCTGACTCCTCCTGCTCTCCATCTTTAAGGGTTGCTTTTAGAAGCTCATCATGCATGAAACGGTAATAATCAAGCTCTCCTTTTGTTCTTGCTTCCCGGCTTTTACACTCTTCAAGTTCCTTTCTTAGTTGTGAAAAATGCTTGTATTCAAGCTGGTAAGACGTTAACGCTTCGGTCTGTCCAGCATAACTGTCGAGGATTGCTAATTGAAAATCAGCCTCATTGAGAGTTATCACCGAATTCTGTGAATGTATGTTCACTAATTTGTCACCCAGTTCTTTCAGGAGAGACAGGTTCACCGGTGTATCATTGATGAAGGCCCTGGATTTTCCATTCTGGTTGATCTCCCGCCTGAGTACTGCAATATCCTCATAGTCAAGATCGTGGGCCGAAAAGAAGGATTCAAGATTGTAACCTTTGATTATAAATTGGCCTTCAACTATGCATTTGCCTGTTTTATCAAGCAGGGATGAATTGTCAGCTCGTTGCCCCAGGATAAGGTTAAGGGCGCCAAGCAGTATCGATTTGCCAGAACCCGTTTCACCTGTTATGACGCTGAAACCTGAAAAAAAATCAATTTCCAGGTCATGGATCAGGATGTAATTATCTATCGACAGCTTCCTGAGCATCGCTGCAATTAAAGTTTGAATTACTTATTTTCCAGAATTGCCTGGTACTTTGATCCGTTTGCCGGGTCAATTTCTTTAAAAATATTTACCACTGTGGCTTTTTCAGTAGGCGGCACCTTCTGGTCGGAATAGACATTAATGAACTCATCACGTTTGGCATCGATGATAAGCTGAAGAGCGAACAAGTCTGGTTTTGTGTTAAACAAGGTTTTAATCCCGTCAAATGACTGAGTGCAGGCTTCCCTTCCTGCATCCACTTTTTCATACATCTGGTCAAGGCCGAGCCGGTGATATTTATAATAAAAATCCCTGAGGGCTGAGTTACTGGGATTCAGGAAGTTCTCAACCATCCAGTAACGGTTATGGGTTCCGTCAAATGCTTTCCACCCAGGTTCATTGGCATTTTGTGCAGAAGTGACAACTTCCTGAGCTTTAACAAGGAAAGCCTGTCCTCCGTTTTGGGAATACGAATCGAAGTAAAGGCCAAGATACAGATAGGTATAATAAGCAATGACAGAAGTAAGGTTTGAAGTGAAAGTCCCGTCGTTATAATCAAGGGGCTGGAATTCGGTATACCTGAACTGGAACCCTTTGTCGACATAATTAAGGAGAACCGAATTGTAAGCTGAGTTCAGGATCGGCCTTCTTAATACCAGATTGATATTACCCGAAAATTCATCCGCACTTAGACGCTGATTTATCGTGATAAGCATGGTACATTCAATCCTCTCTTCCACCCTGAAATTATAATTGGTCCATTTACGGTTGTTCATAAACTCATAAATGGCATTCTGCAGGGTCTCAAATACACGTTTGTCGGTCCCTTCGATCTGCTGTGCAGAAACGCTTACAATACAGTTCATTTCCTGGGCCTGGGAAGAAACGGCCAGGATGGTGACCAGCAGGATGAGGAGTAATCGTTTCATTTTTTGGAAATAATGTCCCAGATATCTTTGGCAACTTCTTCTTTGGGTTTGACAGTTCCCTGGTGAATGATCCCCTTGGGATTCAGGATGGTTATTTTATTTGTGGGTGTGCCAAAACCTGCACCTCTGGTCCTGAGGGAATTAAGGATGATAAAATCAAGGTTTTTGCTTTTTAGCTTTTTTTCAGCGTTTGCAACTTCATTTTCGGTCTCAAGCGCAAAACCCACCACAACCTGCCCTGGTTTCTTTATCTGGCCCATTTTCTTAAGGATGTCCGTAGTGGAATGCAAATCAACCGAAAGATTTTCCCTGGTCTTTTTTATTTTGTTTGACGCAGTTTTATCAGGAGTATAATCAGCCACAGCAGCAGCCATGATCACAAATTCATATTTTGGGAATGACTTCATGCAGGCATTATACATTTCATCAGCCGATTCCACCTTGACTTCCTTAATACCACCGGCTAATGTAAGTGGATGTTTGGGGCCGGTAATCAGGGTAACTTCTGCGCCCCTGGACCTTGCTTCATTGGCAAGGGCAACTCCCATTAGCCCTGAAGAAAAATTGCTGATATACCGAACAGGGTCAATGCGCTCAATGGTTGGGCCTGCGGTAATCAGGACATTTATACCTGCCAGCTGGTTCTGCCTTGCAAAAAAGGTTTTAAAGATAGCCATGATCTTATCAGGTTCCTCCATTCTGCCCGGGCCTGACAGTCCGCTGGCAAGTTCCCCTGTCTGGGGTTCAATGATAAAATTGCCATATGACCTGAGCAAGTCAATATTTTTCCTGGTCGAAGGATGGTTGAACATGTCAAGGTCCATTGCCGGGGCAATAAAGACAGGACATCTTGCAGACAGGTAGGCGGTGATCACAAAATTATCTGCAATACCGTTCACCATTTTGCCCAGTGTATTTGCTGTCACAGGTGCAAAGATCATGGCGTCGGCCCACAGCCCCAGTTCGACATGATTGCTCCATTCCCCGCTGGCAGCACGGAAAGGTTCAATAATCACTGCATTTCTTGACAGGGTTGCCAGTGTTAAGGGGGTGACGAAGTCTTTCGATACAGGCGTCATTATGACTTTTACCTCGCAGCCTTCTTTTACAAGCATCCTTACAAGAAGAGGAGTTTTATAGGCTGCGATGCTGCCTGTAACTCCGACAACGATCTTTTTCCCTTTAAGCATGTTCCCGAAATTATATATCAGAACTCGTCAGGTCTCTCCTTATGAGGATTCCTGAAATAAATCTCACCATGGATATATTCATGTACGGCAATCAGTGTTGGTTTGGGCAGATGCTCGTAGTACTTGGCGATCTCAATCTGCTCACGGTTTTCAAACACCTCTTCGAGATTGTCGGTGGTAGTCGCGAATTCGGAGAGCTTCTGGTTAAGCTCCTCCTTCATTTCAAGCCCTACCTGGTTTGCACGTTTTGAAAGAATAGAAACCGTTTCATAAACGTTTCCGGTGCCGTTGGTAAAATCCTCTATGTTACGTGTCACTGCGTTGACATCGGTCTTGATCTTTTTATAATCCATTTTATTGTTTTGCTTTATTGGGTTCCTGGTTTAACTGAATTAATTTTAACTGCTCTCGTGCATAAAGTGCATCCAGTTCCTTCTGATTCCTCGCTTTCAGATCATTCGCCTCAAGCAGGAACTTGCTCTCGGGATATTGCTGAATAAACTCGTTATAAGCCTGCAGGGTCTTTGAATGCCTGTCCTTCTTTTTATCTTCAATACTTTCCTTTGCATATTTGTAATATGATTTAATGGTGAGGAACAGTATCTCTTCCTTGTCTTTTGTCTCGGGATATTCTTTAAGAAGGTTATTGAAACACATGATGGCAGCTGAGAAATCCTCCATCCTGTAATACAGCTTGCCAATCCTGAGATCCTTGGAAGCAAGCTTCTCCCTGAGTTTATCAATCAGATCATTGCATTCGGGTACCCTTTTGCTGGTGGGATATGTATTGGTAAAAAGCTGGAGTTCCTTCAACGCCTCATAGGTATTAGTCTGATCCAGCGTGAATGTCGGTGAATTCATGAACAGGCAGTATGCGCTCATATATGCACACTCCTCGGCTTCAGGAGTATTTGGAAAGCTGCTGGTGTAGCGTTTAAAATAATATGCACCCAGTGTAAAATCCCTCTGGTTAAAATAGCAATACGCATAGTAATAATAAATACGCTGTGATTTGTCGGTTGCCCGCACCACATTGATCAGCTGATCGAAAAGCTGGAGGGCGCGGGAATAATCTTTCTGATGATAAAGCTTCATTGCTTGATCATATTTCTCGTCCATGGATCCGCTCTTAAGTATCTTCTGATAAGAGCATGAACCAAGGGATAGGAGAAGTATAAGCAGTAGCGGAACTGATATCCGTAATTTCATGGTGCAAATGTACGTTTTTTTGGCGAAATAATACTAATTTCGCACCTTCAATTTAGATAACGCTTCATTAATTAAAATCGTATCAACGTGGACATATTCGATAAGGTAGTGAATAACATGGGGGCGCTGGGACAGTTTGCCGACATAGGTTATGGGTATTATTTCTTTCCCAAGCTGGAAGGCGATATATCTAATAAGATGAAATTCAAGGGAAGGGAAATGCTTGTATGGAGTCTCAACAATTACCTGGGCCTGGCCAATCATCCCGAAGTAAGGCAGGCTGATGCCGAGGCTGCCGCAAAATACGGCCTGGCTTCTCCCATGGGCGCCAGGATGATGTCGGGGCAGACCATATACCATGAGCAGCTTGAACAGGAACTGGCTGCATTTGAACATAAGGAAGCAAGTTACCTGCTGAATTTCGGTTATATGGGGATGGTCTCTATTATTGACTCACTCATTGACCGGCACGATGTGGTTGTTTACGATTCGGAAGCGCATGCTTGCATACTTGACGGACTCAGAATGCATTTGGGCAAACGTTTTGTATACCCGCATAATGATATGGAGAAGTTTGAGAACCAGCTCAAGAGGGCAAGGAAACTTGCCGACACGACCGGGGGAGGTATACTGGTGATTACTGAAGGGGTTTATGGAATGGCCGGGGATTGCGGAAACCTGAAAGGCATTCTGCAGTTCAAGGAAAAATACGGGTTCCGCCTGCTTATCGATGATGCCCATGGTTTTGGCACAATGGGCAGGACAGGTGCAGGAACGAGTGAGGACCAAGCCGTGATGGACCAGGTTGATGTATATTTCGGGACATTCGCAAAAGCTATGGCAGGTATTGGCGCATTTGTTGCTTCCGAAAAAAGGATTATAAAATCCCTTGCATTCAACATGCGTTCGCAGATATATGCGAAATCACTTCCAATGCCCATGGTCATCGGATCATTAAAACGCATAGAACTGATCAGGAACCATCCTGAACTCAAAGACAAGCTCTGGACTATTGTCAACGCATTGCAATCGGGCTTAAAGGCCAAAGGTTTCGACCTGGGCAGGACCCAGTCACCCGTTACTCCTGTCTTTTTACAAGGTGGGATTGGAGAAGCAACACAGATAGTTGCAGACCTGAGGGAAAATTATGCTATTTTCTGCTCAATGGTAACATATCCTGTTGTCCCCAAGGGAGTGATCATGCTTCGGCTTATCCCCACAGCTGCTCATACTCTCGAGGATGTAAGTTATACCATCAGCGCGTTTTCCGAAGTAAAGCAGAAACTCGATGATGGGAAGTACAGCTCCGGTATTGTTCCTCCGGTTGCTGACAAATATTGACACCCGGAAAAATGTTTAAAAACAGGGTATACCCGGTTATTTTTTTAAATTCCCTGTTCTTTTTCCTTTCTGC
>CAIJYT010000163.1 GCA_903824935.1 uncultured Bacteroidales bacterium | reverse complement strand
CATGCAGCGGTATGTTCATCGGCCAGGTTGCCGAGGTAATACCCGTTGATGAACCCGTTTACAAGGTTGAAGAAAATAGCCATGAACATGATAGCCATTGGCATTTTCTTTCCCTTGGTCCTGAGCCTGAAAGGGAAAATGATATCGCGGTTGATATAATGGATTGCATACAGACTGAAAAAGATCCAGGTAGGGGCGTTGTGGGCAGGTGAGCCCATCAGGAAAAAGCTAACAAATACAAGCAGGGCAGGGGCTTCCATGATGATCCACCCCCAGCGGTTGCTGATCATCGCTCCCCATTTTGATGAGGTATGACGTCCGTAAGGAGCAACATACCTGAGGACAAAAGGAAAACTCACCAGGCCGATGGCGATCCAGATATATACTATGACATAAAATATGGAAGGAGTAATCATGCTTTTTTGATTATATAATTATTTTGATTGAACCAGCTGATAAGGTCTTTGATGGTTTCATCAAGTGGACGGGGATTGAGGCCCAGCTCCGACCTTGATTTGGAATTGTCGATAAACCTGCTGCCCTTGGCTATGATCTCGAGGGATTCTTTGGTATAAAGTGGCTCATTGCCGGTAAGTTTACTGTAGGCTGTAATGAAAGGCAACCCAACCTTTGCCGACCAGAAAGGTAGCACGGTTTGCACAGTATTCACACCCGAATGTTTCTTCACACAAGCAGAAAGCTCCTGCACGCTGTGCCATTTCCCTGCAACAAGGTATTTTTGCCCGGGCCTTGCTTTTTCAATAGCCGAAATGGCAGTGCATACAACATCCCTTACATCGATCCAGTTATATCCCCCGGGAACCAGGGCGGGAATTTTACGGTTGATAAGCTGAAGCACCGCTTTCCCTGTAAGACCGGGTTCAGGGTCTGCAGGCCCTATGATAGCTGTCGGGCTAAGAACAACGGCATCAAAGCCTTTGCTGGCTGCTTCCATAACGGCCCGTTCGCCTTCGGCCTTGCTGCGATCATAGGCAAATGCCTCTGAGCCAACCAGCGGACGATTTTCATCCAGGGCCTTTTCCTGTGGGTCCTGGCAAAAAGCATGAATAGAGCTGAAATGGATAAACCGTTTGACGTTGCGGTCCTTAGCAGCTATAAGCATATTCCTGGTTCCTTCGGCATTGTTCCTGAAGACCGACCCCGAAGGGTCCCCGGTGATGGAGATCTGCGCTGCCAGGTGAAAGACAACTTCAACCCCGTCCATCAGGTCAAGCAGGGAAGCCTTATCCAATACGTCGCCCTTTACCAGGGTAAGGTCCAGTTTACTGATTGATTCGGTATGTTTATGGGTGAGGGCCCTGACCTGGAATCCTTTATCCAGCAATGACTTACAAAGATTATATCCTACATGCCCATTGGCTCCGGTAACTGCAATTTTCATAGTTGTTTTTTTATTCGCCTGCAAAAATAGCAATTAAAGATTGTTTGTTGTGCGTTAACCTGTTTTTAGATTAATTTTACATTACGAAACAACTTAAAACTATATAAGTATGAAAACATTTAAAAAAATCCTTATCTGGATTCTGGCAGTCATCCTTGTCCTGGTCCTGGTGTCTTACCTTTTACCCAAAACATATAAGGTGGAACATTCGGTTTACATTAAAGCCAAGCCTGAACTGATCTATGATCTTACAAGTAACTTTAAAAAATGGTCCCTTTGGGAACCCTGGACAAAGGCTCTTGATTCTACTGCAGTATATGAACTTATAGGAAAAGAAGGACAGGTGGGCACCATCTGGAAATGGAACGGCAAGATACTGGGTGATGGACAAATGACAGCCACTGAATATAAACCCGGGCAATTGTTTGCATATGACCTGGCATTTGACAAAGGGAAGCGGCAGTCAAAAGGCAGGATCACCATTGAAACTGCAGGAGATTCAAGCAAAGTATCCTGGATTGATGAGGGGGACCTTGGATATAATCCTGCAGCCCGGTATTTCGGACTGCTTCTTGAGAAAATGCTTGGGCCGGATTTTACAAAAGGCATGAATAAACTGAAAACTGTTTGCGAAACAAGGGCTTCATGGCCAAGGATTGAAGAAACCACCTTGCAGGCACAGGTAGCCTTGCTAGTCATGGATTCTGCAGGACCAAAAACCTATTCACAGGTCATGGGTAAAGGCTTTGGAGAACTCATGGGATACGTAAAAGCCAATAAACTGAAATGTACGGGTGCTCCGTTTGCCATTTATATTAAATATGACACCGTGACAATGAACAGCGTTTTTAATATGGGAATCCCGGTTGAAAAAGCCGATAAAGGGAAGGGCAGGGTCAAAGTCGAAAACTTTCCTGCGATGAACATTGTAAAGGCATATTATTTCGGGCCTTACGACAAAACAGCCGACGTTTACCGTAACCTTCACCAGTATGTGAAGGAAGCCGGGCTTCAGATTGCCGGCGGACCTTGGGAAGTTTACATCACCAATCCAATGACCGAAAAGGATCCCTCAAAAGTTGAAACGGATATTTTATTTCCGGTGAAATAACAGCTAAAGCTGATCTCATGACATGTTTATTATGTAGAATTTTCCTGTCATTAACTTTAAAAAAGTCCGGATATACCGGATTTTTTGTTATATTTTTCACACTGATTCTTAACAGTTCTTTATCCGCCTTCAATGACGGTAAAAGCAACGTTTCATCATCGAATTTTGATTACCAGATCGGGACATGGAAAGGGTTTAAAACAGCCGCCATGACATTTTCATTCGATGATAATTACAGGTTTCAGGTCACTCTTGCCAGGCCTATCCTGAATGAACATAATTATAAGGCCACCTACTTCTGGGTTACTAACAGGGTAGGAAAAGGATGGGCTCCCGGCTGGGATACTGCCAATATGATGGCAGCCGAAGGTCATGAGATAGCAAGCCATTCCAAGAATCATCCTGATATGCTGACTCTTGCTCTGAATAGTAAATGGGATAGTATCAAACATGAATTAAAAGATTCACGGGATACGATTAATGCAAGGGTTCCTTCACAACATTGTGAAACATTTGCCTGGCCTTCCGGAGCATGCAACGCTGATTTGATAGATACTGCAAAGAATTATTATATGACATGCAGGGGAACTTCAAATTATTGTAATATGTATGAGCCTGATGATTTCTATAATTTATACAGCCAGCATATCTATCATGATACGCCGCTGGAAGAAGTCAACCAGTTCATTGATAATGCTATTGGATACAGAGGCTGGCTGATTGAACGCTGGCACGGTTTCCGTAATATGCATGATACGAATGGTTATGAACCTGTACCTATAGGAGAGTTCCATTGTCATGTGGATTACGTAGCTGAACATGAGAAAGACCTTTGGATCTCAACCATTGATTCGGTGGTCAAATACATACGTGAAAGGGATATTTCCACCCTGGCGCTCATCGATTCAAACAGTTACCAGGTGACAACCAGTTTAACCAACTACCTGCCTGATAATGTATTCCATTACAAAGTTCCGTTATCTCTGAGGGTAATGATCTATCCGAATATGACCAATGTGTATTTGATCATGCAGGGAACCAGGGTTCTGCCTTTTTTCGTAACCCTCGATGTAAATGGTTCTCATTGGCTGAACTTTGACGCCATTCCTAATGACAGCCTGATCGTGATGCATATGGCTCCGGTAGGTATTCCTGACCTTTCCGGCCTGACCAACGGCGCTAAAAACTATCCAAACCCATTCAATTCACAAACAACAATTGAATTTTACCTTCCAGAGGGGGAACATGCCGATATAAAGATTTATGACATTTACAGCCGCCAGGTCGCCGACTTGAGCAATGAATTTCATGCTGGCCGGAACACCATTGATTTTTACAGGGGCGGGCTCAGGTCGGGGCTATATTCCTGTGTGATCACAATACCTGGTAAACAGCTGAAAATCAAAATGTCAATATTATAATGTGATTGTCGGTTTGTCTTATAATTAACATTATGTTAAGTAGAATTGTTTAAATAGAAGCCGCCCGAAAGGACGGCTTCTAAAAAACATTCCCGGATATATCCCCTATTTTTTCTGCAAGGCATTGATTTTATCGTTTACAGCTTTCACCTTATCATTCTTCTGCTGCCTGATATAAATCTGTTTCAGTGAATTCAGTGTAGAAACGTCATTTGGTATTAGCTCCGTAGCTTTTTCAAGGTATGGTATTGCCGCGTCAAGGTATTTATCAGCTTCTGCTTTCAATGTTTTGTATTCAGCTTCTGCATCCAATGGCAAATTCTTGGCTTTATCATCCGAAACTACTGCCCTGTTAACATAAAGAGCTCCAAGGTTAAAGATCGGGTCAAAATAATCAGGCTTTAACTGAATGGCCTTTTTATAAGCCTGAGCAGCAAGATTGAACATTTGTTCCCTGACCGCAGGAGTCTTGGAAGTGTCATCTACAATTTTATTATAGATGGTGCCGAGTGCATAATAAATACTTGGATTGGCTGTGTCCTTTTGGGTGGCTGTCTGGAGGTTTGTCAGCGCTTTCTGCACATTATTAAATGTGAGATAGATATTTGTTTCGGCCAGGAATAAGGGCATGTTCCCTGGATAAATCTTCTGGCCCTCACGTATTACTGCAAGGGCTGCAGCTGAATCTTTGTCAACGCGATAAAGTTCTGATAAAGAAACATATATACTAATCGATTTAGCTTTCAACTTTAAGAGGTCAATGTAGTATTTCTTAGCCTGGCTATACTCTTTTCCACTGACCGCGCAGGTGGCTGCATAAAACAAGGATAAGGTGTCGGGGATATTGATCGCAGCAAGAGCTGCATAACTGTGATCAAATGACATCATTGCCCCATGGTAATCCTTTTTTCCATAAGCATCAACTGCTTCATTGAAATATTTGTTTCTCTGCCAGTTGACTTTATTGAAGATATCTTCAGCAAACTCCTTCTTCTCATCAAACTTGGTTGCATTTTTGTATGATTCCAAAGCTTTTCCCAGGGGATCGGGATCTAGCGATTTGTATTTTTCATCCTTCGTATTGGCAATTTCTGAATAGATGTTACCGCGGATGAACCAAGTCTTGGGATCCTGGGCTGTGCTGGGATCCTGGACACACTGGTTGATGGTTTCTAGTGCCTTATCCAACTTACCTTCTTTCAGATAGTTAGATGCTGTCTGGCGGACAGATTTCTGACCAAATGCGAGTGAAATGGAGACTACCATTAACACCAATAATGCTATCCTTTTCATGTTTGTTGTGAATTTTATATCAAATTGAGCGGCAAATTTATGAAAAGCCCTCTGATTAATAAAGATACATTTAAAATTAATTTTCCTCGGCCTCGGGCTTATTTTCAGACTCCTGTGAACCCGGTTCTTCAAGATTTACCTGGTCCGGGTCAAGGTCCTGGTTTTCATCAGATTCAGCTCCCTCTTCCACCTCAACTTTGGCAACTGCAGCGATAGCGTCGCCCTCATTGATCTTGATCAGCCTGACTCCCTGGGTTGCACGGCCAACCACCCTGAGGTCAGCAATGGCCATGCGGATAATGATCCCCGACTTGTTAATGATCATAAGGTCATCACTGTCGGTAACATCGCGTACAGCAATGAGCGGACCTGTTTTATCAGTAATATTTATAGTTTTAACGCCCTTCCCTCCGCGGTTTGTCACCCTGTAATCATCGATGTCGGAACGTTTGCCATACCCGTTTTCGGAAACAACAAGCACCTCTCTCTTCTGATCCTTGGGCAGGCATATCATGCCCACCACTTCATCTTTTTTACCTCCGAGGGTTATACCACGAACACCTGACGCGTTGCGCCCCATAGGTCTTACCTTGCTTTCGTTGAAACGGATGGCCCTGCCCGAACGTAATGCCATTAGCACTTCATCCTCTCCATGGGTGAGTTTTGCTTCAAGCAGGTGATCCCCCTCATTGATATTGATGGCAATAATACCGTTAAGCCTCGGCCTTGAATAAGATACCAGGGTTGTCTTTTTAATGGTCCCCTTTTGGGTGCATAGAATGATAAAGTTGTTTGCACAATATTCTTCATCCTTCAGGTCCTTTACATTGATAAAGGCTCTGACCTTATCAGAAGGTTCTATGTTTATAAGGTTCTGGATGGCCCTTCCCTTTGAGACCTTAGTCCCTTCAGGGATTTCAAACACCCTCAGCCAGAAGCACTTACCTTTTTCAGTAAAGAAAAGCAGGTAGTTGTGGTTGGTGGCTACAAACAAATGTTCAAGGAAGTCCTCGTCACGGATGTCGGAACCCCTGAAACCCTTGCCTCCCCTGTTCTGTCTGCGATATTCCGAGAGGGGAGTCCTTTTGATATAACCCATATGTGAAATAGTGATCACCACATTTTCATTTGCGATCACATCTTCCATCCTGAAATCATTGGCCGCATAAACAATCTGGGTCCTGGATTCGTCCCCGTATTTTTCCTTGATCTCCCTCATCTCCTGTTTGATGATCTCCATGCGCATCCCCTCATCTGCGAGGATAGCTTTAAGACTTTCAATGAGTTTGAGCAGTTCATCATATTCAGCTTTGATCTTGTCACGTTCAAGACCGGTAAGTCTTTGCAGCCTCATGTCAAGAATGGCCCTGGCCTGGAGTTCGCTGAGACTGAAACTTACCATCAACCCGTTGCGGGCATCGTCGGGAGTCCTCGATTCGCGGATCAGTTTGATCACTGCATCGAGGTTGTCAAGTGCTATCAGCAGCCCTTCAAGGATATGCGCACGTTTTTCAGCTTCGGCAAGTTCAAATTTCGTCCTTCTTACAACAACTTCATGCCTGTGATTGACATAATGAACGATCAGGTCCTTCAGGTTAAGCATCATCGGCCTGCCGTGGACCAGGGCTATGTTGTTGATGTTGAAGGATGTCTGTAATGGGGTAAGCTGGTATAATTTATTGAGGACGACATTGGTGATAGCCTCTTTCTTGAGAACATATACAATACGTACACCCGAACGGTCAGATTCATCGCGGATATCGGTGATGCCTTCAATCTTTTTATCATTGACCAGTTCGGCTGTCTTCTTGATCATCTCGGCCTTGTTGACCTGGTAAGGGACCGAAGTGACAATTATCTTTTCCCTTCCGTTATCATCCTGTTCTATCTTAATCTCGCCACGCATCATGACCCTTCCCCTGCCGGTATGATATGCATCTTTAACTCCTTCATAACCATAGATCACGCCTCCTGTGGGGAAGTCAGGGGCTTTGATGAATTTCATCAGCTCATCAATGGTTATCTCCTTATTGTCAATATAGGCGATGATACCGTCAACAACCTCGCTAAGGTTATGAGGGGCCATATTGGTGGCCATCCCAACTGCAATCCCGGAAGCCCCGTTGATCAGGAGGTTGGGTATCCTGCTCGGCATTACGGTTGGCTCTTTCAATGAGTCATCAAAATTAAGCTGGAAATCAACGGTGTCCTTCTCTATGTCGGCCACCATTTCCTCGGCAATCTTGCTCATCCTGGCTTCGGTATACCTCATAGCTGCAGGATTGTCGCCATCCATGGAACCGAAATTTCCCTGGCCATCCACAAGGGGATACCTGAGGCTCCAGTTCTGGGCCATGCGCACCATGGCATCATAAACCGAGGTGTCACCATGGGGATGGTATTTACCAAGGACCTCCCCTACTATACGTGCAGATTTCTTATAGGAACGGTTTGCAAGCACTCCGAGCTCGTACATTCCGAACATTACCCTGCGGTGAACAGGCTTCATTCCATCCCTCACATCAGGTAAGGCTCTGGCCACAATTACCGACATGGAATAGTCGATATAAGCCGTCTTCATCTGGTTCTCGATGTTTACCTGAATGATCTTCTCTCCGGATTCCATTTTTTCTAATTTTATCTTGTTGATTATCAGGAAAATAATATTCCATTTTCCACAGTACGAATGTACCAAAAATCTCCATAAAAACCATAAAAAAAACCATTAAAATTTCAGCCTCTTATGAAAATGGAAATGTTAATAAT
>CAIJYT010000162.1 GCA_903824935.1 uncultured Bacteroidales bacterium | reverse complement strand
GAAACGGGAATGTCGTTCTGGTCGGAAGTAGCCGACGCCATTGACTTTTACGTTATCACCGGGAAGAATGCCGACGAAGTGATCGCCGGGTACCGCAAACTTACAGGCCAGGTACCTATGCTCCCGCGCTGGGCTTTCGGCTACTGGCAGTCCAAAGAAAGATATAAATCAAGAAGGGAAATTCTGGATATCGCTTCGGAGTACCGTTCAAGGAATATCCCCATCGATGTGATCGTACAGGACTGGCAGTACTGGGGGAAATACGGCTGGAGTTCCATGCTGTGGGATGAAAACACCTATCCCAACCCTCAATCCATGACCGACAGCCTGCACAAGGTATTCAACATTCATTACATGGTCTCGGTGTGGCCGCATGTACAGCCTGGCTGCCCGCTGGCTGCAGAGCTTGATTCCAGCGGGCTGCTGTTCAAAGACGTTTACTGGAACAAAGGGAGGATATACGATGCCTACAGTGAAAAGGCCCGCGACATCTACTGGAAACACCTTGACAAAGGACTGTTCTCGGTGGGTGTCGACGGCTGGTGGCTCGATGCGACGGAACCCGAACTCAACTGGGTGGAATCCCTGCCCGCCTCCAAAAAAGCCATTGTGAGCCTGGGGAAGAATTCCCTCGGCACTTTCTCGATGTACCTGAATTCATACCCCTTCTTTACTTGCAAAGGGATCTATGAAAACCAGAGGAAAACCACGGATTCAAAGCGTGTTGTGATACTTACACGTTCGGCCTGGCTGGGGCAGCAGAGAACAGGGGCCATCACATGGTCGGGCGACATCCCTTCGAGTTTTAAAACCCTGAAAGACCAGGTAGCCGCAGGGATCAATTTCAGCCTCAGCGGTAACCCTTACTGGAACACTGATATAGGGGGATTTTTCCCTTCAGGCCACGGGGGTGAATATCCTTTTGGGATAGCCGACCTGGCTTGGCGAGAACTCTATATCCGCTGGTTCCAGTTCGGCGTGTTCTGCCCGGTTTTCCGTTCGCATGGCACTGGAACTCCCCGTGAAATGTGGAAGTTCGGAGAACCAGGCACAAGAATGTTTGAAACACTCCTGCAATGGGACGAGCTCAGGTACAGGATCATGCCTTACATCTATTCCATGGCCTGGAAAATTCACAAGGAAGGATATACCCTGATGCGCGGGCTTCCTATGGATTTTAGCGCAGATAAAAAAGTTTACGATATAGGGGATGAATATATGTTCGGATCGTCGTTCCTGGTAAAACCCGTGACGAAACAACAGTATTTCAGCATCTGCACCGACACAGTGAAAGAGCAGCAGGTAATAAGGTCTGCCTACGATTCGGTTGATTTCTACCTGCCTTCAGGGTGTGCCTGGTTTGACTTTTTTACCCGGAAACGCTTTGAAGGCGGGCAGACTGTGCTCACCCCTTCCCCACTCGAGGTGATCCCTGTATACATACGCGCCGGAAGTATTATCCCATACGCTCCCCTTATGCAGTATACCACCGAAACACCTGAAGACCCGGTTAACATGATGATCTTTCCCGGGGCCGACGCGGATTTCAGCCTTTATGAGGATGAGAACGACGGGTATAATTATGAGAAGTCTGCCTATGCCCTTATCCCGTTTCACTGGAATGACAAGGAAAAAACAAT
>CAIJYT010000161.1 GCA_903824935.1 uncultured Bacteroidales bacterium | reverse complement strand
CGACCGAATAAAGTTTTTACAAGAGAGGACATATTCAACCAGGTGTGGGGGGAAGATGTAATTGTGGGGGATAGAACTATTGACGTACATATCCGCAGGATTCGTGAAAAAGTGAAGACCGGTCATATTAAAACTATAAAAAGTGTAGGCTATAAATATGAGGAGGAGTAGGAGATTCGTGTCTTGATCGTTCCCATCCTTTTCAATGGCATATCATAATGCAGGAAAATTACTAATTCATACATTCAGATATTAACTCACAAAAAGTCATGAAAAAAATGCCTCTTGCTTTAATTTTACTAATGTTGATCAATATTAGTACAGCTTTTACACAGGTAGCTAAAACGGGCTACAGGATTTCAAACAGGATTCATCTTGAAGGTGACGGTGGCTGGGATTACCTCAGCATGGATGATGCCACGTCAAGACTGTATATCTCTCATAGTACTATTGTCCAGGTTCTGGATGTCAACGAGAAAAAAGTTGTCGGAACCATCCCTGATACAAAAGGTGTTCACGGAATAGCACTTGCAAGGGATCTCAACAAAGGATTTATCAGTAATGGCAAAGACACTTCAGTAACAATTTTTGATTTGAAAACCTTACAAGTGATAACCAAAATAAAAATTACCGGTAACAATCCTGATGCTATATTGTATGATCCTTTTACACATAAAGTGTTTACGTTTAATGGCCGGAGTTCCAATTCAACAGTGATCGATGCAAACACAAATAAGGTTATCGGTACTATAGAACTCCCCGGCAAACCTGAATTTTCTGTAAGTGACGGGAGATGTAAAGTTTTTGTGAATTTCGAAGATAAAAGCCAGATTTGTCTGATAAACCCTACAACTTTAAAGATTGAAAAAATATGGCCTGTTGCTCCCGGTGAAGAACCCAGTGGTCTGGCGATTGATACTGAAGGTCACAGGTTGTTTTCGGTCTGTGGAAATAAACTGATGATAGTATTAAATGCTGATAACGGAAATGTTATTGCGACACTGGAAATTGGTGACAGAGTTGACGCGGTTGTTTATGATCCGGGCTTAAAACGGATTTATAGCTCAAATGGTGAGGGAACGATGACGGTTGTGCAGGAGGTAAATAAAGATACATACAAGGTTCTGGAAAATTTTCCTACCCAAAAAGGAGCAAAGACAATTGCATTAAATCAGAAAACACATCGTATTTATCTTTCTACAGCCGATTTCGATGCAGCCCCTGCTCCGACAGCAGAAAATCCACGGCCCCGTGCGACAGTCAGACCAAATACCTTCACCATCCTTGAAGTTGAACCAATTAATTGACACGAAAACATTTCCTTTTCATTCAGGATAGAATAACCTCGCGGCTTGCTGCGAGGTTATTCATTTGTTATTATAAACCTTACTGAGGTAATCCACATTCTTGAATTCAATACGGGCTTCAATACCATTATGGTCTGAAAGATATTCCTTCCCTTTTCCCCATCTTGATTTCAGAACAGCAACTGTCCTCCTGATGGATTGGATTTGCTGGGAATTTCTGGTCAGGATATAATCAATTTGCCTGGGGTCGGGATGAACTGATTTGTAAACATCATTGGCTTCATCATCAAAGGTGATTTTCATGTTTCCTGAAATCGCGCCATCGTCAGCCTTCAAAATATTCAGCAAACCATGATAGTATTGAGATATTTTTTCATCAGTATTAAAATCGCCGCAGATAATTTGAGGAGTTGCAGTATAAGTGTACGGTGTAATTAGATTCTCATAGATCTCCTTAAGCTGCTGCTCTCTTATTTGCTGTGGATACCTGTCATCCTGCAGATGTGTAGCCAGTAACTGGAATTGAGTATTGCGAAAATTTCCTTCAAGCAGGATAGCGCCCTTCCTTGCAAAATCATCAAGCCCTGTGGAATTTGTAAACTCAATTTCTTTTATTATTACCAACGGAAACTTACTCAGTATCCATAATCCGCTGTTACATTTTAAGGAAAAGACTGCCCTGTTAGCCGGCCCATAAGCATAAGGATATCGATCCTGCAATTTGTTTTTTATAACAGACCTTGCAAACGAAGCAAATGCTTCCTCAAAAACTATAATGTCATAGTCACAAGAAAAAAGGGCGGAAGCAACTGCCTCCGCCCTTTTTTCATCGTTCTCGGTAAACACATCCAGTATTGGGAGCATACCGATATTCCATGAAAGAAGTTTTAATCGATAGTGGGGGCTGGAAATTGAATCAACCGGGCAGCTATCCGGAGCTGCCTGATTATTTCCCCTGGTGGATAAAATTGTTAATGTCATCAAACAAAATAGACTGATTAATCTGATTGCAGGTGTTGACATTTTTTTCATTTATTTTTTTGATTTTGACAATGAATAGACTATTTGCCCTTTACTATTAATGAAGTAAAGGGTAAGCTGCTTACCATTTATTGACATTAATGTGAAACCCGGTTCCGACAAACTGAAAACGGTATTGGCGTCTTTGCCCGTTGGCCTAGTTTCACCACCCGAACCGGTAACGATATAATCTGTATTGCTTCCTGCCGGTCTTAGATGCTGCATGTCGTGATCATGCCCGCAGAAATAGAAATCGACACCATATTTATCAAAGAGAGGTTTGAATTTCGCAATTAACTCGGGGGTATTCCCATGTTTGGGACTGGCTGAATAAACAGGATGATGACCGATTACGATAATCCATTTCTCTTTTGCATTGGCTAAAACATCCCTAAGCCAGCTTAGTTCTTTTGCTGTATCCTGACTGGCGATATCGCCGTATGAATCATTTTTCCCGTAGTATTCATTGACCATTGGAGGTGTGTCGGTAAAGATGAAACGGGCTGAAACGCTGTCGTTCACTTTTTTTACCAGGGTGTAATACCTTGACGGCATTCTCCATCGCCTGCTGATCTTTGAATATTGAACCTCTGCCTCAGGAACGCCTTTGTAGTCATGATTTCCAAGAACAGGATACCAGTCGCACTGCATGGCCGGACTTTTATATACATACTCAAAGGTTGTCAGCCACAATGGATCATTCACGCTCTGAACCCCTTTAATCTGAAAATTATCTCCGCATGAAATAATGAATGCTGGTTCTGCCTGTTCCGCTGTTTTCTCCATCTGCTTTGCCACATCGGTCTGATACCCGTAGCCGTTCCAGCCCCAGTCGGATACCAGGAAAAAATTCAATGAATGTTTCTTAAGCTGAAGTGTGGTATCGTGTTTGCCGGAGGCTTCATTTTGTTTGCCGGCCGGCTTCTCCTGCGAAAAACCTGGAAGTTGAATTGCTAAGATGACAACCAGTAAAATGGATATTGATAAGCGGCTCAATATTTTTTCCAGGCTGTACGTTTTAGAACATTTATTTCTCATGGGCTTAAGTTTTATAACTACCCCAATCCCGGGTTAATGGGGAATTGGGGTAGTAGATGACATTTCTGAATGGATTAACGTTGATTTCCGCTGCCGTCACTCTGATAGGCTCCGATGTCTTTACCCGGAAGCATGAGCGTTCCTATCCCTGCGGTATATGGGGCCTGCTGGTTGGCTTTACCGATAGCTGCAGAACCTGCCTGGAGGTGAGGGTTGTTCTGATCGGTCATAGCATGAACATCGGTATCCAGGTTTACAAGCTTAGGATTGTTGTTGTTCAATCCGGTTGAAAGGAGGTCTCCGGCCTGGGGTTTGCCCCAATCACCTGCCGGATAATATCCTGCCCTGGTTGAATCAACAGTCGAGTAGAACAAGTTATATCCGTATTTTCCCTTGATCGCGGAGGTGTCTGATTGTGCGGTAATCCGCAGTCCGTTTACGCAATTAATAATGAGATTATTAAATACTGAAGCCTGGGCAAAAACGTCCACCAGGATTCCGGCGGTTGGTTCACCCTGTTTGCGCCAACCTCCTGCGATCATGGTATTATTGTAAATGTTTATTTTACTCTGGGGGTAGAGAACGGTTTTATTAGTGTTGACTTTAATCGAATTATTTGCTGCACTCCAGATATAATTGAAGGCAACATCCCCGGTAACACCGTTTTTAATATTGATGTTATCCCCATCGTCACTGCCCTGGTGCTGGATTACATTGCCTTTAATACTTACCGTTATGGGGCCCATGAGTCTCAGGCAATCATCAATGCCACTGACGAAAGAACAGTTTTCGATCACAACTTTTGTGGTACTTGTGAAGTTTCCATTAGATGAGGATGGTGCTACTCCGACTACAGAAAAAGCAAACTGTGCTCCGCCTGAAACATCAGGCCCGCCGGTATAGCTGATATTGGCCCAGATAAGGTGTACCACCTTTGCCATGGAATCGCACTGAATGCCGCCCCAGTAACCTTTTGGCCACACAGGATTTGAAGCAGAGGGTTTGAACGTAATCTGGGACGCTTTTGTCCCTTCAGCAAGCAGAGTCCCTGAAATGTGGATGGTATAGATCAATGGGGGAGCTGCATCAGGATTCCCAAGTACAATCACAGTAACTCCAGGCTGAATGGCCAGGGTATCGGTAGATTTTACATAAATATCACCTTTAAGATAATAGGTCTTGTTTGCAAGCATGGTCCCTTTAAGAAAACCACTAACGGAATCTTTGGTAATAGGGTTGGACACGGGCACTGTAGTGTCGACATTACTTGACTTTTTGCAGGAAACCTGCACGGTAGCAAGTGCGATCAGCAATAAAGCTGAAAACAGGCTGTATGCCTGCCTGTAGAAATTGATTTTAATGTAGGATTTTTTCATAATGTACACTGTTAAATGATTAAATGAGGTTATGCTAACTTTTTAACTTGAACTTCAATCCAAAGAGATAACTCTGGCCATAAGTATATTTCTCAACGAAATAATTATCCTGGGTCCTCAATTCGTTCGGTGAGTTCAGGAGGTTGCTGAGCTTGATAAAAAAGACAAAGTATTTTCCAATAGTCTTATCGAGTGAGAACGACAGGTCCAGGTAATTTTTCTGGTAAAAATCCTGATTGTAATAAAATGAGATATCGGCTATTCGATTTCCCTGGAAGAGAAATGACAACTGGCAATTCAGTCCGGCCTTGGTATTCCTGTAAAGAAGACTAAGGTTGGCCACATGCCTTGATTGACCCTGCATCGGGCGTTTCTCATTGATGTATGAGGTGGTATCGTTCCCGGTGGTCCCCGATTTGACATAATACAATTTCGGGCTTGAAATACTTGAATTGGTATAAGTGTAATTCCCCGACAGGCCGAAGTTTCTGAAATACTTGATCAGGACCAGTTCAAGGCCGTAGTTCGTTGCTGTACCAAAGTTCATATAGGTGATCAGTGGCTGGCCGCCGTTTGCCAGGAGTGTCTGCTCGATAGGATCCGTAATATTTTTATAAAAAACCCCGGCCATGATAACATCTTCGGCATTCGGGTAAAACTCATACCGCAAGTCATAATTCCAGGATTTTGAGTGACGGAGGTTCGGATTGCCGCTTACATTATTCTGGTCTCCGATCACAGTATAATCGATTAGTTCGTAGTAATTTGGCCTGGCGATGGCTTTATAGGCCGAAAGCCTTATTTTTTGTTTTACACCTATCGACCAGGCAAGGTGAATGCTTGGCAACCAGTCGGTATAATAGTAAAAATGCTGGCGGTATCCCGGGTAGGCTACCGTGAGATTTTTATTTGATTGCTCTGTTGATTCATACCTTACGCCTCCCAGGATCTGCAGATTCCCAACCATAGTGCTGGCCTGGATATATCCTGCTGCAATACGTTCGTTGGCAGTGTAATTGCTGGTGTTATACTCGGGATTCCCGACCGGCTGATAGGGGTATACCTGGGCTGTAAGAACACTGGTGAAGGGTGGGTCCTGGTGAAGTGACTCCAGGATAGGTTTCAGGGTATAATCATTCTGGTAATTATGCCTGTACTTGGTCCTGTAGAGCCCTCCTCCTTTTATGCTGAAAAGATGGTGATGGATACTGAAGTTATAAGCGATATTGGCATACGCAGAATAATCCTGGTCAATATTCTTCTGCCAGGTATGATTAATGGTTTTAAGGTATTCTGCATTATTCAGCCAACCCCCTCCCGCGAGTACTGTATGGTAGGTGTTCAGTTCAGCCATGTCGGGGACCTGTCCGGTGGCATTGGAGTATACAAGGGACCAGTCAACAAGAACATTTTTCCATAGCATATGGCTGCCCATCAGGGATGCACTTTCAACAGACTGTATCTGAATTCTTGAACGCTGGCTGATGCTCACATAACCTGTTCCAGGGCCAGTCCTCCCGTTCCCGTTCATAATGGTATCGGCAAGGTACCTCGACTGTGATTCTGATGTATTCAGGTAAATATTGTAAAAACTTATCTTGTTGTTTTCATTGATCACATAATCGATCTTAGCATTGATCCCAAGCCGGTTTGACTGTAAATAAATTTCACGGTAAATATCATCTGTTGACTGGGGATTATTGAATTTATCAATATAGAATGAGTTGGTCTCAGATTTGGACCCTGAACGGGTATTTTGATCTGCAACAGATATAAGGATTCCCAGTTTCTTCTTAAAAAACCTGTCACCAATGGTAAAATTGCCCACTGCTTGCGGCCAGGCCTGGGAATTGGTAAAAACAAGGTTTTGACGGTTGAAATCGTCCTGAGTCGAAGTATAGTAATGACCATGAAGCTGATCGGGATCTTTAAAACTGATAGAACTCTTATCAAATGAAACGAATTTGTTATCAAAGCAGAACTGATTATATCCTGTACCTAATTGTGCCTGGACCAATAATGCATCAGGAGCATCTTTCATGATAGCATTAATGCTTCCACCTATCCCGTCTCCTTCCATTTCCGGAGTCAATGCTTTTGTAACCTGAATTTCCTGAAGCAATTCCGAAGGAATGATATCTAAGGGGATGAAGCGGTTTTTTGAATCCGGACTGGGGATTTTTACCCCGTTCACGAGGGTGTTGTTGTACCGTGGCTCAATTCCCCTTATGATCGCATACTGGTTCTGGCCATCACCGCTTCTGTCAAGCGTGACTCCCGAAACTCTCTGGGCAACCTGTGAAGCTGTAAGGTCGGGCGACAAATCAATGGTACGTGCTGAAACAACGTTGATGACATTAGAGGCATTTTTCTCAGTAGCCCGTGCATTCTGATCAGATTCTTTGTTGAATTTCCCTGTTATGTTGACTTCATTTAAAACCATGGCGTTCTGAACCAGGAAGAAATTAAATCGCAGGCTTTCGGTATTTGCCGGTACGATGATCTTTTTTCTTGAAGTAAGATATCCCAGGTAAGTAACTACAAGGTAATATTCACCGGGAACCAAATTCTTTATCTCATATTCACCGTTGGTGTCGGTTATTGCATGAAATGAAGTTTTTTCAAGGACGACTGCTGCTGCAATAAGGGTTTCCTTTGTTTCGCCGTCATAAACAGTTCCCCGTATAGATGCTCCAAAGAGAGAATAGGAACATAGTGAAATAATCAAAAAAGTGAAACGAATTTTCATGGGACAAAGTTCCCATTCGGTATTTGCTTACGTGTTAAAAACGAAACAATAAATGGTTAATTAAACGCTAAGAATTTTTGAAAATTGATAAAAATGTTAACATTAAATTAATTCTCCAATGTGGAAACCCAATACGTTGTTGACATGAAAAAGAGAGAATGATCGCCACTTATACGTTGTTAAAGGAGATTAATTAATCGTTAAATTTATCTGAATGCTGAATTGTTGTTATTATAATAAAGAAATTTGAACCTTCTTAAAACAACATGATTAATGGAGCTTAATATTATGAAAGAATCGGGTGATGGACTAGTCCTTTCCCTTACCGGGAAACTTGATGCCCCCGGTGTTGATATGATAGGAACCAGGTTCCTGGGATTGATTAATCATGTTGATAAGCCTGTTTTCCTTGATTTCAGCGAGGTCACTTACGTATCTTCTGTCGGCATAAGGTTGTTGTTAAATGGATGGAAAATGGTAAGCAGGGAAGGGTTCCGGATGCAAATTATGAATGCATCACCCGAAATCAGGCAGGTATTCATAATTGCAGGCTTCGAAGAGATGCTGGCCTGACCGATGAATTATCTGAGCTGGAACTCTTTCAGCAGGTTTTCAAACGTTTCTTTATGGCTGTATGACTTCAGGAGTTTATTTGCTTCAGAATAATTCCTGACATGGGGGTCGTCGGTATAACTGTATATTTTCCATTCGCCTTCATGATATTCAAGGGATGAAAGATTCTCCACCCAGTCTCCAGAATTCATATACATCACCTCACCGTGTGAATTTGATATTTTCCGCATCACCGGCTGATGGATATGCCCGCATATTACATTTGAATATCCTTTTGAAATTGCAATGGCGGCTGCGGTTTCTTCAAACTTGTTGATATAGGAAACTGCTCTTTTTACACTGTGTTTAACCCTTTTTGAAAATGAGATCTTTTCCCTTCCCAACCCGTTGAGAAGTAAATTTACAAAACTGTTTATAAGGATGAGCAGGTCGTACCCAAACGAGCCAAGCTTTGCAAGCCATTTACTGTACTGCATGGTAATATCAAAGACATCCCCGTGGAAAATCCAGGATTTCTTACCATGAAGATCGAGCAGCAGCTTATTTACCAGCTTGAATGAACCAAGATTGAATTTCACGAACTTCCTCATCAGTTCATCATGATTGCCGGTTATATAAACAACCTTGGTGTTCTTTGCTATCAGGCCTGTGAGATGGCGGATAACCATCAGGTGGGATTTCGGAAAATATGCTTTACGGAACTGCCAGATGTCAACGATGTCGCCGTTTAATATCAGCATTTTGGGATTTATGCTTCTGAGATATTCAAGAAGCTCTTTCGCATGACATCCGAATGCCCCGAGATGCACATCCGAGATTATAACAATATCGACTTCACGCTTCTTAACTGAAAGTTGTTTCATCCTGATGCTGCAAAGGTCTGCTCATAGTTTTAACCCAATGTTAAACGATGGTTATATTAACATTAACAATTGGTTAATAAATCGTTAACTTTCTGTAACATCCGAATATTGATCATTTTATACGGCAATTTTGCATAACCGGAGTTTACCCGGGTAATTTTAATGGTAATCGCTCTTACGAAATCCTTATTAAAATGCAAAGCATGGGTCAACTTACAGGAACAAAGAACGTCAACAGGGTTCTCTGGCTTACCGATACCTATGATGACCACAACGGCGTTTCAATGGTTTTACAGGCTATGCGCGAGGAGATTATTGCCAGGGAACTGCCGGTTGATTTCATGGTTTGCAGTAATACCTTGAAGCAGGGCAGGAACCTGATAGTCCTGAAACCCTTATCGGAATTCAATATCCCCTTGTACAGGCAGCAACCTATGAGGATCCCGAATTTCCTGACAATACAAAGGATTTTCAGGAAACGGAAATACGATAGTGTGATTTGCTCAACGGAAGGTCCTATGGGGTTTGCAGCATTATATCTTAAGAAGATCTATTCTGTAAAAACATTTTTTTACCTGCATACCGACTGGATCATGTTTGCACGTGAAGTGATGGGTATTGAAGATACCGGAATCAGGCGGTTGCAGAGGGTCATGCGCGTTTATTATAAGCAGTTTGACCATATTTTTGTGCTTAATTCCGATCAGCGGAAGTGGCTTACAGGCAGCTCCATGAGGTTTGATCCTTCAAGGGTCTTGTTAACCGCGCATTGGGCAGAGGATATTTTTACCAGGAGAAGGATCAGCCCCGGTATACAAGATGCGAATGTAAAAAGAGAACCTGTAATTCTTTTCGCAGGCAGGATCAGCAGGGAGAAAGGGGTTTTTGAACTTCCCGGGATCTTCAGGGAAGCCAGGGAAAAGATCCCTGGCCTTAAAATGCTGATCGCCGGCACAGGCCCTGCCGAAAGTGAACTTAAAATTGCTTTCCCTGAGGCTGAATATACCGGGTGGATTGATCATAAAAAATTGCCCGAAATATATGCATCTGCTGATCTTTTAATTCTTCCTTCGAGGTTCGATACATTTAGCTGCGTGGTTCTGGAAGCTCTGAGCTGCGGCCTGCCCGTCGTTGCCTATAACACAAAAGGCCCCAAGGACATCATCCAGGATTCACAAAATGGCTTTCTTGTGGATACTATAGAAGAAATGAAGGACAGGATACTTGAATATTTTGCTGATTCCTCCATCCATGCCGCATTTCGGAAAGCTGCTTTTCTTCGTGCCGACGAATATACTGCCGAAAAAATTCTGCAGAAATTGTTGAAAGATATCGGCATTTTAACTCTCAAAGAATAAAATGGTACTTAAACAGCCTGAACCCTGGATCTGGTGGAAGCATGGGGTAATTTATCATATCTATCCCCGGAGTTTCTTTGATTCAAACGGAGATGGTGTAGGAGATATACAGGGGATTATCAGTAAGCTTGGTTACCTGGCTGATCTCGGTGTTGACGGCATCTGGCTCTCACCGGTTTTTCTTTCACCGAATGCTGATTTCGGTTATGATGTTTCGGATTACCGTAGCATAGATCCGACCTACGGGACAATGGATGACATGAACATGCTTATCGAGAAGGCCCACGAGCATGGCATCAGGCTTATTCTGGATATGATACTCAATCACACTTCCGACCAGCATCCCTGGTTTCTTGAATCCGCTTCTTCAAAGTTTAATTCCAAAAGACATTGGTACATCTGGAGGGATGGTTACAATGGAGGTCCTCCGAATAACTGGAAGTCCTCGGTAGGGGGAAGCGCCTGGGAGTTTGATGAAATATCCGGACAGTATTATTACCATTCATTTTTTAAGGAACAGCCCGATTTAAACTGGAGAAATCCTATGCTTCCACAGGTTTTTTTCGATGAGTTGAAATTCTGGCTTGATAAGGGTGCTGACGGCTTCCGCCTGGATGTCATCAATCTCATCGTGAAGGATAAAAAATTCAGGGATAATCCTTACCTCTTCGGTCTCCCTTTCTTCCAGAAGCATGTTTTTACCAGGAACCGCCGGAAATCACTTAAGATAGTCATCGAGCTAAGGAAGCAGGTTGACCAGTATAAAGACCGTGTGCTCGTAGGTGAAATTTATACCATGCCACCTGGGAATGCGGAAGTTGCCGCAAGTTATCTTGCCGATGGCAAAGGAATTCATATGGCTTTTGATTTTTCGCTGGTCTTTCGTTCCTGGGGCGCCAGGAATTATTATAAATGTATCAGGGATTGGTACACTAATATCCCGGAACATGGATGGCCATGCAATGTGTTGTCGAATCATGATCTTTTCAGAAGCATAGACAGGTTCCCATGGAGAAGGAATAAAGAAGAGAAAGCCAGGGTTGCAGCAGCGCTTTTGCTTACCATTAAGGGAACACCCTTTATTTATTATGGTGAAGAGATAGGGATGAGGAATACCAAGGTGGGTTACAATGATATAAAGGATCCTCTTGGAATACGATTCAGGCCGTTCTTCTCAGGCAGGGATAAAGCCCGTACCCCAATGCAATGGAATTCAGGAATGCATGGAGGGTTTACTGTTGGCCAGCCGTGGTTGCCTGTGAATACTGATTCCATCTCCAGGAATGTTGAAGATCATCACGGGGACCAATCCTCCCTGTTAAGTTTCTACAGGACACTGATAGCAATAAGGAAAGCAAACCCCGCACTGCAGCAGGGACGATGGGTGCCATTGATTACGGGGCGTAACGGGGTCCTGGCATACGCCCGTATCCTGCATGAAGAAAGGATTGTCGTGATCCTGAACTTTACAGCCAGGAAAAAAAAGATATCCCTTCCTGAGCATAGCTTCGGCAATGTCCTGTTTTCGACACACCGGAATGCCGAAGATATATTTTTTTTCCAGGGGCTTTTAATTTACCCTTTTGAAGTAAGCATTTATAAAGCATAAGAAGTATGAGGATCACTACCTGTCAGTTTAATGATTCCTATTTCCCCATCATGGATGGGGTAGGGATAACCGCGCATAATTATGCCCGCTGGCTTAATGAGAAGCATGGGAAAACAGTACTTGTGGCGCCAAAGGTGAAAGACTATGAGGATGAAGAAGATTACAGGGTTTACCGCTTCAAATCGGTTCTCCTACCGGGGATGAACCCATACAGGGTGGGGCTTCCCCTGATCGATATAAAGTTCAAAAAAAAGTTGAACAAGATCAGGTTTGACCTGGTTCATGCACATAGCCCGTTTATTAGCGGGCAGCTTGCCCAGCGGCTTGCACGGAAACGTGGAATACCCTTTGTGGCCACATTTCATACCAAGTACAGGGAAGATTTCAGGAAGGTGCTGAATAATGATCTCTTTGTGGATTTCCTGATGAACATGACCCTTGATTTTTATAATTCGGCAGATGTGGTATGGGTCCCGAATAATTCAACCGGTGAAACTCTGCGTGAATACGGCTATGGAGGTAAATTTGAGATCATGCCGAATGGCACGGATATGGAAAAGCCCGACAAATCAAACAGGATCAAACTCCGAAAGAAAGGGCTTGAGATTACAGGCGCCGACGGGAACGAGTTCACTCTTTTATTCGTAGGCCAGCACCGATGGGAAAAGAATGTAAGGCTTATCATTGATGCATTAAGGATGCTGTCGGAAAAAAAAGTTAATTACCAGATGATATTTGTAGGGGAAGGATATGCTGCCAGGGATATGAAAAAACTGGTGAGGGAATCAGGGATTGAAAATAAGGTCATTTTTGCAGGCCTGATCACCGACAGGAACAAACTGAAAAGTATCTATGCTTGTGCGGATCTTTTCGTTTTTCCATCACTTTATGACAATTCCCCCCTGGTGATCCAGGAAGCAGCGGCATTCGACATCCCTTCTATTGTCCTTAAAAACAGCTCGTCGGCAGAGGGGATAACCGATAAAGTGAATGGGTTTTTAATAGACAACAATGCCCAGTCACTGTTTAAACTGATTTCCGAAGTTAAGAAGTATCCCGAGGTCATTAAACTTGCAGGGGAGGGTGCCAGAAAATCCATCTTTAAACCCTGGGAAGGCATTGTGGATTCTGTTTACCAGAGGTATGTCGAGATCATAGAAGAGAATGTGCATAAACGCAAATCGGTCAAGCCGGAAGAAGATGACGAGCTGGATGATTAGCTGAACATTGTTTCAGGCGATGACCGGCAGATCAGAATCCCGGGTTAAGAGCCTGTGCCAGCCAGAAACAGAGTGCAGCGACTATTGCCGCAGCCGGGATGGTAAGTACCCAGGCAACCACTATATTCATGGCAATTTTCCAATTGATCCCCGTGAGATTTGTGACTGCTCCCACTCCTATAATTGAACCTGCAATGGTGTGGGTGGTCGAAATTGGAATTCCAAGACTCGTCGCCAGGAATAATGTGAGAGCTCCGGAAGTTTCTGCAGCAAAACCATGAACAGGTTTTAGCTTTGTCAGCTTCATGCCCATGGTTTTTACGATTCTCCATCCGCCGATTCCGGTACCTATAGCCATGGCGGTGAAACATGCTAAGATAATCCAGTTGGTTTGCGGATGCATAAGCGATAATTGGGTATCAGGTGAAAGCATGCCTGCTGCAACCAGCAGAGCTACAATTACCCCCATTGTTTTTTGAGCATCGTTGCCACCATGCCCGAGTGAATATAAGGCAGCAGAAAATAACTGGCCTTTCCTGAAAATACTGTCCACCCTGTGAGGTGTTGCCTTATGAAAGATCCAGATAACTGCCAGCATCATCATAAAACCCAATACCACCCCGATCAGGGGTGCAATCGGGATAAATGTTGCAGTTTGTATGACTTTCGTCCAGTGAATAATGCTTGTCCCTTTATAAGCCATGCCGGCCCCAACAAGGCCTCCGATTAACGCATGGGACGAACTGGATGGTAAACCGTACCACCATGTCACGAGATCCCAGAGAATTGCTCCGATAAGGCCAGAAAGTATTACATAAATAAATGCAGGGTCTGATGGATTTATAACAACAATATGTGCAATTGTGTTTGCAACTTTTGGGGCAAAAACAAACATGGCGGCAAAGTTGAAAAATGCGGCCCAGTAAACAGCGAATTTTGGTGAAAGTACTTTTGTGGAAACAATGGTTGCAATTGAATTAGCGGCATCATGAAACCCGTTGATGACGTCAAAGATCAGGGCAACTATAATAGTAATTATAACAAGTATCAGCATAAAAATTGAATTGGGAATGATCAGATCAGGCGTTGTCGATCAGAATACTTTCAATCGTATTGGCAACCCTTTCCATACGGTCTACTGCTTTTTCAAGACGTTCAAAAATTTCCTTCCATTTCATGATCATCATCATGTCGTTCGTTTTGAAAAGGTTAGCGATGGCAACCCGTGAAATGTCATCAGCCTGATTTTCAAATTCATGAATTAAAGAGCATTTAGACCGTATCTCATGACTCTGTTTTTTGATATGCCTCAGGCTTTTAATCGCTGAAGCTACCTCCTGGTTACAATTATGTATGATCTTGGCAAACTCCAGGGTTTCCGGCCTGAATTCTTCAATCCCGTAGTAAAACAGCCTGAACGTTGCTGCATTCATCTGGTCTGCAAAATCATCCATCCCATTAACCAGCTGGTAAATCTGGTCACGGTCGATAGGGGTTATAAACGTCCTGTGAAGCAGGTCGATACATTCCTTGGTAAGCTTATCCGCTTCACGTTCAAGTCTTTTAATGGCGTTTGTTGCGACCTCAGGATGTTTCTTTTCCTTTACAAAGGCAAGAAATTCATTGCTGACCTGAAGGTTAATGTTCATCAGCCTTTCAAAATAATCATAAAAGGCGTATTCCCTGGGTAGGAGTCCTCGTAACATGGTAAAGTTTGTTAGTACGTATGTGTTTTAATAACCCACTGGATTTGTGTGGAATCCAGCAGGGTCAAAAGTAAGCAATTAGGTGCAAATCCTGTAAAATTGTTAACAAACTTATTATTTTCTTACTTTTGGCGTTCCTTCGGACTATGGGCAAATACGAACATTATCTCAATCACCAGATCTTCAGAGCAGTGTCGGAAGCGGCCTGCGAAACGCAGCTTATGGCCTGCGTTGTAGGAGGCTATGTGAGGGATTGCTTCCTCGACAGGGGCGACAAAAACGATATTGATATCGCAGTGGTAGGAAGCGGGATTGACTTTGCCCATACTGTTGCTTCAAAGTTCAGCCCGGTCCCCGAGGTTCAATTCTTTAAGAATTTCGGAACTGCCATGTTCACCCATAATAACCGTAAGATCGAGTTCGTGGGCGCCAGGAAAGAATCGTACCGCAATGATTCCCGCAAGCCCCTGGTTGAAGACGGTACACTGGAGGATGACCAGAAACGAAGGGATTTTACTATCAACGCCATGGCTTTTGACCTGAGGAAATCTACATTCGGAGAACTTATTGATCCCTTTGAAGGGATGAAAGACCTTGAGGATAAAATTATACGCACCCCGCTTGATCCTGATATCACATTCTCTGACGACCCGTTGAGGATGATGAGGGCGATACGTTTTGCCAGCCAGCTGGATTTTACCATTGAACCGGCCTGCTATGAAGCAATAAGCAGGAATTTTGCAAGGCTTGGAATTGTTTCAATGGAAAGGGTGGTTGACGAACTCAACCTCATCATACTGTCAAAAAAGCCTTCAGGCGGTTTCAGGATGCTGGATGAGACAGGCCTGCTTACCCTTATTTTCCCTGAACTCCTGGAACTTAAAGGTGTTGAGACCATTGACGGCAAAGGGCATAAGGATAATTTTTACCATACCCTGGCAGTACTTGATAATGTGGCCGGGACCTCTGATAACCTATGGCTCAGATGGTCGGCTCTGCTGCATGATATTGCAAAACCTGCAACCAAGAAGTTTATACAGGGAACCGGCTGGACTTTCCATGCCCATGATTTCAAGGGATCGAAAATGGTGGCGAAAATATTCCGCAGGCTTAAGCTTCCGCTTAATGAAAAGATGAAGTTCGTTGAAAAAATGGTGCTGCTTCATCTCAGGCCAATAGTCCTGGCCGAGGATTCGGTTACCGATTCGGCAGTGAGAAGGCTGCTGTATGAAGCCGGGGATGATGTGGATGATCTCATGCTTCTGTGTGAGGCGGATATCACCTCGAAAAACCAGGTCAAAGTGAAAAATTTCCTCGAGAATTTCGAGGTGGTCAGGAGAAAGCTGGTCGAAATAGAGGAGAAGGATAAGCTCAGGAACTGGAAACCTCCGGTAACAGGCGACCTAATTATGAGAACATTCGGCATACCGCCATCCAGGCTGGTAGGAGAGATCAAAGAGGTGATCACCGAAGCAATCCTGGAAGGCCAGATACCCAATGATTATGAGGCGGCTTTTCAGCTGATGCTGGATGAAGGGAAAAAACACGGGCTGACAACTGTTTCAAAGTAAGAATTTCATATTTTTACATGCACAAAGAATTAAGCAATGTTAATATACCGTTTCCGTATAACTGCCAGTGATCATGATGATTTTTTAAGGGAGGTCGAGATTCAGCCCAACCACACTTTTCTTGAGTTTCACCACCTTCTTGTGGAAACTGCTGAACTCAGGAACCTGTCGGGCGCTTCTTTTTTCATGACCGATAAAGCGAACAAGGTCAAGCATGAGATAACTCTGAAGAACACCAAAAAACAGGTCAGGAAATATGATGATGACATTGGTGAAGTCGTCCTGGAATCGGTGGTATTGCCATTGATGAAGGATGCAAAGATCAAAAACTATATCGAGGACCCTCACCAGACCATGAACTATGTATTCCATGGCAAGGAAATAATAATCATGCATATCGAACTGTTTAAAATTTTGCAGTCCGATAATCTCATATCTTATCCCAGGGTTGCACGTAAAACAGGTGAAATAAGGAAAATTGTGGAATTGCCACCCCCTCTTCTGGCTCCTGAGGCCGAAGCGATTCATCCTGAAATAAAACCCCTGAAAATAAAACCTGTCGCTGCCGCTAAGCTGCCCGACACTTCAAAACTGGATGTCATTGTTGAGGATATGGATGAGATCAAGGCTATCGAGGAAGAGCTGTCGGAGCTTATTGAAGAAGAGGCTCCCCAGGTCCTGGTCGAAAGCCAGGTATCTACCGGCGACGACGGGGAGGATCCCGAATACGGGGACGATGAGAAAATGGAGCATATAGAGGATTTCGCAGATCCTGACCAGCTCGATGAAAGGTATTCAAATTACCGTGAAGGCCCGGATGATTATTGAGAACAAACTACTTGTAGTGCTTTGCGGGCCAACAGCCTCGGGGAAGACTGCCGTAGCTATTGAACTCGCAAATTCCCTGAAAACAGAGATCCTTTCTGCAGATTCCAGGCAATTTTACATGGAAATGAAGATTGGAACGGCTTTCCCTTCCGAGGAGCAGCTTGCCATGGTCCCCCATCATTTTATTGGCCATTTGCATGTTACCGACAACTATAATGTTTCCCGTTTTGAAAAAGACGCCCTTGACAGGCTGGATGTATTGTTCAATACTTATCCTGTTGTAATACTTACAGGCGGCTCGGGCTTGTATATTCATGCTGTTTGCGAGGGAATGGACATTCTTCCCGACCCCGACCCTGAACTAAGGGCTGAACTGAAGGAATTACTTGCCACCCGTGGTATTCAAGCATTGCAGGAAAAACTTCTTGAACTTGACCCTGTATATTGCCAGGTAGTTGACATGAACAATGCCTCACGCCTGATAAGGGCTCTGGAAGTCTGTATGACCACCGGCCTGCCTTATTCCTCATTGCGTAACCAGAAACCGCGGCCACGTCAGTTCACTGTATTAAAGTTAGGGATTGAACCTGACAGGGATGAGTTGAATCAAAGGATCAACGAAAGGGTTGACCAAATGCTTGCCCGGGGCTGGCTCGACGAAGCCAGGGACCTTTATAGGTTCCGCTATTGCAATGCCCTCAATACCCTTGGATATAAAGAGATATTTGAACACTTTGCCGAAAAGATGTTTTACCGTGATGCTGTAGAAAAAATCAAGACGAATACCAGGAGATATGCCAAGCGCCAGATGACCTGGTTCCGTAAAGACAAGGATATCCATTGGTTCAAGCCGGGCGATGTCAGCTCAATGCTTGACCTCATCCGTAAAGAATCTCCTTCTCAGGAAGAATGAAATTCAAGCAATCCTTCCAAGGGAGCTCTTATGATAGTCCCGATATTAATTTCTTCAGCCTTCGCAGCTTCTTCGAGAATAGCCCTGTAGTAAAAAGCGATGGAACCTACAAAACTTACAGTAAGTTCCCGGTGGCCTTCATAATGCTTTACCTGGGCATTGAAAAAGGCAAGAAATGAATCCCTCACAAGTTTATAAACATAAGGATGCGCCTGCCTGGTTGAAAGGAATTCGCTGAATGAAGCCAGGAAGCGGTTGGGATATGGGAGGTTGTACAATGAATTCAGTATGTCTTCGAGCGAAAGCCGGTATTGGCTGTCGAATTCTTTCCTGAGGTCCCCCGGCAGGCTTTTCCTGAGGTAATCTGCCATCAGGTGCTTCCCCAGGTAAGAACCCGCTCCCTCATCCCCAAATAAATAACCAAGGGAATCAACCTTTGAAAAGATCTCTTTGCCGTCATAATAACAGCAGTTGCAGCCCGTGCCCAGTATGCATGAAATGCCCGGATTGTCACCGAAAAGAGCCCTGGCAGCGCCGAAAATGTCATGGTACACAAACACCCTGGCCTGGTGGAAGTATTTTGACAGTGCATCGGTGATCAGCTCCTCGTTTTTTTTAGTGCTGCAGCCGGCCCCGTAAAAATGTATCTCTTTGATATGGTCCGTTACAGTATACGGGATGAGTTCGGCTTTGAGAATTGCATCAATGCTCTCGGAAGTATGGAAATAAGGATTAAGCCCGGCGGTGTTCACCGTTGATTTATGTTCTCTGCCTTCGAGCAAACCCCAGCTCGATTTGGTAGAACCGCTGTCGACGATTAGTTTCATATGATAAGTAGCGAAGTAGCGAAATTAAGAATTTTTTATGACCAATGCCTCAAACACGGTTCACGGTTCACGGTTCACGATTCACGGTTTGGTGACCAGTGCTTTCTGTGGATTGCGCAGGCCCTCGGCTTCGTGCAGGTATGCTTTAACCGTTCCTACCAGGATCTTCGCTTCAATATAGATTGGTATGTGATTGTCGTCGTTTGAGATCCATACCATCACATCCTCATCACCCTTAAAAATAGTCCCTTCCACCATCTTGGCCGAGAGCTTAAGGCAATTGTAACGCTTCCCGTCATTGTTCTCAACAACTTCCCTTCCCATCAGCCTGATGTAAATATTGTACACCTTGTCGTCGATCACTACTGAAACCTGCTTTTTCTGGTACATTGCAAAGTGGTCGATATCGATGGTCCTTGTAAAATACACCGCTGCAAGCATGTCGAAAGTGCAGGGCTGAATGGCAATGGTGTCAAACCTTACAGGATTGTTATTGCTTTTAGTGGCAGAGGATATCGTTTTCTTCTGGTAATCAAAATTCAGGGTATTGACAAGTGTATATCCGCCTTCGTAGATATACCGTTTGAAATTTATCGTCTGAAAAGTCTCAGTGTCGACCCAGGTTTCATAATAATCCCTCACCTTGAACAATACGTCATACGAAGGGTAGGTCTTGCCGGTACTGGTGAGGTGCCACACCTGCTTCTCACCTTTCTTCTCGAGTTTAGCCTTGAAAGTGACAAGGCCCGCATCAACCCATACAGGCCCCCAGTTGTAATGAATGGTGTAGCTTATGTCTTCCCCGTTGCCGAACACGGTATTTCCCTGGAAGCACTGGGCTTCCAGGCGGGCTGTGCAGACTAACAGAAAGAGGATGATTATTGCTTTAAACTGCTTTGCCATTATGGTGTGCCGGCTTTCTGTTCCAGAGATAATATACGGGAATACCAAGAATAACGACAACCAGGCCGGGCCAGGTATAATCGCGCTTATAAAAAAGCAGGATCAGCATAATGCATGTAGCAAGGATGATGTACAAAGCAGGAACGACAGGATACCCGAAAGCCCTGTACGGCCTTTCAGCATCAGGCATTTTGACCCTGAGTATAAATAAGCCTGCAATGGTAAGTACATAAAATATGAGGACGGCGAACACTACGTAATCGAGCAGCTGCCCGTAAGTCCCGGAAATGCAGAGCAGAGAAGCCCATACAGCCTGTATGATCAGCCCGGTTGCAGGCACTCCCTTTGCATTCAGGGACCCGACTTTTTTAAAGAACAGGCCATCGGCGGCCATGGCATAATAAACCCTCGCTCCCGACAGGATAAGACCGTTATTGCAGCCGAAAGTTGATATCATGATCAGTACGGCCATCATCACCGCGGCATACATTCCGAACACATTATGCACTGCCGCCGTTGCCAGCCTGTCGTTCAGGGCATACTGAATTCCCCTTTCCATAACAGTCAGTCCGGATGCATCTCCCCTTAATGGGATCACCATGATATAAACCACATTGGTAAGGATGAACATGATAGTTACTATGAATGTTCCCAGGAAAAGGCTCATCGGGATATTCTTCCTGGGGTTGATCACTTCACCGGCAGTGAAGGTGATATTATTCCAGGCATCGGAAGAGAACAGGCTTCCCACCTGGGCCATTCCCAGGGCGGCAATAAGGGTCATCCCCGTAAGAGGTATCCATTGACCGGATGCAGTCTTCGTGGCAGGTTCCCAGAAATACGAAAGATTCTTTGAAATAGCTGCAGGGTTTGACGCAATAAAAAATCCCAGCAGGATGAAGCCGAGCACCAGTATCACCTTTCCCGAAGTAAAAATGTTCTGAACCTTTTTCCCTTCCTTTACACCTTTCAGGTTGATCCAGGTCAGGAGAAGTATCGAAAGGATGGCCACGATCTGCACAGGTCCGAATTTGAACATATAATGATGGATCTCGGCTTTGTACCATATGATGTGTTCGGAAACACCGGGAAAAAGCACCCCTGTGAATTTGGCAAATGCCATGCCAACCGCGGCAATGGTGCCGGTTTGTATGACCAGGAACAAAGTCCATCCATATAAAAATCCAATAAGAGGGTTATAGGCTTTGCGGAGGTAAACATACTGTCCGCCTGCATGAGGGAACATTCCGGCAAGTTCACCGTAGCTCAGGGCCGCAAAAACAGTAAGGAAACCAGTAATCACCCAGGTCATCAGCAGCCAGCCGGGCGAGCCGACCTGCCTCGCGATATCGGCGCCGACAATGAAAACCCCTGAGCCAATCATCGATCCCATGACAATTGCAGTGGAGTCGAACAGGTTGAGGCTCTTGCGGAACGATGATTCCTCTTTCATAGGCAATAGTTTGGATTATGCAAGATTACTCAAATTTCTCTACATTTGAAACCTCCATAGTATAAAGATGCCCGCTGTTACCCATATGATCAGGAATTTCCTGCCGCCCATGACCTCCTTCGTGAGGAACCAGGTGATGAATCATAGACGGTACACTCCTTCGGTGATCTATACTCAGAAAAACGAAAGCCCTTTATACCATGAGATTTCCTCGCAGTTCCCCGTATATTCAACCATTGGTTCAAGCCGCGGGCAGTGGATCTGCGATCATTTGCTGTTACTGACTGCGGATGATCGTAAGCGGCTGAGAGGACTGGTCGGGGAGATCAGGCCGGATGTGGCCCACATACATTATGGTGTGGAGGCCGTGCTGTTTGCGCCTGTTCTGAAATCTCTCGGCATCCCGGCCCTGGTCTCGTTTTACGGGCATGATTGCACCGCATTCCCATCCCGTGGTTTCGGCCTTGGAGGCATGTTGCTCAGGAGGAATGTTTTCAACAACCCTGCTGTCAGGTTTATCACCGCCATGTCGCCCGATATGGAAAAAGACCTCCTTGCCCTTGGCTGCCCCTGGTGGAAGATACGTGTGCATTATCACGGCATAGACACCGAAAAGTTCAGCAGGCCCCGTGAATACAGGGATAGGGGAGAAGTAACCTTTGTTATGATCAGCATGCTGGATCCCAAGAAAGGACATGACGTGCTGATCAGGGCTTTTACCGAGACCCTTGCTTCAACACCGGTTCCCATCAGGCTTAAGATCTATGGCAAAGGTGAACTGGAATCACAGATTCATTCAATGATTGCTGCTTCCGGTACAGAACGTATCCAATTTCTTGGCCCTTTACCATTCGGCACTGAGGAACATATTTCAGCTTTGCTTTCTGCGGATGTGTTTGTACATCCCAGCCGGCAGTCTGCCACAGGCGAAAAGGAGGGGATACCCGGTGCAATCGTGGAAGCCATGGCAGCCGGGCTACCTGTAATTACCACCCTGCATGCGGGCATTCCATACGTGTTAAAAGACGGGGAAACGGGATTGCTCATCCGCGAGAACAATATCAATGAATTAAAGGCAGCCATAATCAGGCTTGCTGAGCAGGCGGATCTCAGGAAACGTCTGGGTGGGGCGGCACGAGCATATGCCACGGACTCTCTTGATGTCAGGAAAAAGGAAGGGGATCTTGAAAAACTTTATGATGAATGCCAATTATAGCTGAACCTGGCAGGCAACTGTTATCTCCTTTAAAGGTCTTTATTTTCAGACCTCTGCTTAATAATTGAGGTGATGAAACACTTCTTTACCCTGCTTTCCCTCCTCGGAATAATTTTCTCATTCCATCCAAAACCATGTTATGCCCAGAAAGAGTTCTACAACTGGTATTTCGGTGATTCAGCCGGGGTGTCATACATGACGGGTTCGCCGGTGGTTTTTTTATCCAGCAAAATGTGGGCACCGAGTGGGGGAAGTTGTAATATCTCTGATTCCCTGGGCAGTATTTTATTTTATTCCGATTTTATTAATGTTTACAACCGGCACAACGTCGTTATGCCGAATGGCTGGCTCAATGGATCCATGGCTTCCATGAGTTTTGTCAAACAAACCATTGCCTTCCGGCAATTGAATGATCATTCGAAATATTTTATTTTTTATACCGGCCTGGGTGGATCGCCTCCCGGGTTCTTACGCTATTCGGTTATTGATATGAACCTTGACGGGGGCTTGGGAGATCTTCCGGCAGCACAGAACGGGCTCCCGGTTCCCGGAGGGTATCGTGCCTTGCATGCCGTCACTGCAACCTGCCATCACAATAATCATGATGTATGGGTGGTTGTAAGACTTGCATCAACCGACAGCAATTATTATTCATCATACCTGGTGAACTCTGCAGGGCTCAATGCTACGCCTGTTTTCAGCAATAGTCATTTATTATTACCTACAAATGCTAACTGGGGAATCCAGTGTATTAAGATTTCCAGGGACGGAACAAAACTGGCTGCGGCTTATGATCATGCAGTTGAGTTTTGCAATTTCAATACAACGACAGGTAAGATCACCCCTTTATTCCTGGTTCACCCACCTCAATGCTCTGGTCATGATCTGCAACCCATAAGTGCTGAATTCTCCATTGACTCAAAATACCTTTATGTTTCGGCGGCGGGGGGTACAGCATGCGCTTCACGATATTTTTTATACCAGTATGATGCCACGATCACTGACTCTACACTATTTTTAAACAGCGCGACCCTGCTAAGCAATGAAAACCGATGCCACATGCTGCAGCTGGCCCCGGACGGGAAAATATATGGTTCATCATCTTTTAACCAAACATCATTTGTTGACTCACTTTGCGCCATCAATAATCCGTCTTTTTCAGGCGCTGCCTGCAACTACCAGTCGAACGTGCTTAGTCTGCAGGGAAGAGGCAGCCGTTTTGCTTTACCCGATTACGTTGAACGGTATTACGCATTGATATACGACAATGTTCCCTGCTTAACCCGGTTAGTGAATTTCACATCGGCAGTATGGCCACCGGCCGACACCATTCGTTGGGATTTCGGGGATGGTATGCAATCTTCGTTGCCAAATCCTTCTCATATGTTCCTTAATACGGGCAGCTATACCGTTGAACTGTATGTAAGGCATAACGATAACCGCACGGATACCACCCGCATGGTGATCAACATACTTCTTAAACCGGATCTTGGTCCCGACCGTACAGTTTGCCTCGGGGATTCGGCGACTTTCGATGCTGGTGCCTGCCCGGGAGGCTCCTTCCTCTGGAAGAACCTTGGCACGGGAGCAACCGTCGGAACTTCCCAAAAATTTAAAGCCGGACAAGCCGGAACTTATGCCGTATATGTTACAAATCCCAATAACTGTGTCGGTTCCGACACAGTTCAATTAATGACCACCCCGGTCCCGGTTATAACCAACACACCACCACTTGTTAAAACAATTTGCAGCGGTGAATCGACCAATATTGCATTGACATCGAATCCGGCCGGTGCAATGTTTCACTGGACAGCTACATTAACCTCAGGAAATGTAACCGGGTACAGCGCTGATTCGGGACTGGTCATCAACCAGGTGCTTACCGATCAGCTTGCAAGCCCTGGAACAGTCACCTATCATATCACACCGAAAGTTGGTAGTTGTGCAGGACAAACCGTGGATTTCCTGGTAACGGTGAATCCCCTTGATTCAGTGAAGGTGAGCATTACTGCCTCGGGAAATAACGTCTGTTCGGGGACTTCCGTGACCTATACAGCCACGCCGACCTTCGGAGGTACCACTCCTGCTTACCAATGGAAGGTCAACGG
>CAIJYT010000160.1 GCA_903824935.1 uncultured Bacteroidales bacterium | reverse complement strand
TGCAGCATTTTGCAAACTGGTAGTGAAAAGACTCCTGCCTGTTATCGATGATCAGAAATTCCTTGTCGCTCGAAAGCACCTTTGAAATGGTCTCGGGAAAATGATCTTCCCTGGCTGCAAGGGGCAGGGCCGGAAGCGGCTTGGATTCTGCCAGCATCTTCTTGATCTTCAGCGGATCAAGCTTGCCTTCGCCGAACTTCTGGTAAAGTTCAAGGTAATTGTCACATTCAAAAGCATCGACGAGCCTTTGTATCAAAAGGTCGGTGAACTCCAGTTCAAGCTGAAACACCTTGTTCTTGATGATCTCCTTCCCCAGGTCTGCATCCTTATACTGCTCCATTTTAAGGGCATGCTTCACACGGGCTATATTCCGGGGGCTGCGGACGAATTCCAGCCAGCCCGAATTCGGCTTCTGGTTCTTCGAGGTGAGTATCTTCACTGTATCCCCATTCCCGAGAACATGTTTAAGGGGCACTATCCTGCCGTTCACAATAGCCCCCGTGCAGGTATGGCCTATACTCGTATGCACCTCGAAGGCAAAGTCCAGCACCGTGTACCCGTTCTTCAAACGTTTGAGATCGCCCTTGGGTGTGAAGATGAAGATCTCATCGGAATACAATGCTCTTTTCTCTTTGTTCGTCAACACCCCCTGGTTGTTTACAGGGGTTTCAAGCATCTCCCTGATAGCTGTGAACAGATCCGTGCCTTCTTCATGCTTATCTCCGGCCTTATACTTCCAGTGAGCAGCAACTCCTTTTTCGGCAATTTCATCCATTCGCCTGGTACGTATCTGGACCTCCACCCATCGGCCATCAGGCCCTATCACCGTTGAGTGCAGTGATTCGTAACCCGTCGATTTCGGGAATGATATCCAGTCGCGGAGGCGTCGGGGATTCGGGGTGTAAATATCAGTTACCAGGGAGTAGATCTTCCAGCAGTCGGCCTTCTCACTTTCAACGACTTCATTGAGGATGATACGGATGGCAAAAAGGTCGTACACCTTTTCGAACTCAACCTTCTGGGCCTGCATTTTGCGATAGATTGAAGGGATGGATTTTGTCCTTCTCCGTATCTCGCAATTGAAGCCATGTTCTTTTAATGTTTCTTCTATAGGGTGGATGAATTCGCCCGTAAACCTGTCACGGTCGGCATGCGTCTCAGCCAGCTTTTGCTCGATAAAACTGTAAACGTCAGGACGTGCATAACGCATGATACGGTCCTCGAATTCGGTCTTCAGCCGGTACAACCCTATGCGATGTGTTATCGGCAGGTACAGCATACTGGCCTCCGCCAGGATGTCGGCTTGTTTTTCGAGCGGGAACTCTTCAATATGCCTCAGGGAATATAATTTCTTGGCTATGCGGATGAGGATCACCCGTATATCATCAGAGCTGGTCAGCAAGAGTTTAATAAAGTTTTCGACGTTGGCATGTGTCTTGCGGGTATCGAAACGGTCTATTTTCTGCAGCCCCGATAACAGCCCTTCTACCGCCGGGTTGTAATCAGTCCTTACCTGCTGAAGCGTGATGGCCCCCTTGTCGAGAATATCCTTAAGGATCACCGCAACCATGGTTTCCGCATCCTGTTCCATTTCGCAAAGAAGGATGTATGAGATTTCCAGTACTGCCTCCGTGAGGCCCGGGAATGCTGACCTTTGCGCATCCTGGCCGATGTATGAAACAGCCTTTTCAAGGAGGGCTTTTCCACCAGCCACCCTGGGATCGGCTACAAGGTTTTCCCAATGCAGTCCTGAAGAAGTATTTATAGCAATTTCGTTCATCGGGCAAGCAAAATTAGATGATTTTGATGCATGAAAATTTCTTTCTATTAAAATTGTTTCTAAATTAGTTGCCGGATAAAGCGATTTTTATGTTTCGTATTGAAAGCAAGATAGATACCTCTTCACCTGAATTTGCGAAGAACAAGGAAGAATATAAAAAAGTACTGAACGCGTACAGGCAGGTCCTTGAAAAAGTGAGGGAAGGCGGATCAGAACAGGCGGTTAAAAAGCATAAGGAGAGAGGCAAGCTGCTCGCCCGCGAAAGGATAGACCTGCTGGTCGACAGGAATACGCCCTTCCTTGAATTATCAGCGCTTGCGGCGTATGATCTATACAATAACGAGTTTCCCTCGGCCGGGGTTATCACCGGAATAGGCGTGATCCACGGGAAAGAAGTGATGATAGTGGCAAATGATGCCACGGTCAAAGGCGGGACTTATATGGCCGAAGGCATCAAGAAGCATATCAGGGCCCAGGAGATTGCGATGGAAAATCGCCTGCCCTGTGTGTACCTTGTTGATTCCGGCGGGGTTTTTCTTACCGAGCAGGACAAGGTGTTTCCCGACAAGTATAATTTCGGCAGGTTCTTTTTCAACCAGGCCAGGCTTTCGGCTAAGAAGATCCCCCAGATCGCTGTCGTGATGGGATCCTGCACCGCAGGAGGGGCTTATGTACCTGCGATGAGCGACGAAACCATCATTGTTAGGAAGCAGGGAACTATTTTCATCGGCGGCCCTCCCCTGGTCAAGGCCGCAACGGGAGAGGAAGTCACGGCAGAAGAACTGGGTGGTGCCGATGTGCATACAAGCATATCCGGCGTAGCCGATCATCTTGCCATGAACGATGTTCACGCGATACAGATCTGCAGGAATATTTTCGAGACCATCAGCAGGCAGGAGTTCCAGGAGCTTCCTATGGAGCCTGTACAGGAACCTTTCTATCCCGCCGATGATCTCTACGGTATTTTACCCCTTGACCTGAAAAAACCCGTTGATTCAAGGGAGATCATTGCGAGGATAGTTGACGGCAGCCTGTTCCATGAATTCAAGGACAGGTACGCACCCACCATTGTCACGGGTTTCGCACATATCATGGGATACCCTATTGGCATCATAGCCAATAACGGCGTGCTTTTCGGAGAGACCGCTTTGAAGGGGGCCCATTTTGTGGAGCTCTGCACTTCGAGGAATGTCCCTATTTTATTCATGCAGAACATCACAGGTTTCATTGTAGGCAAGCAGTACGAGAGAGCAGGCATTGCCCGCGACGGGGCCAAGTTCGTGCATGCCGTCGCCAATGCGAACGTCCCCAAGTTCACCGTTATCTTCGGGGGATCCTTCGGGGCCGGGAACTACGCAATGGCAGGAAGAGCTTACGAACCAAGGTTCCTGTGGATGTACCCGAATTCGAAGATCTCAGTCATGGGGGGAGAACAGGCAGCCAATGTACTGATAACGGTTAAAGAAGACCAGTTGAAGGCACAGGGCAAGTCCTTATCCGCAGACGAAAGAGAAAAAATGCTGAAGACCATATTGCAGAAGTACGAGCATGAGGGATCGGCATATTACAGCACTGCAAGGCTGTGGGACGACGGTATCATTGACCCCGTTGACACCCGCAGGATGCTGGCAATGGCCATTGCAGTGAGCCTGAATAAGAAGTATGAAAAGACGGAGTATGGGGTGTTTAGGATGTGATCTGGGTTACTGGGTGACTGGGTAGCTTGGTAAAAATATTTGAAAATGAATACATACAACACGATTGAAACTTCTACGGCGGATGGCGTACTCACGATACGCCTGAACCGGCCCGAAAAACACAACGCTTTCAACGAGACCATGCTGCAGGAGCTCACCGATGTTTTCAATTTGATGAAGACTGCGGATGACGTTTGCTGCGTGGTGATACGCGGTAACGGTAAAAGCTTTTGCGCGGGCGTTGACCTGAACTGGATGAAGGATGTGGCTACTAATAGTTTTGAAAAGAATTACAGCGAGAGCCTTTACCTTGCCGAATGCTTTTACACCATTTATACCTGCCCCAAACCAACCATTGCAGTGGCCCATGGCTCGGTGCTCGGTGGAGCCAACGGCCTGGTTTCGGCTTGCGACATGGCGTATTGCAGCGACGATGCGGTATTTTCGCTTTCGGAAGTGAAGATAGGGATAGTGCCTGCATGCATTTCTCCATACGTGATCAAGAGGATCGGAGAATACGGGGCGCGTGAACTGATGCTGACGGGACGCAGGATAAGCGGGAAAGAAGCTGAACGGTACGGACTTGTGAACCGCTCCCTGCCTGCAGCTGAAGTGGATGAAGCAGTGGATGCCATCATCGAGCAACTGAGAAGCAGCGGTCCGGCAGCTATGAGCCACTGCAAAACACTTATCGACAAAGTATGCAACACCCTTACACTGCATGAAGCCATTGATTTTACAGCCAGGATGATAGCCGAGATCAGGGCGTCGGAAGAGGGACAGGAGGGGATGAATGCGTTTCTGGAGAAGAGGAAACCGAATTGGATAAACCAAGTAGCGAAATAGCGAAATGGCGAAGTAGCGAAATTTTCGCTATCTCGCTACCTCGCTATTTAGATAATTTGAAGTAATGAAACAGATATCAAAGATACTGATCGCTAACCGTGGTGAGATCGCTTGCAGGATCATGCGGACGGCGAAAAAAATGGGGATACTCAGCGTTGCGGTGTATTCCGAGATCGACCATGATTCGCTGCATGTGAAGCAGGCCGACGAGGCATTTTGCATAGGACATTCGGAGCTGAGCGAGACCTACCTGAACATAGAGAAGATCATCGAAACTGCAAAGAAAGCAAAGGCCGATGCGATACATCCGGGTTACGGTTTTCTTGCCGAAAACTCCATGTTCGTGAAAGCCTGCAAGGATGCAGGCATCATTTTCATTGGTCCGGATGCAAAGGCGATGAAGCTGATGGGCAATAAAATAGAGGCCAGGAATTTCGCCAAAAAGATCAGGATACCCATGACCGAAGGCGTTACCGGTACTGCAAAAGAGCTTGCTGCAGCTGCGCCGAAAATCGGCTTCCCGATATTGCTTAAAGCTGCAGCCGGGGGTGGGGGAAAAGGCATGCGGATAGTTCATGCAGCTTCGGAACTTGAAGAAGCCATTGAAAGCACTTCAAGGCAGGCCAAAGCCTACTTCGGGGATGAAACTGTTTACATTGAAAAATATATTGAAGAACCCAGGCATATTGAAGTGCAAATACTCGGTGATGAGGCAGGGAATGTGATCCATCTTTTTGAAAGGGAATGTTCTATACAAAGACGTTACCAGAAAATAATCGAAGAATCCCCCTCTCCCACCCTGAGCCCGGAGGTAAGGCTTAAAATGGGTGAGGCTGCAGTGAGGATTGGCAAAGAAGCAGGATATACAAGCGCAGGCACTATAGAGTTCCTGGTCGACAAGCACCTTGATTTTTATTTCCTCGAGATGAACACCCGCATACAGGTGGAGCACCCGGTTACCGAGATGGTGACGGGGATTGACATCGTGGAGGAGCAGATACTGATAGCTTCAGGGCATCAGTTGAGGATAAAACAGGAAGACGTAAGGCAGAAAGGACATGCCATAGAATGCAGGATCTATGCAGAGGACCCATCGAACAACTTCCAGCCCTCGCCTGGGAACATGAGCCTTTACAAGGAACCAACGGTGGCAGGGATCAGGCTTGACACAGGGGTTACCGCAGGCAGCGGGATCAAAAGCGCTTTCGACCCCATGATCTGCAAGCTGGTTGTTTGGGGAGAAGACAGGGAGGAAGCCACGCGGGTGATGGCAGGGGCATTACGCGATTACATCATCCACGGTATTAAAACAAATATACCTTTCCTGGCTGCCTTGCTGCAGAGCGAAGCGTTCGTCGCCAACAGGATATCGACAAGGTTCTGCGACGAGCACCTTCAAAACATTGTAAGCGGGATAGAAGCCGAAAAAGAGAAATTTCCTTTGCATGTACCCGTGGCAGGATACCTGATGGCAAGCCTTTCGAATTCGCTTGTTGCCGGCTGCGAGGCTCCAAACGTATGGCAGCAAATCGGCTACTGGCGCGACCTTATCAGGATCAGGCTGAAAGCCGACAAGCATGAGATTACCGCAAGGGTCAGCAGGAGCGGTAAAAACATTTTTGACTTCGGGATTTCAGGTGTTGCATACCATTGCAGCATCGACAGCTGGAGCGAAAACCGCATGGCTTGTACGATTGATGGGCATGATCATGTTTTATACGTTTCGGAAGACCAGGGGAACCTGGGATATGTAAGCACAGGCGGGTTCCTTTATTCTATGCAGAGAGCTGACCTGCTTACAGAGACCGTTTCGGAGGCATCGTTTGACAGCGCCGGCAATGAAGGCGGGCATATCACTTCACCCATGCCGGGGAAAGTGACGAAGATCAATGTGAAGCCGGGAGAAGAAGTTAAGAAAGGACAGGTGCTGCTTACCATCGAAGCCATGAAAATGGAGAACCTCATCACGGCCAGCGTTCCAGGAAGCATTCAGAAAGTGAACGTGAAGCTGGGGCAGATGGTTGAAACCAGCACGGTGCTGGTGGACCTGGAGAAAAGTGATAAGTGATTGTGGATGTACAATGTACGATTAATTACTAACAAAAAAAGAAATGAATTATCCGAAAAAAGTAACTTTAGGAGATATAACTGTAAGGGACGGGTTCCAGCATGAGGAGATCTTCATCCCTACCGAAGCCAAGCTTTGGGTTGCCGAGCAGCTCATCCTGGCCGGGTACAAGCATGTCGAACTGACCAACCTCGGGAACCCGCAGGGCATGCCGCAGTTCAAAGACTCGGATGTACTGCTTAAATCCATCCGTAGCAGTAAAAAAGTAGCCCACCTCATAGATTCGGTTTCAATAACCGCCATCACCATTCGCGAGAAAGCCATAGAGAGAGCAATACAGGCGAAAAAGGAAGGCTGGGGGCCGAACCGTATTTTACTGATGGTATCGACGAGCGAGTCGCATCACCAGAAGAATTCGGGGCTGAGCCTGGCCGAATACTGGAAGATGGCCGAAAAGTGGATCCCCCTGGCCAAAGATGCAGGACTGAAAGTGAACGGGACGGTGAGCACCATCTGGGGCTGTCCCATAGAAGGTCCTACCGAAATGAGCAAGGCTATTGAATTTGCAAAACGCTGGTTCCAGATCGGTGCCAGCGATGTGGAGCATGCCGATCATGACGGAAGCGCTTCTCCCGACAGGGTGTATAAATATTACTCCATGCTGCTGGAAGCCATCCCGCGGCCTGAAAAGCAGATCGTTCATTTTCACACCACCCGCGGCTGGGGACTGGCCAATGTGCTGGCTGCTTTGCAGGCAGGTATGGTGAATTTCGAATCGACCATGGGAGGCATTGGCGGGCAGCCTGCAAACTTCGTAAGCGGGGTGCCTGTTAGCGGAACAGGTAGCTATTACTATAAAGATCCAAACATTACAGGCCTTGTTTCGACCGAGGATATGGTTGTGATGATGGACGAAATGGGGATAGATACCGGGCTGGATGTGGACAAGGTACTTGAAATCGGCAGCATGGTCGAAAGGATAGTTGGCCGCCGCCTGAGGTCCGAGGCTATTAAAAACGGGCGTATCCCGAAGAACCTGACAGGGAGAGGATGATTGAATTTAGAATTACGACAGCTTGAAACTGATTGAATCACCGAGAGAAGGCATGCAGGGGCTTGAGAGGGTCATACCGACGGCTCAGAAGGCTGAATACATCAATGCCATCCTGAATGCCGGGTTTAATACCGTGGAGATCGGGAGCAGTGTCTCGCCACTGGCGATTCCACAGATGGCCGACAGCATGGAGGTCCTCGGGAGGCTTCACATGAGCTCAAAAAAGTCAAAGCTGATGATGCTCGTGGTCAACAAGAGGGGAGCTGAGCTGGTTGCAGAACGTGAGGAGATAGACTGTATTTCATATCCACATTCCTTTTCGCCCGGCTTCCTTAAGCGGAATATGAACACGACTTACGATAAATCACTTGCAAACGTTGATCATCTGCTGAACTTATGCAGCAAAACAAACAAGACCCCTGTCATTTATCTTTCCATGGCCTTCGGCAACCCTTACGGGGAAGAATGGCTTCCCGAGAATTTATTGGAGGCTGCAGACAAACTGCAGAAAATGGGAGTGCGTATTATCCCTTTATCGAATGTTTCGGTGCAGGTTGATAAAGACATTGTTTCACAGGTATTTTCAATGCTTACCCATGACCTTCCATGCGTGGAATTCGGATTGCACCTGCATACCAACGGAAGCGGCTGGTTTGAGGTGCTCGATGCCGCATACGCTGAAGGCATCAGGCGTTTCGACTGTGTGGCTGAGGGACTTGGGGGATGTCCGTTTGCAGATAAAACCATGCTTGGAAACCTTAACACCAGGCACCTGCTTGATTTTTGCAGCAAAAAAGGAGTAGATGCAGAAATTAACGATGAAGCCCTGGCTCAGGCTGAAACCCTGGCAAAAAAATATTTTTTCTATTAAAAACAATTAACCAAAAACCATAAGCCATCATGTTATTGACAGAAGAACACCACAACATCCGCAAGACCGTGCGTGATTTTGCCGAGCGCGAGATCAAGCCACAGGCAAGGGAACTTGACGAAAAAGGAGAATTTTCAATCCCCCTGACGAAACGCATGGGAGAACTTGGCCTTTTCGGGATACGAACTCCCCAGGAATACGGAGGGCTCGACATGGACACCATTTCGTATGTGATCGCCGTTGAAGAACTCGCCAGGGTTGACGGCTCGCATGCAGCCACCCTTGCAGCCCACATCTCGCTGGGGATGGGGCCAATACTGAATTACGGCAACGGCGAGCAGAAGCAGAAATACCTACCGATGCTTTCCACAGGAGATGCCTTATGGGCATTCGGGCTTACCGAACCTGATGCAGGCAGCGATTCAAGGGCAACTAAAACAACAGCAAGGCTCGAAGGCGACCAGTGGGTCATCAACGGGTCAAAGATCTTCATCACCAACGGAGCATCATCCATCAATAAAGGCGCCACGGTGCAGGTGGTCAGTGGTGAGCAGAACGGTCAGAAGGAATTTTCGACCATCCTGGTTGATGCTGACACCCCCGGATTCAGGCGTGTTCCAATGCACGGCAAAATGATGTGGAGGGCTTCGGATACTGCACAGTTGTTTTTTGACGATTGCCGGGTACCTGCTTCAAACCTGCTTGGACAAAGGGGTGAAGGATCAAAAATCATGCTGAACACCCTCGACAGCGGCCGGCTTGCTATCGGGGCCATGGGCCTTGGCTGCGCACAGGGAGCTTTCGAAATGGCCCTGAAATACGCAAAGGAACGCAAGCAGTTCGGGAAGCCCATAGGCCATTTCCAGGTAATTGCATTCAAGCTTGCCGACATGGCAACGAAGATAGAACTGGCACGTAATTTGCTGTACAAAGGTGCATGGCTGAAAACGAATCACCAGCCATTTGCAAAAGAAGCCGCCATGGCAAAGCTGTATTGTTCGGAAATAGCAAAGGAAGTAGCCGACGAAGCCGTTCAGATCTTCGGAGGGTACGGGCTGATGAAGGACTACGACGTTGAAAGGTTTTACCGCGACCAGAGGCTGCTGCAGATAGGAGAAGGCACATCAGAGATACAGAGACTTGTAATATCAAGATATATTGGAGTATACGACTAAAATCATCTATTATGAAACGCATGAGTATTTTCATCCTGGGCTTGAGTTTAAGCATCATGATGCTGGCGCAGACGAAGCAGGAAACACCTTCAAACTGGCCGAAACAGATCGCAACAACAAACGGGAAGATCCTGGTTTACCAGCCCCAGCCTGACTCACTGATCGGGATTAAACTTTACGGAAGGGCGGCGGTTTCCTACACCAGGAACGGGCAGACCCCGATTTTCGGGGCTATCTGGTTCCAGACGAATATTGCCGTGGACCGCACTAGCAGGGAAGTCAGCATGAGCGGGGTGAAAATACTCAACGTGCGCTTTCCAAATCCAGACCAGACCGATCCTGCGAAGATCGATAAATTCAAGAACTCCCTTGAAACGGAGATCCCTAAATGGAACCTCGACATGACCATTGACGAGCTCAATGCAAGCCTGAAGGATGCAAAAGCAGTGATGAAAGAGGAATCAGCCCTTAGCAATGCACCTCCTGAGATCATTTTCACCAAAACGCCTACCGTGCTGGTGATCTTCGACGGGGAGCCGAAGTTCAAGCCGGTTCCGGGATCCGGCATACTGCAGGCCATCAACACACCGTATTTCGTTGTTGAGGAGCCCTCAACAAAGGAATATTATATCTACGGAAGTTCTTTCTGGTATAAAACGACAGATGTGGTCAAGGGAAAGTGGGTCAATATCAAGGAGCCGCCTAAGGACATTAAGAAGTTACAAGAAGAATTAGAAGCCAAGGCCAGTAAGGCTCAGTCGGCAAACGGCAGTCAGCAGTCTGCAGAAGGGAGTCAGCAGTCTGCAATCGGCAGTCAGCAGTCGGCAGAAAGCAGTAATACAAAGGATAAAACCAAATCAGCCGTGCCTCCCCAGATCATAGTGAGGACAGCACCTGCAGAACTTGTCCAGAGCAACGGGGAGCCTGATTTTGCCCCCATACAGGGGACGCAGTTATTATATATGAATAACAGCGAGAACAATGTTTTCATGTATATCGACAAGCAGATGTATTACATCCTTGTTTCAGGACGCTGGTATACTTCATCTGCAATGGCAGGTCCCTGGACTTTCGTCCCCTCGGATAAGCTTCCTGCAGATTTCGCCAGCATCCCCGAAGGATCAGATAAGGACCAGGTCCTGGCTTCTGTTGCAGGCACCGATGCAGCAAATGAAGCAGTGCTTGACGCCCAGATCCCCCAGACTGCTGCAGTGGACCGTAAGTCGGCAACCTGTAGTGTGACTTATGACGGGGATCCCAAGTTCGTTCAGATCAAGGGAACCAATTTATACAGGGGAGCCAACACCGGCAGCAAGGTGATCATGTCGGACAAGACGTATTATGTATGCGAAAATGCAGTCTGGTTCGTGGGAAATTCTCCTGCCGGCCCCTGGGCAGTTGCTACGGCGATCCCCTCCGATATCCAGAATATTCCACCTGATGATCCCGCTTATAATGTCAAGTACGTTTACATTTATGAATCGACTCCTGATGTGGTTTACGTCGGTTACCTTCCGGGCTACACGGGATGCTATGTTTACGGACCCACCGTGGTTTACGGTACCGGGTACTATTATAACCCATGGTACGGCTCCTATTATTATCCCATGCCCATGACCTATGGTTTTGCCATGGCATACAATCCCTGGACAGGATGGGGTTTTGGCTGGGGCATGTCGGTAGGTTTTATGGCCGTAGGTTTTTACGGGCCACGCCCGATAGGCTGGTGGGGACCACCAATGTACCATCCGCCTTTCTGTCCGCCATACAATCATTATTACGGGCCGCGACCCCCTGTTTACAGGAGCAACACCTATGTAAACGTTAACGTAAACCATTACAATTACAACCGCAACAACGTATATAACAACCAGCCCGGGGCAAGGCCGGGATCGGGGCAGAATACCAGGCCGGGAACGGTACCAGCCGGAAGGGGAACCGCAACGACCCAACCTTCCACCAGGCCGGGGCAGGTTCAGCCCACCGACAGGAACAAACCAGCGACCCAGCCTTCAGGCCAGGGTAATGTAAACCGCGCAGGTACAGCTCCCAATACAAAGAACAATGTTTATACCGATAAAAGCGGTAATGTTTACCGCAAGGACCAGAACAACAACTGGCAGCAGAACGACGGAAAGAACTGGCAGGATGTGAACCAGGGTTCCGGCAGAACATCAGGCCAGCCATCGGGACAGCCAGGGAGACAGGATCCTTCAACGAAACCTGCAGGTCAGCCCTCACAGCAGCCAGGCAGGCAGGAACCTTCGGCAAGGCCCTCTCCGCAGCCAACTCAACAGCCGGCAGCAAGACCCTCTCCGCAGCCTACGCAGCAACCAGCAACAAGACCGGCCCCGCAGCCTGCAACCCGTCCGGGAGGAGGCAACCAGGGATTTGACCAGTCCTCAATGGACAGGCAAAGCCAGAACCGTGAACGCTCACAGCAGTTGAACCAGAATGCAGGCAGCTTCCAGCGCAATTCGGGAGGCGGTGGCGAACGCCCCATGGGCGGTGGCGGAGGCGGACACTCAGGAGGAGGCGGAAGGAGGTAATTAACCACCTTACCGGGTAGCCCGGGGTTGATACTGAATGGTATGAACCCCGGCCTTCGGTTTTCAGGCAAGCTGCGGAGAATCTACCGTTAGAAATTAATGCCTTTTTCAGGGTTCAAGTATCGGTATATGCCTGGTTTTTCATAACTTTGAGAAAAAAAGTAATGAAAAAATACTTACTGCTTGTAACCCTGGTATTTATATGTTTTGGGTTAAAAGCCCAGCAGTGGGGGTTATATACTTTATACAGTGTAGCCGGCACCAATAAAGCATACCTGATCGACACGAACAATACCGTCTATAAAACATGGACGTTCGCTTCCAATAAAAAGACCAACTTTTCATCCTATTTAATTCCCGGGGATACACTTCTGAGAACTGTTACCTACACCGGCAATTTAATTAACAGTGCCTTCATTTCAGGCGAGGTTCAAATGGTTGACTGGAATAACAATGTGGTATGGGATTTTATTTATTCCACAAGTTCAACAGTCCTTCACCATGATATTCATCACATGCCTAACGGGAATATACTTATGATTGCGCTGGAGGTCAAAACTGCTTCCGAAGGAATACAGGCAGGGGCTACTCTCAGTATCATCAGACATTCGGACAAGATCATTGAGGTGCATCCAACAGGTCCCACAACAGGAACCGTCGTATGGGAGTGGAAGCTATGGGACCACCTGTGCCAGGATTTATATCCGGCAAAAGATAATTATGTAACCTCCATATCTGATAACCCGCAATTGATAAATATAAATTACGACAACATCGGTGATTTTATTCATACCAATGGGATTGATTACAATGCCACTCTCGACCAGATCGCTTTCAGTTCTTATATTTACAGCGAAGTTTTTATTATAGATCACAGCACTACTACAGCAGAAGCAGCCGGTCATACCGGTGGAAATTCAGGTCATGGCGGAGATCTTCTTTACAGGTGGGGGAACCCGGCTGCATATGAAACCAGCGGCACTACTGATTTTAATATAGTTCACAATGTGCATTGGCTTCCTGCCGATGATCCATATTACCCCAATTATCTGGTCGGATTCAACAACAAGGGTGGTGCAGGTAACCATTCCTGTGTTGATATTTTTTATCCTCCCTATGACGGATATAATTATTTAAAAACACAGGGCCAGGCTTATGCCCCTGCAAGCTATGCATGGCGTTACACGGCTACCTGTCAAAGCCAGGTCGAGGGCTCCGGTTATCAATTACCCAATGGTAATTCATTGGTCAGTCTTACAACCTGCACCACGATCGTTGAGGTTGATCATAATGGAACGGTGTTATGGACTTTTCACCCGACCGGGAGTGTCACCAATGCGATGCGTTATTCAGAATGCTACGTCAGGGGCCTGAGGACATTTGCAAGCGCTTCTTCTCCGGCGGTGTGGAGAGGCATACAGGATACACTGTATTCTCATGCCACCACCATTACTGAGACCAATCCCTCGTACACTTATTCCTGGACCTCGGTTCCTCCGGGATTTACGTCTACACTTCAAAATCCCGTTATAAGCCCTGCAGCCACAGCGACCTATATTGTAAACATTACAGATGCAAATACGGGATGTTCTGATACCGCTTCGGTTACCGTAGAAGTGATAGTGACCGGGATAGGCGGGCAGAGCGGCAAAGGCCATGAATTTGTAATATACCCGAATCCTACAAACGGGATAGTGAATATCAAGGGTGCAGATGAAAAGGATATGGATGTTACTGTCAGCAATGTATACGGTGAAAAAATGTTAACCGTATCGGATTCACCGGCACTTGATTTATCGGGCTTCGCAAAAGGGATTTATTTCCTCACAGTCAGGTCAGGCAGGACAAAAATATCGACTTATAAAATCATCAAGATCGAATAAATTTCACTGTTTCACCTCATCCAATACAGGGTGGACAAGGAAGCGGATGCTTTCCTGTTCAGGCTTCAGCTGTTCAAAGACTATGATCTCATTCTGGCCCTTGTTCAGCCATTGAGCCGGTACATATAATGTTTGCTGGGGCCCTATATACCAGTATTTTCCTATGCTGCGGCCGTTGATCCATACATGGCCCTTGCCCCATTGGCTGAGGTCAAGGTAAGTATCGCCGGTATTGCTGAGCGTAAACGTACCCCTGCGATAAACCGGTCCGGATTGTGCTTTTGAAGCCGAAAATTTTACTGCCTGAACATCTTTCATCGGAAAACCATACATCTTCCAGCCTTTGATCTCCTTACCCTCAAGAGTGACGCTGCCGGTGATCCCCTGCTTATTATCATTCAGATAATATCCGTAGTTGATCCTTCCGTTATTCTCGACAAGGATATCCAGCTTTGCACCACCTTCAGGAATACTAACTTCGAGAGAATCCTGTTTGAGGCGGCGGTCCAGGACAGCTATCTTTGCACCGTCGAGAAATACAAGTGCGTAATCTCTCAGCCCGTTTATTTTCAGATTGCCTTTAAGAGGGCCTTTCACCGAAGTGCGGTAGAGCATGAATCCGTAGCCCTGGCCAAAATCCTCGAAACTCAGAGGCCTTGAGACTGCTATAGGCGTTGGGAGATTGTCAAACAAAGGTGAAGAAGATGTAAGCTTTATCTCAGGTATGGCGATGGTTTTTTTCTTCGGAGGCACTGCCGGCAAAATAACATCCTTGGGAAGATGTTTCATAATGACCTCCCTCATGGCCATGAATTTCGGAGTTGCATTGCCTGCTTCGTCAATAGGCGCATCATAATCATAACTGGAAGTCTGGGGTGAATACGGTTCTTTTCTCCCCATATTGGCCCCGTTCCAGAACCAGCGGGTAGTCCCCCCGTGAGCCATGTAAATGTTAATAGAAAGACCTGCATCGAGAACCGAATCATAGGTCTGTATGAACTCCTTGTAAGGCACCACATGATGTTTCTCGCCCCAGGAATCAAACCAGGCGGGGTAACATTCGGCAATGAAATACGGGCCGTGTCCGTCGTTGTATTTATTGATGAGCTCCTTCACCTCCTTTACATTGTCGAGGCCATTAACCGCCGGCAGAACTCCCGGAAGATATCCCGCAGGCATCTGGGAGGGCCCGTCGCAGGTATACAGATCCACATCAATCCCCGCTTCCCTGTAAATATCCCTGTACTTACCGAGGTAGACCTTATCCTTGTCGTACGAACCATATTCATTTTCGATCTGCAGCATGATCACAGGACCGCCGTGCGTGATTTGCATTGGAACAATCTGTTTCGCCAGGGCTGCAAAATATTTTTTACTCATATCCATAAAACGCTGATCCTGGCTTCTTACTTTCAGGTCTTTCTCCCTGAGCAGCCACCAGGGATATCCACCGAACTCCCATTCGGCGCAGGCATAAGGGCTCGGCCTGATGATAACCCAGAGGCCTTCCTGCTGAGCGAGCCTGCAGAATTCGGCGATGTCGGCATTTTCCTTAAAGTTGTATTTTCCTTTTTCTGTTTCATGGTAGTTCCAGAACACATAGGTTGCCACGGTATTCAGCCCCATGGCTTTAGCCATATGCAGGCGATCACGCCAGCATTCACGCGGGATACGTGCGAAATGCATTTCGCCGCTGATGAGCTGGCATGGTTTCCCGTCGAGAAGGAATTCACCCTGGCCGATTTTGAAGGTGTGCTGTTGCGCGTTTGCTGACATCGGGGTAATGAGCAAAAACGCTGCCAGGAAAAAGAGGAGGTGTTTCATATTGTCAATTTTAAGTAGCGAAATGGCGAAATGGCGAAATTAAGAATTTAGTGGTTATTGAGACCCCTAAAGTGTTAAGCGAAACATTTTGCAAAAACAGCATCAGGTATTTGGAGCGAAGCACATCACACAAGCCGCATCAGGTGAGCGGATTGCGAAGCAATATGAGGAAAAAGCTGAATCAAAGATGAACTGTGGAACCCGCGAACCGTAGCGGCGGTGTGTATGTGCTAGCGATAACAGCCTTGCAAACATGCTTCGTTTACAGCAATTTCGCTATCTCGCTATCTATTCGCACCAGTTACTTATTTCTTTTGCGTGCTCATTTCGGCTTCGCCGAACGCAATTTCGCTATTTTGTGTGAGCAGGACCAACACCCTCCGTTTCAGGTAGTGCTTGAGGGTGAAGAGGCGGAAGAGGACGAGTCCGGTGGCAGCGTAAGCGGCGCAGCAGAGGAAGGCCAGTGAGATGCTGTATTTCTGGGAGATAATTCCTGCGATCACCATGCCGAGCCCCATGCCGAGGTCCATGGCGATGAAGATGGTGGAGTTGGCAGCGCCCCTGCGGTTGGGAGGGACTATGTTGTTGACCATGGCCTGGAATGTAGGCCAGACCACCCCGTTGCCGAGTCCCAGGATCACCGCGGCAGAGTAATATCCCCAGGGGTTGTGTACCAGGGCCAGCATGGGATATCCAATAATGATCAGGGTGAGGCAGGAGATGATCACCAGGCGGGGTCCGTTCCTGTCGAGGGCTTTGCCAACCGAGAACCTGGAGGTGATGATTCCAAGTGCATAAACAAGGAAAAAACCCGAAGGATTCTTTATGCCGATCTCTTTACCGTACAAGGCTATGAAGGAAATGAGCCCGCCATATGCCAGGCCGATAATGAGAAGGTTTGCCGAAGGGATGACCGTACTGGCCTCGAAAAGATTTTTCCATTTGAACTGCCTGTTTTCAGGGAGAGGGACATAAGCCGGGAATTTCATCATGCCGGCCAGCAACATGCTGAGGAGGCTTACGAATGAACCTGCAATGAACATCGCATTGTAACCCCAGTGCTGAAGCAGGACTGTCCCAAGAGGAGGCCCCAGCGCCATGCCGACGGTAGTTGAAACGCCAAACAAACCGAAGCCCTCCCCTCTCTTTTCTCCGGGGATTATATCCCCTGCAATAGTCGTATTCGCTGTAGTAGTAAGCCCCCAGGTAAGTCCGTGAGCAAACCTGAGGAATAGGATGATCATAACAGAGGAAGCGAACACATATGCATTGAAGATAAGTCCGTATACGAGGAGGGAGGCAATGAAGATGGTCTTGCGGCCGAAGTAGTCAAGACCGAAACCTGTAAACGGACGTACCAGGATGGCTGCAATGGCATAAGCAGAAAGCACCAGCCCTACCACCGAATGAGGTGAATGAAGCACATCCGAAACGTAGAGAGGGAGAGTAGAGATAAGCGAATAATAAGCAGAACACATCAGGAAGTTGGATGCAGTAAGCAGGGTGAAGTTCCTGTTCCAGAGTTTGCTTTTCATCTTGTATCGTGATCCGTGATCCGTGAATCGTGTCGGTTCACGGTTCACGAGTCACGGTCAGGCGGTGATGCAAAATTAGCAAAAGGCCTGAACCGGGACTGCGATGAAAAATTTCATATTTTTGAGTTGTAATAAATCCTGGTCCAAATGAAAAAAATTTCAATCCTGCTTTGCATTATCCTCTGTGTTGCAGCCATCCAATCATACGGCAGCAACCCGCGTGTCAAACTCCTTATGGACCGCGGGTGGAAGTTCAGCCTTGGCAGTTCCTCATCAGCAGACAAGGATTTCGGATACGGGGCTGAGGCGCTTTTTGCAAAGGCAGGTGAAGCTTACGGAGCCGTTGCTCCGGGGTTTGACGATTCAGGCTGGAGGCAGCTCGACCTTCCTCACGACTGGATGGTGGAGCAGGATTTCGTGAAAAGCAAAAATTCAAATGTGCTGAGCCATGGTTACAAACCGGCCGGCAGGGAGTATCCTGAAAACACCATAGGCTGGTACCGCAAATCGTTCAGCCTGCCCGAGACAGACCGCGGCAAACGCATCAGGATCAGGTTCGACGGGGTTTTCCGCGACTGTAAGGTCTGGCTGAACGGACATTATATGGGAGGCAATATGAGCGGTTATTCCGAATTCGGCTTCGACGTGACCGACTATATCTGGTTCGGGAAAAAGAACGTGCTGGTAGTGAGGTCCGATGCCTCTCAGTACGAAGGCTGGTTTTATGAAGGCGCAGGAATATACAGGCATGTTTGGATGGAGAAGTATGATCAGCTCCATATCAGGGAATACGGGGTATTCGTGCATACCGAGATCCGCGGGGCCACGGCTGTGGTTGTCGCCGAGACCGAAGTTATAAACCAGGGCGACAAAGAAGCAGGCTTTGACCTTGAGAGCCTGGTGCTTGGCCCCGACGGCAAGCAGGTTGTATCGGCCCTGAACAAAGGGCTTACATCACAACCCTCACAGAAAATAACTGAATCAACGGGTTTCAGCGTGAAGAACCCCATGCTCTGGTCGCTTGAAACACCAACTCTTTACACCCTTGTTTCGCTGGTGAAAGTCAATGGAACTGTAATTGACAGCATGGCCACCCAGTTCGGCATCAGGACACTGGAATTCGATGAGGACAAAGGATTTTTCCTGAACGGGAAAAGGGTCGAGCTAAAGGGTGTGTGCTGTCACCAGGACCATGCCGGGGTAGGATCCGCATTGCCCGACAGGCTGCAGTATTACCGCATTGAAAAGCTTAAAGAGATGGGCTGCAACGCATATCGCACCAGCCATAATCCTCCAACCCGCGAACTTCTCGAAGCATGTGATCGCCTGGGGATGCTGGTGTTTGACGAGACCAGACTGATGGGCAGCTCCCCCGAGTATATGGGACAGTTCGAGACTCTGATCAAACGCGACCGCAACCATCCCAGTGTCATTATCTGGTCCATCGGCAACGAAGAATGGGTGGTTCAGGGAAATGAAACCGGTCATAACATTGCGAAATCCCTCATCGCCAGGCTGAAGCAGCTCGATCCCACGAGGCTGTATTCCTATGCAGGCAACAACGGGAACGAGTACAAGGGAGTGAACGAGCTTATGCCCATACGCGGGTTCAATTACATGAACAACAACGCCGATATCGACAAATACCACAAGGAGCATCCTCACCAGATCCTTATGGGAAGCGAGGAAGCAAGCACGCTCTGCACCCGCGGCATCTATAAAAAAGATACTGTAAAAGGCTATGTTCCCGATTACGATGTGACCTATCCCGGCTGGGGATCTTTAGCAGAGACCTGGTGGATGTACTATGCTGCAAGGCCATTCCTGCTCGGGGCATTCGTGTGGACAGGCTTTGATTACCGCGGAGAACCCACGCCTTACGAATGGCCCTGCATCAATTCACATTTCGGGATCATGGATGTATGCGGGTTCCCGAAGAACAATTATTTTTATTATAAGAGCTGGTGGACTGCGGAAGACGTCATTCATATATATCCCCACTGGAACTGGAAAGGGCATGAGGGAGATACCATCAGCGTGTGGTGCAATTCGAACTGCGAGAAAGTGGAGCTTCTCCTCAACGGGAAAAGCCTGGGGACAAAGACCATGCCTCTTAACTCTCACCTCGAATGGAAGGTGGCTTATAAACCGGGAACCCTTGAAGCCCGGGGGATGAAGGTCGTGAGGAAAAACGTGAAGAAGATCGTGACGAAGATCGAAACTACAGGAGAACCCGTTACGATATTCCTGAGTCCCGATCGCAGCAGCATCAATGCCGACTGGGAGGATGTGAGCGTAGTGAATGTAAGCGTTCTTGATGAAAAAGGCCGTGAAGTCCCCGATGCAATGAACCTCATTAAGTTTGAACTGAAAGGTGAAGGTCGCGTCATAGGTGTCGGCAACGGGGATCCGAGCAGCCACGAGGCCGATAAATGCAAGGCAGGAAGCTGGCAGAGGCAGTTGTTCAACGGCAAATGCCAGGTGATAGTTCAGTCGCTTGGAAACCCCGGAAACATGGAGGTTGTGGCGACGTCGGGTAACATGAAGCCTGCATCGGTAATAATCGCGGTGCAAGGTGGAAAGGTGAGGGAGGGACTTTAACCGTGATCCGTGACTCGTGAACCGTGATCCGTAAAAAATTTCACGATTCACGGTTCACCAGTCACGGTTCACCAGTCACGGTTCACGATTCACGTAACAGAATAAAGGAGTAACCTTAAAACCAAAGAGTATGAGCATGATGAAAGAATTCAGGGATTTTGCCATGAAAGGCAATGTGATCGACCTTGCGGTAGGTATCATCATTGGGGCTGCATTCGGCAAGATAGTATCATCGGTGGTAAATGATGTGATCATGCCGCCGATAGGGCTGCTGGTGGGCGGCATCAACTTCACCGACATCAAAATTACGATGAAGGACGCCATCACCGATCCTGCAACGGGCAAGATCATCAAAGATGCAGTGACCCTGAAGATAGGGAACTTCATCCAGACCCTTGTCGATTTCACCATAGTGGCATTTTCGGTATTCCTGATGGTGAAAGGACTCAATACACTTTCAAAGAAAAAGGAAGCTGAAGCCGCACCCCCTCCCCCTCCGCCGGCCACAAAGGACCAGGAATTGCTCACAGAGATCAGGGACCTGCTTAAGAAATCGTGAACGGTGAATGGTGAATGGTGACTCGGATCACGGTTCACGGTTCACGGTTCACGGTTCACGGTTCACGGGTTAGAATTTACCGAACCTGAGGCTCAGTTTGGCGTTGAACTGGTTCAGCTCGTATTTTGAGACACCCGCCAGGTTGAAGTTGGGGCTGTACCGGTAGCTGAGTGTGATGCCCATCCTGAACATCTTCACGAGGTTGAATTCGGCACGTACCCCAGGTTCTATGATGAAGCAGTAATTATCGGCAACGTTGTAATTATGCTGATCTTCGGTCCAGTTTGTATTATTATGTTCATAATGATTCTGGCTCATGAAGACCATATACCCCATCCCTATTACGAGAGGAAATGACACATGCACAACAGAATTAGGCAGAAGGGTGTATTCAAGAAGCAGTCCGCCGTAACCCCCGTGCAGGTATGCCCCTTTCATAGGCTTTCCAACGGTATCGTAATAGATGCTGTCGTAATACAGTCCGTGAGGGTTGCCCAGCAGGCTCCCGCTGATCCCGATGGTCCAGTGGTGATTAAGGATAATACCCCCGCTGATGCCCGGCAGGAAAACGTTATGTGAGCCCAGCATGGTGTAGGCAGCATTGAATTCAAGGAAATAGCCCAAAGGAATTTTGGCGCAATGTTTACCATTGCCAAAGACTGTTTTGAACTCCTGTTTGTCGCCTTTGTTCTGAGCCTGCTGATCAGTTTGTGAATACCCTGCAACAACGAGGGCCAGTAAGAAAACGGAGATGAATATCTTTTTCATATGAACCATTTTTTATAAGCAACACATGCCTAACAGGCCAACAAGATACGAAAAAAACAAAAAGGCTGTCATCCTGCTAAAGCGACAGCCTTTATTTGTCCGCCACAAGGGCGGGTTTACGCCTCTTGATCCCCCCGGGAGTTCGTGGGCATTGAACCCAACCGGAAGGAACATGAGTTTCACGATATAATGACCGGGAGTATTTCCTGTGGTTGCCTCCGGCCGAAAAAAAAATTTCCTCAAGCAACCTCAGCACGAAATCCAACTCTTAATTATAAACCAAACACCTGCATATGAAAAAATTCTTCCTCCTTATTATCCTGGGTCTTACACTTAACTGTAACACTAATGCACAGGTTCCTACAGCATGGTACAGCAAAGGCATAGGCGGGGGCGGCGCCCTTTTTTCGCCTTCGATCAACCCCTCAAACCACAGCGAGATTTATATGAGCTGCGACATGGGAGAAGTCTTTCATACGACCGACCTGGGGTATACCTGGAAAACCCAGAATTTCCTTCAGATCCAGGGCGGGCATGACGCTTGCGTTCAGTTTACAAACAATCCCCAGGTAAGGTATTGTGTAGATTACACTTCGAGCCAGGGCAATGATTTCATCAGGCCTATGAAAAGCACCGACGGAGGCAATACCTGGAACGTGATCAGCGGCAACCCGTATCCATTACAGCCCAACGGCGGCATTTTACGCATGCTTGCCGATTACAACAATCCCAACCTCGTGATGATAGCCGATTACGGAACTATTTATTTTTCTGCGGATGGAGGAGCGTCGTTTCACCAGGTTCACACCTGCTTAGACAACGGATCGGGCAACCACATTGCAGGTATATTTTTCGACAGCCCGAATATATATATAGGAACCAACGACGGCCTGCTGGTATCAGCAAATAACGGAGTAAGCTTCAGCACCATGAGCATTACCGGCATCCCATCCACAGAATACATCTTATCCTTTGCAGGCGCCAAAACCGGGAGCACGACACGGTTCTACTGCCTTACAGCAGCAGCAGTCTGGGCAGGTTACCAGTACGGGAGCGATTACTGGAATGCCATGAAAGGAGTCTACCAGATGGACAATGCAAACGGCAGCTGGGCATCAAAGACCAGCGGCATCAGCATAGGCAGTGATTTTCCTGTTTTTGTTGGGATGTCTGCGGATGACATTACGACCGCTTACCTGAGCGGAGGAAGCTCGGCAGGTGCACCCATAGTGATGAAATCATTGAACGGCGGAAGCTGGGCCCATGTTTTTCTCACCACCAACAACCAGGATATTTATACAGGATGGGCAGGATACGGAGGCGACCATGGCTGGAGTTTCCCCGAAGCACCCTTTGGTTTCACCGTTGCATTGGATGATCCGAATACCGTGATGCTCAGCGATTATTCATGCGCCCATATCACAAGCGACGGAGGCGTTACCTGGCACCAGCAATACCTGAACCATGCCGATGAAAACCCCATGAACAACCCCACTCCTACAGGAAAAAGTTATCACGGTGCAGGGCTTGAGAACACCTCCTGCTGGCAGATCCTCTGGAACGACAGCCTCAAACTTCTCGCAGCATATTCCGACATCAACGGCATCATGAGCGCCGACAAGGGAGAAAGCTGGAAGTTCATCCCGAACCTCACCCAGAACACCGTTTATCGCCTCGTCAAACATCCGAATGGAAAGATCTATTCCTGCACTTCGAACATCCACGACATGTTCCAGAGCACCAGGATTTACGATGCCCAGATCGATGCAGGAACCGGGGCCGTTTATGTTTCTACCGACAACGGGGCAAGTTTCAGCCTTCTTCATAATTTCGGGCATCCGGTGGTATGGATAGCCCTGGATCCTTCAAACTCCGATAAGATGTATGCCAGCGTTCTACATCACAACAAGCAGGCCACGGGAGGCATCTGGACGACCTCCAACCTCAGTTCAGGAGCAGCTTCGACATGGACAAAACTGCCGGCCCCTCCCAGGAGCAACGGTCATCCTTATGCCATCAACGTACTCAGCAACGGGGACCTCGTATGCAGTTTCTCGGCAAGAAAACCAACCAGCTCCTCAGCATTCACCGACAGTTCGGGAGTATATTTATACAGCAGTGCATCCTCAACCTGGTATGACCGTTCTGACCAGAACATGCGCTTCTGGACCATGGATGTGGTGGTCGATCCCAACGATGCAGGCGGTCAGACCTGGTATGCAGGAGTTTTCCAGGGATGGGGCACTTCGGGGATACAGGGGACTGGAGGTTTGTTTAAAACAATCAACCAGGGACAAAGCTGGACCAGGATCAACGACGACATCAGGGTGAATTCCTGCACCATCAAACCCGGCAATTCCAATGAGATGTATTTCACCACCGAGACTGAAGGCTTATGGCACAGCAGCAATGCTTCAGCAGCAAGCCCCACGTTCACCCAGGTAACGAATTATCCGTTCAGGCATCCCATGCGGGTTTTCTACAACCCATTCAACCTGAACGAAACCTGGGTCACCTCCTTCGGCAACGGCATCATGATTGGAGGAGATTCATCCTCGGGCATAGAAACAGTGAAGGGGCAAGGACCAGGCTTCAGACTTTACCCCAATCCATGCCATGAAACAGTAAACCTGGAACCCTACGCTCCCTCATCCGCAGTCATCAATTATACCATCATTGACATCAGCGGGAGGATTGTATTGAGCGGGAGAAGCGATAACGCACCCATCAATACCAGCAGCCTGGGCAGGGGGATGTATATACTGAGGGTATTCTGTGAAGGACGCTGCCTCGGGAGTTCGAAACTTGCGAAGGATTAAATTATCATAAAGTTACGTCCTGAATCAGAGCCGGGTCCCGGACCCGTCCGGCATTTTTCCTTATCTTCGCGCCTGCAATAAATAAGGTTCCCGGGCGTTTTTAACGTTTTAACTGAGGAATTACCGGGCTCAGCTGAAGATGCCGAAACTCTACCCTACTCTTGTAATATGGCTGATCACAGCCTTCTTGTTAACCGGCATAACGGCCAGTCCGCAGGCTATGAACACTTACGTGCGCGATGCACAGAACGAGCTTCGCGCCGGTCAGTTTGTCGAAGCCCTGAAGAATCTCAACCTTGCCATACAGGGTGATCCGCAGGTACCCGAGTTATATTACCTGAGAGGATATGCCAAGTTCAGCCTTGACGATTATATAGGAGCCGAGCAGGATTTTTCGAAATCCATAACCCTTTTCCCCTACCTGCCCGATGTTTATGTGAGCCGGGCACAGGTGAGGAGCCAGATGCAGAATTACAACGGAGCCATAGAGGACCTTTCCGTTGCTTCGAAACTCGACAGCACCAATTCGGAAATCTTTCTGACCCTGGGCAGGATCAAGCTTTTCCTGAAGAAGTATTATGCCTGCCTTAACGATTGCAACCGGGCGATCAAGCTGAAATGCGAGAACGAGACCGTTTACGTGATCAGGGGTGCGGCAGAGATGGAAATAGACCGTTTTGATGCTGCGGTTGAGGACCTGAAGAAAGCCATTCAGATCAACCCCGCGAATTTGTTTGCCTACATACAGCTGGGGACAGGATGGACGAACAAGTCGGTTTACGATTCGGCGCTTGTGTATTTCAACAAGGCCGTGGAGCTTGACAGCAACAATATTTTCGCTCTTTTTGACCGTTCGATCACCCTGATCAAGAAAAAAGACAATACTGCAGCCCTGGCCGACCTGGGGAAGATCATCAGGCTTTCGCCTTACAATTCCTATGCATATTTCAACAGGGCCATCCTTTATAACGACATGAACGACAGGAAGTCGGCCATTGCAGATTTCGACAAGGTGATCAAGCTGAACCCCAAGAACATTGTAAGTTATTATTACCGGGGGCTTATGAAGATGCAGGAAAACAACCTCAAAGGAGCGCTTGAGGACATGGACAAGACTATAGAGCTGTTACCCGATTACACCGACGCCTGGTATGCAAGGTACGAGATCAAGCTCAAGCTGAAAGACCTTTCAGGGGCCCAGAAGGATTACAAAGCGGCGATGGACCTTGCCAAGAAGAACAATATGTCGGCCGACAGCCTCACCATGAAAAAGAAAGACTTTTTGCAGAGCCTTGTGAAGCTGAGCGGGGATTTCGAGGAGATGAACACCGGTAACAGCAAGTTTCAGAACCAGAGCGTTGACATACAGCTTATCCCGATGTTCAAGCTTTTCCAGGGCAAGGCCGGGTATGACGTGATCGAGTTGTACGACACCTACCATAAAGGGCATTACTGCACAGGCATACTTTCGCTTACCGTTAATATTTACCTTATCACCGATTCACTCTGCAACAAGCAACTCGAGGTTCAGAATGAGAGGATAGTCAAGGGAGCCGAGACATCCGACGCCTACCTCCAGAGAGGCGTGGCATATTCGGGTTTAAAAAGGTACAATGACGCCTTCAGCGATTATGCCGCTGCAGAAGAGCTCGACACCCTTTATGCCCTGCCCTATTTCTGCAGGGCTGTGACCCGTTACGACCTGATACAGCTCATCCACAAACTTGACAATTACGACCAGCAGATCACCATAGCCGCCTCCAAGCCAAAGGCCAAAGAGCAGTACACTACAACGACCGAGATAGAGCACACTTATGATGCGGTAGTTTGTGATTTCGAATCGGCCATCAGGATAGATCCCGGCTTTTTCTTTGCTTATTACGACCGCGGCATAGTTTACTGCAAGATGGGCAATTACCATCGTGCCCTCGAAGATTTCACCAAGGCGATCAGCCTGCGCAAGAATTTCGCCGAAGCCCTCTTCAACCGCGGCCTGGTTCAGATCATGATAGGCGACTCCCAGTCCGGTTGTGAAGACCTCAGCCGCGCCGGCGAGCTCGGTATCTCCGAAGCCTACAAGGTGATGAAGAGGTATTGCTACAAGTAAAATCCTTCTGAGTTTATTTTCAAAGATTTTCTAAAGTTTTCATGAAAACCGTATTACTTTTCTGATTTGGGAAGATTAATGAATAACACAAAGTTTTTAAAATGAAAACAATTGAAACGACAAAAATCCTGATTGGCGAGAATCCAAAGTGGAAGTTAACTTTTCCATATGACAAGGATGCGGTAGAACTAATTAAAACGATCAGCGGCGCACGCTGGGAGCCCAAAGGCAAATTCTGGCATTTCCCCATTGAGAGGGGGACGATAGCGTGGCTGAACCATAAATTCGAAGGGAAACTGCTGTTTAAAGAGAGCTCCTCATCCGCAGACCAGATAAAAAAAGATGTAAACAGGGAGCATTCCGTGAAAGGCGGAGTCACTGGGATTACAATAAGCGGTTCGAGGCACGAAGACATACAGTCAGAATTCATGAAGTCGCTTATTTTAAAACAATACAGTCCAAGGACAATAGAAACCTACACCATCATGCTGAGATTGTTCCTTAAGTATTTCAATGACAGGGATGTAAACAGCCTGAGTGATGAAGAGATCAGGGAATACCTGCTGTACCTTTTAAACAAGAAGAAGGTTTCGTTATCCTACCAGAACCAGGCGATCAATGCGATTAAATACTATTATGAGCAGGTTCTCGGGCGTGTAACCAAGACCTATTACCTGGCAAGGCCTAAGCGCTCAATAAGGTACCCTACCGTTCTGAGTGAGGAAGAAGTTATACAGATCATTCAACAGACCGACAACCTGAAGCACAGGATGGTGATCTCGCTGATTTATTCGGCCGGTTTAAGGATCGGTGAGGCTGTGAACCTGAAGATTGAGGATATTGATACCAAAATGGGGTATATCATGGTTTGCGCAGGCAAAGGCAGGAAAGACAGGAGGACCCTTTTATCTAAGAGCATACTGGAAGAGTTAAGGCTGTATTACCAGGTTTACAGGCCGAATAAATGGGTATTCAACGGTCAGGATGGAGGGCAGTACAGTGATGAGAGCATTCAGGCCGTATTCAGGAAGGCCGTTCTGAAGTGCGGGATACTGAAGCACGTGACAGTACATACACTCAGGCACAGTTTTGCCACCCATTTGCTCGAGCACGGAGTGAACCTGAGGTATATCCAGACCCTTCTCGGTCACAGCAGTTCAAAAACAACAGAGATTTACACTCATGTAACCAATAAAGGCTTGTTTGACATCAAGAGCCCTCTCGATAACCTGGATCTGGGAAAGAAGTAAAACCTTCACATAACAGATAAAGGCTGTTTGTAAGTATTAATTGAAACTGATACCAGTCCTTCAGT
>CAIJYT010000159.1 GCA_903824935.1 uncultured Bacteroidales bacterium | reverse complement strand
TCCCATTCGGCTTCAGTGGGAAGACGGAATTCACTGATAGATGATTCACCTTTTTTGCCGTAGAGAAAACTGTTTTTCAGCTGGGTACGCCAGATGCAGAAAGCATTTGCCTGTTTCCAGTTTACACCGACCACAGGATAATTGTCATATGCGGGATGCCAGAAATATTTTTCAGTCTGCGGATCATTAAAGGAATACACATAATCGTGTATCCAGCAAAGTGTATCAGGATATACGTTAACCACTTCCTTGCGAACGTATACCGAACGGTCTTTCATACCCTGCGGACGGTTCGCAAGCCCTGCATCCTTGGGATCGGCCTGACCTCCCCACTCCTTATGTGCTGCAGCTTTCAGGTCAACAAAGTAATATTCATAATAAAGCTTGCGGGAATCGATTTCCTTGACCCTGAAATATCTTTCATTTTCAGGAAGATACATCTGGTTCAAAGCATCCCTTACATCCTGTTCCTGTGAATTCCATTCAATTTTGGATTCCCAGTTAAGGTAAGGGGGATCGAAAGTTTCTCCGGTTTTCTTGTTTTCAGACACGAAGAAGAGATCGGGCTTGATCTCACCCAGAAGCCTGCGGGCAATGGAATCCCTGACCCAATATACGAATTGGCGGTACTCATTATTAGTGATTTCTGTCTGGTCCATGTAAAATGCGGCAACCGACACTGTACGCGGATTGTTGAGCTGGGCGTATGGAACATCCTCATCGGCTACACCCATTGTGTAGCTACCCATGGGAATATATACCATGCCGAAAGGATCAGGCTGATAATACCTCTTTCTTCCCTTCACCCCAGTCAGTTCTCCGTTTCCTGAGTTGCTGCAGCTTCCCAGGAAGACCAGCAGGACTAAAAACACGAGCAGTTTTTTCATTTTTCGGGCAGTTGGTTGTTAAAAACAAACGCTACTTCTTGAGTTTTATTATGTTATTGTCCGTTTTTCAATTTAAACCGGCAAAAATAGTAAATTAAATTACAAATACCTTGTGTTACGGTAACTTCTTTTCAATTTTTCTGTTTCGATTTTGAGAACATAATTCAACATCACTTCAAAACTTCCGTTACTATAGGTCATCATTTTCGAAACCCCTATATCGTATGCAAGTCCAATCCTGAAGCCTTTTATCATAAGACCGGCAAGGATTGAAGCTGCATCCTGCAGGCGGTAGGCAAGACCGCCGTAGAATTTGTTGTTATACCAGAGAAGCCCGCTGACACTAAACGTGAACACCGATCCGTCGAACATAACAATTGAACTTGGCTGAAGCTGAAAGGCAGGATGATTGGGGATTTCCCAATTATATCCCCCGGTCAGGTAAAAAGTGCGCTGAAGCCTGTAGGATGTATTTTTTCCCTGGGACTGAAGCAGTTGATCGCCTGATAAACCAACGTAAAATTTATCGGGGATACGGTAGAAAAGACCCAGCCCCAGGTCAAAGATCATATCGCTTTTCGCCTGGTTTGAAGTCAGCAAAGGATCCGAGGTATTAACGGCATGCAATTTAGAATAATCGAACTTACCGTTCTGGAAACCAACCTGTAAACCTGCAGAAAAAATCCCGGGGCCGATCTCCGCCTTGTAAGCGTAACCAAGTTTTACCACAGTATTCTTAAAAGCTCCCAGTTTGTCCTGGGATACCATTCCTCCAATACCTCCATGGATGGCACGGATGGGCGCATCAACAGTGAGAAACATGGTTTCCGGAGACCATGTACCGTAACCCTCGCTGTCTTTAAATCCAAACCATTGCTCACGGATCATTCCGGTGATTGAAATCCCACCGCTCTGGCCTGCATAAGCAGGGTTGTAGACCATATTGTTGAACATATAGTTGGTAATGATACTGGGTTGCTGCCCAAAGCATTCTTGCTTCCATAACACATTGAAGATCATCAATGCAATGAAAACTGAGATATAAAAAGGCTTACAACAAAGCATAATTATCCGCATGTACCAGCCGGTTGTTATGGTCAATAATTTCAGGGGTTAAAAGTAGTATTTTTTTTTCAAAACACCATCATTAAATAACCCTGTGCAAAGTTTAAAAACTTTTCAAAGCTTCCCATCCTGATAAGCTTATAATCTTCCCTGCAAATTCCCCGCCACTGTAAGGACGAACCTGGGTCCAGGGCTCAACCCTGGGGTTAACACCAATTTATTATTTTAACGTAAGAGATTATATTTTGTTACGAACGATCTTTTCATCAATTTTGTTTTACACAAATTGTAAAATTTCAGGTTTCCTAATTTAAACAGCAAGCATATGGGCATCTTTTCGATCAGTGAGAAACCGTTTACGAAGAAATGGTTTTTGTCATACAGTTTTATTGTAATGGGTTCATTCATTCTTGCGACAGCATTTGTCTTTTTTATAACACCGTATAAAATAGTCCCGGGAGGGGTTTATGGCATCTCAATAGTACTGCATTATATACTGGGAACACCTGTTGGTGCGATGGCCCTGTGTTTTGACATTCCTCTCACCATCATAGGAATGAAGGTCCTCGGACCAAGGTTTGGATTCAAAACGGTATTGGGGTTTTCCCTTACCGCAGTTTTCACCGACACCCTCACATTTATATGGGGGATTGAGCCCCTGGTCAAGGGAGACGCCCTTCTTTCATCTATTTTCGGAGGTTTTCTCTGCGGATTAGGACTGGCGCTTATCTTCAAATCCAAAGCAACATCGGGCGGGAGCGATATTGTGGCAACCATCATAGCCAAATACACTAAACTCCCCATCGGGCAGCTGATGATCATGGTTGATTCTGTTATCGTCCTGTTCGGTTTTTTTATCTTTCAGGACTGGAAGATCCCCCTGTATTCTTGGATTGTGATCTTTATTACAGGGAAAGTGATAGACGGCGTTCTCGAAGGGATCAATTATGAGAAGAGCCTGTTCATTATTTCCGAAAAGCACGAGGAAATCAGGGATATTATCATCAATGAACTGAACAGGGGCGGTACTATACTTGATGGCCACGGCATGTTCAACATGGCCGACCGTAAGATCATATTTACAGTGGTTAGCCGCAGAGAGCTTATCATCCTGGAGGAATTCATCCACCAGATAGACCCCAAGGCATTCTTAACAGTCATAGATGCCTCGGAAATCCTTGGGGAAGGATTCAAATCACTGAAGGAGAAAGTAGCAGATTGATGGACAATGTACCATGTACCATGTACATGG
>CAIJYT010000158.1 GCA_903824935.1 uncultured Bacteroidales bacterium | reverse complement strand
TGCCTACCTTCGCAGAAAATACAAATCCCCAAATTGATTAAAAAAATACTCACCTCCCTTAATATTGAAGCGCTCAATACCATGCAGTTGGCATCCATTGAAGCCATCAGCCATCATAAAGATATCATACTGCTTTCACCGACCGGTTCGGGAAAGACACTGGCATTCCTGATTCCCGTTCTTCAACGGCTGGTAACCGGAAACGGCAAAGTACAGGCCCTGGTATTGACCCCATCGCGTGAATTAGCCCTCCAGATCGATCAGGTTTTCCGAACAATGAATACCGGGCTGAAAGTTAGTTGCTGCTATGGCGGGCATAAAATGAGCATTGAACAGAATAACCTGGTGGAACCACCTGCGATACTGATAGGAACCCCCGGCAGGATCCTCGATCATATCTCCCGGGGTAATTTCACGACCGAAGGTATTCACACCCTGGTGCTCGATGAGTTCGACAAATCTCTTGAACTCGGATTCCGTGAAGAAATGTCATCCATAATCCAGACCTTATCAGCTGTTCACAAACGCATACTGACCTCAGCTACACGGGCAGCCGAGATTCCAGCTTTCACAGGCATTGAGGATCCCTATGTGCTGGATTACCTGAATGAAAACCTGCCTCCTGAAGGACTGACTTGTAATATAGTGAAATCCGATCATAAGGATAAACTATCGGCCTTATTTCAGCTGTTGTGCCACCTGGGTGGTGAATCTACCCTTGTGTTCTGCAACCATAGAGATGCTGCCAAGCGTGTAAGCGAATCGCTGACAGATAGCCAGGTGGTAAATGAATATTTCCATGGGGGGCTTGAGCAGCATATCAGGGAGCGGGTGCTGGGTAAATTCAGGAACGGAAGCTGCAACATACTGGTTTGCACCGACCTGGCTTCGCGGGGGCTGGATATACCCGATGTGAAACATGTGATACATTACCATCTCCCGTCTAACGAAGAAGGCTATATTCACCGAAACGGGCGCACGGCAAGGATGAATGCCGAAGGTGACTCCTACCTGATACTGAGTGAAGACGAATCGGTGCCGGCGTATATAAAGGATGAGCTCAAAATCCTGGCCCTGCCTGATGATCGCATACTTCCCCCAAAACCTTTATGGGGAACATTATACATAGGCAAAGGGAAAAAAGACAAGCTCAACAAAGTCGACATTGTAGGCTTCCTGACGCAGAAAGGCCAGCTAAAAAAAGAAGAGATCGGGCTGATTGAAGTGAAAGACTTTTTTGCTTACGTAGCCATAAAGCGAACTAAAATCAGGGAATTACTGAAAGTGGTTCGCGACGAGAAAATTAAAAACAAGAAAACGGTGATCGAAGAATGTGATTAGCTAAGACCATTTTGTCTTTATTGTCCAGATTCACTATTCAACAAATTCCTTCAGATCCGACATCAGTATCATCTCGAGTTCCTGGAAGTTTGAAGCCCTTGTTTCGCAGAACAGAAATCCGAAAAGAGGAAATTTCCTGAAATCCGCTTTACGCAGTTCCAGGGGTTTTTCAAAGCGGGTGAGAAGTTTTTCATAATCAAAAGAACGGATGTTCTTCCCTTCGGTCCCCGTACTATTGTTTAAAACAATATTACTAAAAATAAGCTCCTCCCGTCCTTTCAACAAGGCTTTCCAGTCCGGTTCCTCCTGCCGGAACAAATAATCGTACAGGTTAATTCCAAATGCGTACCAGGCCAGTTCAGGAGTGGAACACCAGCCGCCAAAACGGAGCGGGTTAACTTCGATAGGAGCAATCAATCCATCAGCGTCGATACGAACCTCCAC
>CAIJYT010000157.1 GCA_903824935.1 uncultured Bacteroidales bacterium | reverse complement strand
CGTGAATCGTGAACCGGATTACGGTTTACGGATCACGATTCAGGTTAATTTATATAACCCAATTCTTTATTTACTGCTTCTTTTATAAAACTGATAAATTCTTCAATTTTCCTGGCGCCAAGGTCACCCTGTCCGTGTTTCCTGACTGAAACGCTGCCTTCAGCTTCTTCTCTTTCCCCGACTACCAGCATAAACGGCACTTTCGAAAGTTCGGCATCACGTATCTTCTTGCCGGCCTTTTCGTTACGGTCGTCAATACGGCCGCGAATTTCGGAATTATTCAGCAATTCCAAAACTTTTTTTGCATAATCAGTGTATTTCTCACTGATTGGCAGCACGATAACCTGGTCCGGCGTAAGCCATAACGGGAAATTTCCGGCAGTATGCTCGAGCAAAACGGCCACGAAACGTTCCATGGATCCGAAAGGCGCACGGTGTATCATCACCGGGCGGTGTTTCTGGTTATCGGCCCCTATATATTCCAGCTCGAATCGTTCAGGAAGGTTATAGTCCACCTGTATCGTACCCAACTGCCATTTCCTGCCCAATGCATCCTTTACCATGAAATCCATCTTAGGGCCATAGAAAGCGGCTTCGCCGGGAACTATGACAGTATTCAGATTACGTTCGGAAGCAACTTCGAGGATCTCACGTTCTGCCCTTTCCCAGTTTTCGTCGGTACCTATATATTTTTCCTTGTTATTTGGATCATGGAGTGATATCTGGACGATGAATTCCTTGAAATCAAGGGCCTTGAAGATGAGCATTACTATATCCATCACACCCTTGAATTCATCTTTTACCTGTTCGGGAGTGCAGAAAATATGTGCATCATCCTGTGTAAAACCGCGTACGCGGGTCAGGCCGTGGAGTTCCCCGCTCTGTTCATAGCGGTATACGGTGCCGAATTCGGCCAGCCTTACCGGCAGATCCCTGTAGGAACGCGGTTTGACTTTGTATATCTCGCAATGATGAGGGCAATTCATGGGCTTGAGGAAGAATTCTTCGCCAGGGACTGGGGTTGTGATAGGCCTGAAAGAGCTTTCGCCGTATTTCTGGTAATGGCCTGAGGTCTTGTATAGTTCAACGTTGCCGATATGAGGGCACATCACGGGTTCGTAACCGGCTTTTTTCTGGACTTTTTTCAGGAACATCTCGAGACGTTCGCGAAGTGCAGCTCCGCGGGGGAGCCACAAGGGCAGGCCCAGGCCTACTTTCTGCGAAAATGCAAAGAGTTCAAGTTCTTTTCCCAGTTTGCGGTGGTCGCGCTTTTTGGCTTCCTCCAGCAACACCAGGTATTCGTCAAGTTCTTTCTGTTTCGGGAAAGTGATGCCGTAAACGCGTGTAAGCTGCTTACGGGTTTCATCTCCGCGCCAATATGCGCCGGCAATATTCAGAAGCTTTACAGCCTTGATAAAACTTGTATCAGGGAGATGCGGGCCGCGGCAAAGGTCAGTAAAACGGCCTGATTCGTAAAAAGTGATCTGGCCGTCGGTAAGGTCGTTCAGAAGTTCGGTCTTGTACTCATCACCTTTTTTTGTGAAATACTCCAGGGCTTCGGCTTTAGCTACTTCCTTCCTGTTGAACACCTGTTTTTCTCTTGCCAGTTCAAGGAACTTAGCCTCTATTTTAGGAAAGTCCTCTGAAGAAATTGGCTGATCGCCAAAATCAATATCATAATAGAAGCCATTCTCAATATCAGGACCTATGCCGAATTTCACGCCGGGATAAAGCTGTTCAATCGCTTCGGCCATAAGGTGGGCCGAGGAATGCCACATGGTGGCCTTGCCTTCGGGATCGTTCCAGGTAAAGAGTTTGAGACGTGAGTCAGTGTTAATGGGCCGTGTTGCATCCCATACCTCATCATTGACTTTTGCAGCCAGCACATTTCGTGCCAGGCCTTCACTGATACTTTTCGCAACTTCCAGCCCGGTGACACCCTGTGGGTATTCTCTTATGGAACCGTCTGGCAAAGTAATATGAATCATTACTATACCTCTCTCAAAATTAGGGGTGCAAAATTACATATAATTAAGGAGAATACCAAGAATTGGATAAATAATGTACAATGTACCATGTACCATGTACAAATGGAACGGGGTCAACTGCTTCCGAATAACATCACCCGCCTGTACACCTTGACAAGGATACTATAAAAGCAACGAGCCCATAAATAATCGTGCCAATGGCAAGAAGCAGATAACAGATGATCTCAATACCCCCGATAATCTTGCTCGCCATGGCAAGCCCTTTGCCTTTGTATTTTTCCGGATTTTTTTTGATTTTCCGAAGACTTCTTACCCCGAAAATAAAAGCCATAATGGCAAAAGGAATTCCAATTATCGGGATCAATCCTAATATTGACAAGATAAATCCTGCCAGTCCAAGTTTCTCTGTTTTCCTTGGATCAGGAAGAATTTTCTCAACCTGCTTCATCGTAACGGTGCGCGTGATGCCCTGTTCTGCGACAGGCTTATAACTGAGGGTGTCGCCGGACTGGTAAATTATTTTCCCTGTTTCTTCTTTGCCGTTTTTGAATTTTATTTTGGCGTAATAGACTTTGGGTGGAGCTTTTTTCGGCACTTTATTTTTCAATGTGTCAGAATGGGAAATCACAGGCGGTGCATCCTTAATGTTCTCCTGCATTAATACCAATGAATTGCCGGGAGTCATCACTTTTTCAGCAAGGGTAAAAGTTGCAGTTTCAGCCGTGTTTGATGCGATTAAATTTTCGTGATCTGAATTGGGGGCAGGATTGCTTTTCATGAGTTCTGCAGTAATACCTTCCTGCACCCCCGGCACAACTTCAGCATACAGAGGGTTTGGCACTTCATGTTCCCGAAAACCGGATTTGGAAGTTTTTCTAACGGTGGATTTGCTCAGTTCAGGCATGAAATGATTCACGTATTTTACTTTACCGTTTTTGATTTGCCTTGTGGTTGTTGAAAATTCCGATCTCCGGCAGGCTCCGCTCATCATAAACGGTACCATAAGCAATAAGTATATTCCTTTCATGATGATCAATCGTTTGCATACGAATTTAATCCAGGAATCACAGGAAATAGAATTGATTTTCAAGACTGTGGTGTACCGGTTTGCGGAAAATCCAAAATCTATGGCCAGGGATGAGGAAGGACCGGTGAAAATTGCAAAATCAGCCTTGGGAATGGAGCTTTTTTGCGAAAAATAAGTTTTTTATTGAATTCCCATTGCGTAATCCGTTATAATCCAGAGATACGGAACTCCGTCCTGCGGTTGTTGGCGCGGCCCTGCTCGGTGTCGTTGGTGTCGACGGGCCGGGTGAGTCCGTAGCCTTCGTAGCTGAGGCGGTTGGCGGCGATGCCGTTCAGGATAAGGTAATCGTAGACAGCTTTTGCTCTGTTTTTAGAGAGTTCCAGGTTGTGGGCAGGGGTGCCGGCGTAATCCGTATGACCGCCAAGTTCGACTTTCAACCCAGGATTTTTCTTCAGGAGGTCGAGCAATTTCTGAAGTTCTGTCATCGATTCGGGTTTCAGGATGAATTTATCCGTATCGAAAAAGATATTACGGAGGACTATCACCTCCCCTACTTTCATTGGTTTCAACGCAATATCCTTGACGAACGGTTTATCAAGACTATGCTGTCCTTTCAATGAAAAATTGTCGGAATAAAAGAGGTATCCGTCCCTCGACACGTTAAGTCCGTAATCCTTATCAGAGGCCAGTACCAGTATGAATTCCCCGTTGACGGGATCAGAGAAGGATTGTGCAACCATCCTGCCATCGCTGAGGTCGGTGAGTTCGAACCTTGCCTGCAGGCGGCGGCTGTTTTCCTTGTCGAAAACAACTCCCTTGAAATAGGTCGATGCAATGGGCCTGGCACCCTCGTACAGCGGAAATTCATACATATCCTGCCTTCCCATGCCCCCGAACTTGTCGGAAGATATAAACGCCTTATCCCCTTTTGCATTAACGATAATGACCATCTCATCTGCTTTTGTATTGATAGGATAGCCCAGGTTTACGGGCTTGCTCCAGCTGCTGTCGGCCTTCATGCGCGAATAAAACAGGTCGTATCCGCCCATCCCCGGATGTCCCTTGGATGAAAAATACAGGGTACGCCCGTCGCCCGCAATGAAAGGTGCCATTTCCTCGAATGCAGTATTTATCGAATCCCCGAGGTTTACAGGCACGGTCCAGTTTCCGTCGGCTTTAAGCTCGGTTTTCCAGATATCGGAACTCCCCTTGCCACCCGGGCGTTTGCTGGCAAAATAAAGTGTTTTGCCATCCGAAGAGAAACTTGGCTGGGAATCCCAGCTCGGAGAATTAACCACAGAACCGAGGTTTTCAGGTTCAGCCCAGACTTCGCCCATTCGCTTTGACCAGAAAATATCGCAGCTTCCGAAACCGTCGGGGCGGTCGCAACCTGCAAAGAACATATAACGGTTATCGGGCGAAATATTCAAAGCCCCCTCATTACCCGATGTATTTACAGGGGGCCCCAGGTTCCTTGCTTTATGCCAGCCGGAATCAGCCTTTGCAGCAACATAGAAATCCTCCTCGTAGCCTTTCAGCTCAGGGTTTTTCTCGCTGCGCGGGACCTTACGCGTAAAATAAAGGGCTCCCTCATCCGTAGTGATATCGTTTACATATTCGTCAAACATCGTATTGACGCTGTCGCCGAGGTTCACGGGATTGAAAGGCACGGGATGTTCCAGGGCAGCCGCCCCGAACCTGGCATTTGCAAGCTGGGCGATGGTTTTTCTCCTTTTGCCATCGGGCACATTTTTGCCTTCCAGGTACTGTGAAAAATCGGCTTCAGATGCTTTATAATCCCCTAGGTAAAGCTCAAGCCCGCCAATAATAAAGTAGAGGTTGTTCGAAAATTCAGAATTGATCCTGAGGACTTTTTTGTAGCAGGCAATGGCCTCTGCCGGCATTTTTGCATCAGAAAAAAGGTCACCCCTCAGTACCAGCGCCTCGCAAAACAATGAATCTGCTTCAAGTGCCTTGTTCACCTGGACCATTGCCTTTTCATTGTCACGGTCCTGGTATGCTTTCATGGCTTCATCGAAAGCCTTTTCAGCTTTTTTATTGACTGTGGACAGCTGATTGCCGGGAGTCTGGGCTGTGGTGAGGGTGGCAAGAAGCAGCAGGACGAACAGCAGGACGCGGGATACAGGATGCAGGATGTTGGTTTTGAATGCGTGCATAAACATTTTTTTAACTGCCGACTGCCGACTCCCTTCTATGGTATCCTCATATACTTATGGCTCTGCAGGCTGATCTTCCACCTGGGGTGCTCTTTTATATAACTGATAATCAAAGGCATTATTATATTCCTGTGGCTCCATTCAGGCTGAAGGTAGAGATGGCAGCTGCCCCTGACCTTTTGCATATTCTCTTCGGCCCAGCCAAGATCTGTTTCATCCTGGATAATGACCTTCAATTCATCTGCTTTCACACATATTTCCTCCAGGGGCGGGCTGTTTTTTTTAGGAGAAAGACAGATCCAGTGAGGGTTTCCGCTAAGCGGCTGCGATCCTGAGGTTTCAATGAATACCCGTATTCCAAGATCGCGCAAACGCCCGATGATGTATTCAAGGTTATAATTGAGAGGTTCGCCCCCTGTGATCACCACTGCTTTTGCAGCAAAAATTGAGGCCCTTTCGATGACAGCATCAGTTTCGACAGGAGGATAGACCTGGGCATTCCAGCTTTCCTTGATATCGCACCAGCTGCATCCCACGTCACAGCCACCGATGCGGATAAAATAGGCTGCCTGCCCGGTGTTGAAACCTTCGCCCTGGAGAGTGTAGAACTCTTCCATTACGGGCAGGAGCTTCCCCTGGGTCAGTAAAATATCTGCAGTCTGGTCCAAAAATTTATTTGATTTCTTTTTTTGAAGCTTTCAGGGTGTTCAGGAGAAGCGAAACTATAGTCATAAGCCCAACCCCACCAGGGACCGGGGTTATGGCGGAGCATTTTTCAGAAACCTCATCGAAACTCACGTCTCCTTTCAGCCTGAAACCCGATTTGGTATCGCTGGCCGGGACCCTGTGCATGCCCACGTCTATCACGACAGCTCCGGGTTTCACCATATCGGCAGTCACAAATCCCATCTTGCCCATAGCTACGATAAGGATATCGGCATCGACTGAATATTTTTTAATATCCTGTGTGTAGCTGTGGCAAAGCGTTACGGTCGCGTTTGCCTTATCAGTCTTGCGCGACAGCATAAGGCTTATCGGTGTGCCGACAATATTGCTGCGGCCTAAAACAACTACATGCTTCCCTGCAGTTTCGATCTTGTAGCGGTCGAGCATGGTCATGATACCAAACGGGGTTGCAGGGAGAAAACAAGGCAGGTTGAGCATCATGCGCCCCACGTTTACCGGGTGAAAGCCATCCACATCCTTCAATGGATTGATCCTTTCTATGACCTTATGTTCGTTGATGTGCTTCGGAAGCGGCAGCTGAATAATAAAACCGTCAATATCATCATCATTGTTCAGAAAATCTACAACTTCAAGGAGTTTGTATTCACTGAGGTTTGCAGGGTACCTGTAAACCGAAGAAATGAAGCCTACCTCCTTGCAGGATTTCTCCTTATTGGCAACATAGGTCTGGCTTGCAGGGTCCTCGCCTACCAGCACTGCCGCAAGGTGGGGGACTTTCCTGCCCTTGTCGATGAAGTCTTTTTTAACTTCGGAGGCTATCTCCGATTTGATCTTTTCCGATAATGATTTGCCGTCGAGGAGGATCATATTTTTTATGTGTATTAGTTCTGTCGCATGTTCCGCATGATATTCGCCATATTGCGGCCCTTGTTGGCGGTAACCATTTTCATCATTTTGCGGGTATCGTCGAACTGCTTGATGAGCTTGTTCACATCCTGGATAGTAGTTCCCGAGCCTGTAGCTATGCGCTTGCGCCTGGCTCCGTTGAGTAAGGAAGGATCAGCCCTCTCGGAGGGTGTCATCGAGCAAATAATGGCTTCTATGCCTTTGAAAGCATTATCGTCGATATCGAGGTTTCTCAGTGATTTTTCCATGCCGGGAAGCATCCCCAGGAGATCCTTCACATTTCCCATTTTCTTGATCTGTTTGATCTGGGCAAGGAAATCGTCAAAGTTGAACTGGTTTTTGGCGATCTTTTTCTGAAGTTTCTTAGCTTCTTCCTCGTCAAACTGTTCCTGGGCTTTTTCAACCAGGGAGACGATATCACCCATCCCCAGGATACGGTCGGCCATACGCTCGGGGTAGAACACATCTAATGCGTCCATCTTTTCACCCAGGCCAACAAATTTTATGGGTTTGTTGACGACCGATTTGATACTGAGGGCAGCGCCGCCCCTGGTATCGCCATCGAGCTTGGTAAGCACGACCCCGTCAAAATTGAGCCTGTCGTTGAATGCTTTCGCAGTGTTGACCGCATCCTGACCCGTCATTGAATCGACAACGAACAGTATCTCATGAGGATTGACCGCCTGTTTGATATTATAGATCTCATCCATCATCTGCTCGTCGATGGCGAGACGGCCGGCGGTATCGATGATAACCACGTTATACCCATAGTCCTTTGCATGGGCCAGGCCGTGTTTCACTATCTTCACAGGTTCTTTACTGTCTTCCTCGGTAAACACCTTGACCTCGATCTGGGAGCCGAGGATCTTAAGCTGGTCAATAGCAGCCGGGCGGTAAACGTCACCTGCTATAAGCATAGGATTCTTGCCTCTTTTGGTCTTAAGGTAATTCGCCAGTTTGGCGGCAAAGGTTGTTTTTCCTGAACCCTGGAGGCCTGCAATGAGGATGACTGCCGGTTCACCTTTGAGGTTGATCTCGGTTTTCTGGCCACCCATAAGCTCGACAAGCTCATCATGAACGATCTTGACCATTAACTGTCCGGGGGAAACAGCAGTGAGCACATTTTCGCCAAGGGCCTTGTCCTTTACCTGGTCGGTAAACTGCTTGGCAATCTTAAAACTGACGTCTGCATCAAGAAGGGCTTTACGTACATCTTTCAATGTCTCCGCCACATTGATCTCGGTGATATGACCGTGGCCTTTCAGTACTTTAAATGCCCTGTCGAGCTTGTCACTTAGTCCTTCAAACATTGGTAAACTTTTGGGCTGCAAAGGTAAACAATCTTTTTATGTTAAAATTTGCCCACAATGTTGAATTTCTTTGTATGTTTGTTCCAATAAATATTGATTAACCTTAAAATTTTCAAGTATGAAAAGAACATTACTAGTTTTAGCAATTATTGCTATCAGCGGTCTTACCTTTGGCCAGCATTGGGTATCCCAGGGTCTTGGCTGGACAACAACTTCACGTGGAGTTATGAATGTATTTGCAACCAGCTCCACCGTTGCGTGGGCAGGCGGTTATGATGGCTCGGGCAGCAGCGCAGCCTGCCAGGATGTTGCGGTTACCACCGACGGCGGCAATACCTGGACACCTCACGTTGTTTCAGGCGCTACAGGTCTCAGTGTTGCCATGATCGCAGCACTTGACGAAACTACAGCATGGGCTGCTATGTACAAAACCAGCGGCGGCACACAGGGCGTTTATAAAACAACCGATGGCGGAGCCACTTGGGCAAGGCAGGGATCAGCAAGCATGTTCACTGCATCTGCTTCATTCCCCGATGCACTGTATTTCTGGGATGCCAACAATGGTTGTGCAATCGGAGACCCCATCAGCGGCAAATTCGAGATCTATACTACCAACGACGGCGGAACCACCTGGACCCAGGTAAGCCCGGGCAGTTTGCCGGCTATCACCACAGGTGAAGCAGGATGGACTGTTGACTGCGGAGTACATGGTAACAACATATGGTTCGGAACAAACAAAGGCCACATTTACCGTTCACCGGATAAGGGCCTTACCTGGACTGCAGTTACCATTCCCAACATGGCCGGCAAAAACACCTGGCCTGCATTTAAAGATGACAACAACGGTTACTGCATGAAATTCTACAGCACAACCGATACCCTCAACCTCCTGGCCAAGTCAACCGACGGCGGTGTTACTTACACAGCTGCAACTTACGGCGGATCACTTTTCAACAATCAGCTGACGTTCGTTCCCGGCACTACCAGTACCTATGTTGCTTCAGGTGTTGATGCTACAAACCAGGCAACCAGGATTGGTATTGTCTATTCATTCGATGACGGTGCAAACTTCAACGCTATCGATCCTGACCTCCAGGGTACACAGGTTACCACCCAGGCAACCTTTAACGATTCAGTTATGTATGCAGGCTCTTTCAGCACAGGCACCACCGACGGTATCTATGTTTGTCATGTCCCCGTTGTAGCAGCAGTTGCAAACTTCACATCAAACACCCAGGCAGTTGTCAAGGGCGGAACAGTTCTTTTCACCAATACTTCTACCGGGAACGCTACCTCACCTACCACCTACCTGTGGACATTCCAGGGCGGCACCCCGGGCACTTCAACCTCGAAGAACCCATCAGCAATTACCTATAACACCCCGGGAACTTATAATGTGACCCTGAAAGTTTCAAATGCTTTCGGATCAGTTAACACCCTGCTTAAAACCGGTTATATTTATGTTGGCGGAGTTGGCGTTGATGAACTTTCACAGGGCGGCATCAAGGTTTACCCGAACCCTGTTAAGGATGTTATGAATGTTGAAGCAGGTTCAGGCATACAGCAGATCCAGCTTTTCAATGTTACAGGCCAGATGGTTATCAACAAACAGGTTGACAGCAAAACTGTAACCCTTAACACTTCATCACTGAAAGCAGGCATTTATATGCTGAAAGTGACTACCGAAAACGGAACAACCGAAAGAAAAGTCGTTGTTCAGTAACACCATATTATAACCGGGGATCCCGGTATATAAAAAAAGCTGTCCTGATCCAGGGCAGCTTTTTTTTGTGTCAATTACATCCTTTCTGGACTGTCAATGCCCAGTAGCTTCAGCGACTTCCTTATCACCGAAGCGGTAAATACCGAAAGCATAAGCCTGAGCTGCCTCAGTTCAGCGTTTTCCTCTTTAAGTACCGGGATCTCCTGGTAAAACTGGTTGTAGGTTTTGGCAAGTTCATATACATAGTTAGCCACATTAGCCGGGTTGAGTTCATCGGCGGCCTGCATGAGAGCCTGTGGAAACATCATCAGCAATTTAATCGTTTCCTTTTCTGAAGCAAGTAGGGCAATATCCCCTGGTACGGGGGTGCTAAAAGCCATCATTCCAAGTCCTTCTGCTTTCGCAAGAAGGGAATTGATCCTGGCATAGGTATATTGGATGAACGGGCCTGTGTTGCCGTTGAAATCGATGGATTCCTTAGGGTCGAAGAGCATATTTTTTTTCGGGTCAACCTTTAAAATAAAATATTTCAATGCCCCGAGGCCTATCATCTCAAACAAATTATTTGCATTGTTATCGGTTAAACCGGAGGATTTTCCAAGTTCCATAGTCATCTCCGCAGCCGTGGCATGCATCTCTTCCATCAGGTCATCGGCATCAACCACGGTACCTTCCCTCGATTTCATTTTACCCTCGGGAAGCTCAACCATTCCATAGGATAAGTGAAATATCCTGGCGGCATAGGGTTTGTTCATTTTGGCCAAGGCTCTTTTGAGGACATCAAAATGGTAGTTCTGCTCATTGCCTACCACATAGATCATCTGTGAAGGATGATATTCATCATACCTGAGCTGGGCCGTTCCAAGGTCCTGGGTCATATACACCGAAGTGCCGTCGGAACGCAGCAACAGCTTTTCATCAAGACCTTCGGACGTAAGGTCTATCCAAACGCTTCCGTCGTCACGTCTTGTGAGGACCCCGTTGTCAACGCCTTCAATTACCAGGTCTTTACCCAGGAGGTAAGTTTGGCTCTCATAATATATATGATCGAAATCAACGCCCAGCCTTTTATAGGTCTCGTTAAAACCCTCGTAAGCCCAGCCATTCATCTTTTTCCAGAGACCAACTGTTTCAGGGTCATTGGCTTCCCATTTCCTTAATATCTCTCGGGCTTCAAGGATCAGGGGAGCCTGCTTTGCGGCATCGTCCCCGGTAAGGCCTTCTTCGATCAGGCCTTTAATCTCCTCTTTGTATTTCTTTTCAAAAAGCACATAGTATTTCCCGATCAGCTTATCCCCTTTCATGCCGCTGGATTCAGGCGTTTCACATTCTCCCCACCTGGCATAGGCCAGCATGGATTTGCAGATATGGATCCCGCGGTCGTTAACAAGGTTCACTTTCACTACCGGGTACCCTGCGGCTTTAAGTATGCGCGAAAGGGAAAAACCAAGCAGGTTATTCCTGATATGCCCGAGGTGCAGTGGTTTATTGGTATTTGGTGAGCTGTATTCGAGAACAACTTTTTTGTCAGCTGATTCGGGTGAGAAGCCGAAGTCGTCCTGGCTGAAGTTACTGCCCAGGAAATCCACCCAGTACTCATCCGCAAGAATAAGATTAAGAAAACCCTTGATCACCTTGAATGAGCTGACCACGGTGAGCTCTTTCAGCAGCGCTTCGCCTAGCTCGGCCGCTGTTTGTTCGGGATTTTTGCGGGAAAGTTTCAATAAGGGAAAAACGACCAGTGTGTAATCACCTTCTATTTCTTTTTTTGTCCGTTCGATAGTTAGTTTTGATAAATCAAAAT
>CAIJYT010000156.1 GCA_903824935.1 uncultured Bacteroidales bacterium | reverse complement strand
GACCCTGTATTACGACAAGCCGCTTGTCGTGATGGTGAACCCCCGCAGCATCAGCAGCGGAGAGGGAATTCCCATGATGCTGCAGAAACTTCACCGTGGCAAAGTGGTGAGTTTTTACGGCACCAACGCTTCCTTCGGAATGTGTTCCCGGGAGCACCACTTTTTCCCTGCTCCCGATGATCTCCTGCTTTCCTATGAATACGGACAAAGCGTTGACAGGAACCTCAAGATACAGCTCGACAGCGACAGCACGATGAACGGAGGCGTCAGACCCGATATCCGGGTTCCGCTTAACGATACCGTCATCGACCAGCTTTACAAAGACAGCATCGATGTGGAGCTCAACTATGCGGTAAAAACCCTCACTTCCATCCTGGGGATCAGCCATCCGCAGACAGATCAAAATGCTCCCGGTCTCCTGCAACCCGAGCCCAACCCCTTCAGCGCCATCACCCGCCTGTCATATTACCTGCCTGGCGATGGCTTTGCAGAGCTTGAATTCTGCGACATCAGCGGCAGGGTTTTGCAAACCCTCGTCAACTCCAATGAAAAAGCAGGATTACATTCAATTACTTTCGACGGGACTTCCTATAACCGGGGCCTGTACTTTTTCCGTCTCAAAACAGGCGGTTCATCGGTCACAAGAAAATGCATCATCACTCAATAGAGAGAGTGTGTAGATGGTTCGGGACAAGACACCGGCTTCGCTCCGCTATCCGGATTTGCAGGGTGTATACAGGTTCCACCAGGTACTTTGCCGGCAGCTACGCTTCCGTTATGGAGTTAAAATTTTCCGGAAAGCAGCGTAATAAGCCGTGGCCGGCAGAAGATAATTTGTAGTTACGTTAATGAGCAGGGTGATTCTTTTTGTCGTATTGAACATGGCGATGGTATTATAGCCATAAATGGACCCCGAGTGCCCGACCCAGTCTCCTTCCTTCATCAGGCAAAAACCGTAAAAACCCCCAACCAGTTTTAATCGTTCCGCTTTCATGTCATCCGAAAGGAATTTACCTTCAGCCAATGCTTTCACCCATTGCTTAAGATCAGGAATGGTCGAGACCATGATACCGGCCGCACCGCTCCACGATGGATTCCAGTTGGAGGCATCCTGAAATTTGTTGTTAACAAGATAATATCCATGTGTATATGGTGAAAACAGGAAGATGGAATTCGGCCAAAAAGTTTGTTTCAGGTTCATTGGGATGACCACTTTCTCTTCGACAACCTCTTCAACAGTCTTCCCTGTCACTTTTTCCATCAACAGCCCCAGCAGGATGAGGTTGGTATTGCAGTAATCGTATTTTATCCCCGGCATGGTTGTGTCTGACGGGTGGTGAAATGCATAAACCAGCAGGGATTGGGGAGTAAACGGCATTAAAAAATTACTCTGGTACAGATCATCAGTCCATAATGAATCATGCGTATAGTCAAATAACCCGCTGCTCATAGTCCCCAGGTTCCTGATCGTGATATGATCCCCGTTCGGGACGTTACATTCAGGCAGATAATGGGAAATGCTGCTGTCAAGTTTGATTTTTCCTTCATCCGCAAGGATAAGTACAGCCGTGCCGACAAAAGTTTTCGTAATACTTCCTATTCTGAAATAGTTGTCCACATTCATCGGCTCGTCGGTGACGATATTGCTAACGCCGCGTTTAAGCAGGTAGTCCCCTTCACCTTCAACCGAAATCAGTGCGATCATCCCTGAAGTGTTTACGGCCATAAAGACGCTGTCTGCCGCTTTCTCAAGAGCTGCTTTTGTTGCCTGGGTCAGAATTGTGTTTACCTGTACAGGCATAACCTCCTTTTTCGAACAGGAAGCAATAGTCATGGCTATTAAAAGCACGATCAATACGTGAATCCATTTCTTTTTCATCTACACTGCTTAAGATCCTATAAATCTATTAAATAACAACCAGCTTCAGGTGTTTTTCCTTTAATGTTTCAATTTTTGACTGCGGATGAGGG
>CAIJYT010000155.1 GCA_903824935.1 uncultured Bacteroidales bacterium | reverse complement strand
TGTTCGAAAAAATTAACCCAGCCCGGGCAGCAGGAAGTAAGAATGGGAAGTTTCACATCCTTATCACCCTTAAGGTAACGGGTAAGACGGTCGAGTAGTTCGGTGCCTTCTTCCATGATCGTAAGGTCAGCGGCGAAGTCAGTGTCGAATACATAGTCAAATCCAAGTCGTCGTAGTGCGGCGACCATCTTACCCGTTACAAGGGTGCCTGGCGCGAGGCCAAATTCTTCTCCTAAAGCAGCTCTGACGGCGGGCGCTGTCTGTACAACAACAGTCTTTGTAGGATCAGCGAGAGCATTAATTACGTTGCGCGAGTGGTCAACTTCGGTCAGGGCACCGGTGGGGCAAACAGATACACATTGTCCACAGTAAGTGCAGGGAGATTTCTCGAGATTCATTTCGAATGCCGGGGCCACCACTGCCATGAAGCCTCTGTTGACGGCGCTCAGCGCGCCTACCGTCTGAACGTCGTTACACATCATTTCACACCGCCGGCACATGATACATTTATCCACATCCCGGATGATGGCAGGCGAAGTATCCTTGCGGTACTTCGACTGCTCACCCTGGAAAGGTATTTCTCTCACGCCGAGTTGCTGTGCCATGCTCTGAAGCTCACAACTTCCTGATTTGGCACAGGTCAGACATTCTGCAGGATGATCGGAGAGTATGAGCTCCAGTACGGTTCTGCGTGCGTTCAATACCCTGATGTTATGTGTGTAAACTTCCATACCCTCTGCCACCATGGTATTACAGGCTGGTGCGAGATTCCGTCTTCCCTTGACTTCAACCACGCAAACGCGGCATCCGCCCGGACGGTTTTCAATGTTCATGTCCTTCAGTTCGAAGTAACAAAGGGTAGGTATATCGATGCCAACGGTCTTGGCTGCCTTTAGAAGCGTGGTATTTTCAGGAACCTCTGCGGTCTTTCCGTCGATGATCAGTTTTATCGTGTTCATAACGTTCCTTTTCCTAATTAATAATGATTGCGTTGAATTTGCATTTTTCCAGGCAGGCTCCGCATTTGATGCACTTGACCTGGTCGATGAAATGAACCTGTTTGCGTTCTCCGCTGATGGCATTCACCGGGCAATTGCGTGCACAAAGTGTACAGCCTATGCATTTTTCGTCGACAACCAGGTACTGCATCATGGATTTGCAAACCCTGGAGCGGCATTTTTTATCCTTCACATGTTCGTGGTACTCCTCAATGAAATTGTCGATGGTTGAGAGTACCGGGTTGGGGGAGGACTGGCCCAGCCCGCAAAGCGAAGTGTCTTTTATCACTGTACTCAGGTTGCGCAGCTTGTCGATGTCGTCCATCGTGCCGTTGCCCTGGGTGATCTTTTCAAGAAGTTCGAATAAACGTTTATTGCCTATACGGCATGGGGAGCATTTTCCGCAGGATTCTTCGACCGTGAAGCCGAGGTAGAATTTGGCAATGGCCACCATGCAGTCATCCTCGTCCATGACGATCAGTCCGCCCGATCCCATCATGGAACCGGCTGCAATCAGGTTGTCGTAATCGATAGGTGTGTCGAGATGTTTCTTGGTAAGACAGCCGCCCGAAGGACCTCCTGTCTGTGCTGCCTTGAATTCCCGGCCGTGCTGTATCCCTCCACCTATTTCGAAGATGACTTCACGCAGTGTCGTGCCCATGGGGACTTCCACAAGCCCTACATTGTTCACTTTCCCGGCAAGCGCAAACACCTTGGTGCCTTTTGACTTTTCCGTTCCTATGGATGAGAACCATTCCCAGCCTTTGTTGATGATGACGGGAACGTTCGCGAAAGTTTCGACATTATTTACATTGGTGGGCTTTTTCAGGTAACCTTCTACCGAGGGGAATGGAGGTTTTACCGTAGGTTCGCCCCTGAGGCCTTCCATGGAATGGATGAGGGCCGTTTCTTCCCCGCATACAAATGCACCGGCACCATACCTGATTTCGATATCGAAGTTAAACCCGGTTGCGAGTATGTTCTCACCAAGAAGGCCCATTTCCCTGGCCTGGCTCATGGCAGTTTTAAGTCTTTCTATGGCAAGCGGGTACTCGGCCCTGATGTAAACAAGTCCTTTGGATGCACCGGTACAGTAGCCATTGATGGTCATTGCTTCAAGAACAGAATGGGGGTCGCCCTCCAGGATTGAACGGTCCATGAATGCTCCGGGATCACCTTCATCGGCATTGCAAACCACGTATTTCTGGTCAGCAATGACCTTGCGCGTGATCTCCCATTTTAGACCTGCAGGAAATCCCCCGCCACCACGTCCCCTGAGCCCCGATTTCTTCATTATCTCTATCACAGCTTCAGGAGTCAGCTCTGTAAGCACCGTAGCCAGCGCCATATAACCGTCACGTGCAATGTAATCTTCGATCTTTTCAGGATCAATCACACCGCAGTTCCTTAATGCTATTCTGATTTGCTTTGCCATGTATCTATTTGCTCTAACGTTGGGGTTCTTATTTTGAAAGTAGCGAAGTAGCGAGGTGGCGAAACTTCAATTTCGCTATTTCACTATTTCGCTACTTGTTTTATGCTGTTTCATAGTTTATCGGGATCACTCCGTCTATTACTTCTCCCTTGCGGATGTAACGTTCAATGATCTCGTCGGCTTTTTTGATGTCGACAAAACCAAACATCACGGGTTTGTTTCCCGGCATGGTGATCTCAATAGTCGGCTCAGCATAACAGAAACCCATGCAGCCCACTTTGCTCACCCTGGCCGGGATGTTCCTTTTACTAAGCTCCTGCTGCATATAATCATAAACAGGCCTGGACCCTGAGGCAATTCCGCAGGTTGCCATGGTGACTTTAACCTGGATAGTACTTTGAGGATTACCTGTCTGTGATAAAGCATTGCTTTTGTTTTTCAGGTTCTCCCGGAGTTCTTTTAAGGATGTTACTGATTGCAGTTTTGTCATGTATCC
>CAIJYT010000154.1 GCA_903824935.1 uncultured Bacteroidales bacterium | reverse complement strand
TTGCTGTTGTATTGACTATATCAGTCGAAGTGGCCCAGTTATCGGTCGAGTACTGCCATTTGGTGATTGAACCGGTATAAACTGACAGGGTAAGCAAAGTACTGTTTGTCCCTGTGCATACCGTTGCAGAACCGGCTATGGATCCTCCCACGGAACCCGGTGTAACAGTCACTGTAGCATCGCTTGAATTGGCAGGGGTGCAGCTGCCGTTAGTCACGACAGCCCTGTACTTAGTAGTTATTGCAATGTTGGTCGCAGTGTATGTTGCAACAGTGTTGACAATGTCTATGGAAGTAGCCCAATTGTCAGTTGAATACTGCCATTTTGTAATGGATCCGGTATACCCTGAAAGGGTAAGCAGGGTGCTGTTTGTACCTCCGCAAACAGAAGCCGATCCTGAAACCGAACCGCCCACCGAAGGAGTGGTCACCGTGATAGTGGCATCGGTTGAATTGATGGGAGAACAGGTGCCGCTTGTAATCAACGCCCTGTATTTTGTTGTAGTTATAAGGTTGGTTGCTGTGTATGTCGCAGTGGTATTGGCGATGTCGTTTGGGGTGACCCAGTTGTCGGTAGACCACTGCCATTTGGTGATGGTACCGGTATACCCTGAAAGAGTCAGAAGTGTGCTGTTAGTCCCGGTGCAAACAGAGGTCCCGCCTGCAATGCTGCCTCCCACAGATGCCGGGTCTACGGTTACGTTATATACAGCAGGAGAGGGAGCATATGTCCCGGTGGTGTTCTGATAATTTACGTTTACTGTCTGAGCCCCTGCCGAACCCCAGGTCACGGAAATACTGTTTGTTCCCTGCCCGCTGTTGATTGTCCCTCCTGCGGAAACCGTCCATACATACCCTGCTTTACCCGCCTGGGTTAAATAAACGTTCCCTGTGGAACCCACGCAAACCTGGGTCGGGCCCGAAATGATAGAAGGTGATGGTACCAGGTCAAAGGTCATGTCGGCCCCATAATAGGTATTAGCACCTACAACCCCTTTCGCCCTGAAGTGATAAATGGTGTTGATGGTAAGTCCGGTAAGGGCTGCGCTGACTGCAGTACTGCTTGTTCCTGTTACCGTTGACGGACTGCCTGTTGCCGTATTTCCGTAAGCGATGGTCAGTCCGTATTCAAATGAAGTCGACATACTCATTCCGCAGGGATTCACCGTGGCATTCAGAGTAGCTCCGGTTTGCCCTATGGGTGAAGCCGCCACTGTAGTCACCTGGGGCATCTCATATGCTCCCATGGTAGGTGGATTTTTACGGGTTATCCCCGAGTAGTCGGTGGTAACCAATGGTATCGTTGTCCCGGCAACAAGAAGAGGCTGCTGTGGATGAAGGTCGGTGGAGGAAACGAAGAGGGGGTCGGTCGAAACGGAATTGGCCTCCATTCCCGATGCGAGCTTATAGTTCGGGAAATCATAAACAAAAGAATTCCAGGCGCCAACCGTGGTCGGATCAATGGTGTAAAGGTCATTGTAATCTGATGTAATATTGGTCATGTCAACGGCGAAGTATGCCATATTGAACCCGGTTCCACCCGCTCCGTTCAGCCTGAAATTCGAGAAAATATTATCCTTTGTTTCGACAATCCCGGTTCCCTGTTTCTCGAAAGCTATGGAATACCTTGTGTTTGCTGCAGCATATGTTCCACTGATGTAAACAGAATTATGATCGACCACTGAATTTCCTGAGGCGCAATAAAACCAGAATCCAAGCAATCCGATATTATGGGAATATCCATCCCCTCCCAATAAAATCAGATTGTTATAAACATTATAAGTATTCGGAAGAGCGGGCGGACCATAAAGCATAATACCCGCAGTGGGATAATTATTTACTGCATTTGCTGCAGCTGAAGTGGGCCCGATATTATAGATCTTGTTGCCATAAACGTTCATCTGGTAGTTGCCATAGAGATAGATCCCGTAACAGTTGGGAGCAGCGGATGAATTGGAGATCGCCATGTTGGCAATGGTATTTTTGGCAATGGTACAGGTTGTATACCCCTGTATCCCGGCGGGAACTCCCGTCCCTGCTATGAGTATACTGGCCGGAGTTGAAAGGGAACCTATCAGGTTTCCCGTAACTGAGCCTACGTCGATGGTGCCTCCATAAGCATATATCCCCCTGAAGGCTGCAGATCCTGTATTGGTCAAAGAAATATTCTGTATCGTATTATTCTGGACTGATGTGGTCTGGGTGGAACTGTTAAGATAGATGCCGTAGAATGAAACGGCCCCGCTGTTGACCCAGTATCCCCCCCCGCAGTTGGCACTCTGCCCGCCGATAAAATTCCCGGAGATCAGATTGTTTACCGAGGAAGATCCCTGTGCAAAATAAATAGCATATTGTGTAGTTGAAGGAGGCGTTGCCAGGTTATTGTAAAAACTGTTGCCGCTCACCGTCCAGCTGTCACCGCTGCCGGTTGAAAGATAAACACCATAGCTGCTAAAATTCGCAATTTCATTGTTGCTAATGGTATTTGAAGCATTATCCTTACCCGAAGTACCGCTGGAGTAAATCATGTAGGCCGGAACTCCCAAAACGTCGGTCCTTTCGCGGACCACGTTATCGGTGATTGTATTATTGTTATTCCCTGTAGTGCCTGTGGTTGTGCTGAAAAGGATAATACCTGTGGACGTGTTGGGACTTTCAATATAAGAACTCCTAATGGTGTTGTTAGTTGCATCATTCATCAGTGTGAACACGGGATTCGAAGTATTGGTATTCCTGAACCTGAGATACCTTCCGCTTCCTCCTGAACGGCCGTCAACGACCGCGCGGTCAGCTCCGTTCAAGCGTATCATCCCATTTGCCACTGCTCCTGAGACGAGTCTCATTGTGTTGTTACTTGGCTGCACGGTAACGGTATAATTGCCCACTCCGTCTTCCATCCATTGGTTCAATGCATTTGTACCATCTTCTGTAAGATCTGAAATAACGCTGAGGATAAGGTTGCCGGTGAGAATGCTTGAGTTTATGGCGAGGAAAGCTCCTGTTGCCCCGGTAAGATTAATATAATCTCCGCCGGTGCCCACAGTTTTTGTACCCGACAAACCCGACATGATAGTATAGCTGCTGGGGGTGGTCGGAGGAGTTGCAGATGCAGGTGGATTAGCTGTGTACCCTGAAGTTCCCGCAGCAGGACTTGCACCAACATTTGGAGTAGGCACATTATCCTGGGCACAGATATAGTAGGAGACAACGTTGCTGACTACGACTCCGGCTCCGAATGTAAACTGGTACTGGCCCCCGCCAAGGGAGGTTGCAGTTGTTGCTGAATATGCCCCTGCCCCTATTTTCCAGTAAAGGACGGGCAGCCCGATACCTGTTAAGGGAACACCGCTTGGATCGGTAATTGCAGCTATCAACGTACGGGCGGATGTTGAGGCGGTATTATTCAGAGGTGTATAAACGATATAAGGAGATGTAAGATCCGACATGATGCCTGCAAATTCATCAGCTCCTATATCAGGAAATGTTGCTGAACGTGCATTGTCATCATAGTCGACAGTAACAGCAAAGGGAGAAGTTACAGGGAAGGCACCGCTTTCGCTTTGAGTCGCAACCGAAGGACTGATGTGCAGATCATAAGGAGTTGCAGCCACATTGATAAAGGGTGGATTTTCCATAACCGAATGAACATCTCTTGGAGAAACCCTGGTTTTATAGGTAGCAAGAGTCTGGTCGGAATTGGTCCCGTCATAATAGAGAAGGTTGTTCGCAGAGGCTGTTCCCGCATAAAATAAATTATTATCGGCTGTATTCGCATAAGATGTCAGGGTTGTACTGCTTCTTCGGTATGCAGCTGTAATACCTGCTCCTTTATAGTTTGAAACATTAACCAGGATGTTGTTCCTCATATCCACTGTCGGTGTGGTGGAAGCATAGACTGCGGCGCTTCCGAACAATGCCCCTGAACTCGTAGCATTAAGATAGATGGTATTGTAAAACAGGTAATTGGTCGTCCCTGATGATACATAGATTCCTGCCAATGGAATTGCAGCATTTGCTGAAGGCGTTTTCAGATCACTGAGAAAATTGTTATAAACGTAGGTAGTAGTGCCCCCGCCTATATATATTCCATAAACTACCCCGGAAGCATTGTTTGCCTGCAGATTATAAACTTTATTTTTATAGATGCTGTTCAGTGTGCCCAGACTGTTATAAATACCGTATACCGTAGCCGCCCCCGTGGTGTTCAACCCGCTCACACTGTTATTATAGGCCGTTAATGAAACAGGAGCTGTACTTGCACCGAGATACAGCCCGTACATTGAACCGGTACCTGTCCAGCCAGAGATCGTATTCCCGTTAACTGTGGATCCTGCAGCCCCGTAACCCGCATAGATTCCATATAATCCCGAACTTCCGCCCGTAATGTTTGAAATTGTGTTATTTGTGATTACAAAGGCCTGGTTGGTCGAAGTGGTCTGTTGGATAGCATAGAAAGCTGAAGCCCCCGTCAGTGTTATGTTCGAGAAATTATTCCCGTTGAATGTGAACGTGCCTCCGGTAGGTGATCCGTTGTTATAATAAACGTATAATGTAGCAACTCCGGATTTTGTAAAAGTTCCGGTTTGGTTGCCATTGATGGTAATGTTCGGAGTGCCGTTACTGCAATAAATCAAGTATGAGGTTGTTGTAGAAGCAAATGTTCCAAAGTTCAAGGTATTGTTATTGACTGTTACTGTTGCACAAGTCGGAGAGATATAAATTGAACTTAATGCTGCAGTTGAACCTTGTCCGAGAGTAATTGTGTTGTAGTTGGCGATAAAATTTCCCGGCAAAGACGAAGTACCCATGTAGATTCCGTTGAGCGTACTTGTTGCATTTACCCCTCCTCCACCTGCATTGTCGATGATATTATAGCTTATCGTAGGATTGGTATGGTATGCAATATACACTCCGTAGGCTGCTGAAGCAGTATTCCCTGCGAAATTCTGAATGGTATTTCCGGCACCAGTTGCTCCAACAATAAAATTCTGGTCATACATATCATAAGGTGAAGCAGCACCCGAATAGCCTATCAGCAGTATGCCTGAAAAGACGTTGCTGATAGTATTGCCGGTGAGGGTCACGTTTTCATGGCGCCCGCCGGTCGAAGTAAGTGTAATACCGGCAGAGGAGGATACTGCGGAAGAAGCATCGTTATTGGAGGCATAGATCCCAGCAACATATGCACTGGCGCCTTTCGTCATGGTGATGGCGCAATTCTTTATGGTCACATTTTTACAACCGTCGGTAGCGCTTGCTTTGCGCAGGTAATACCCGTATTCTATCCCGCTGTTCGTCGCACTGAGATCGATACCATCGAAGGTAATATAATCCGCCCCCTGGATAATGAACACAGCGTCGCCCTGTCCGCCCAGGGTTGAAGTTGCCAGGGTTCCCGCATCGGTTCTTGAGATCAGGGGATCCGCCCCTGCCCCGTTTTTCTGAAAGGTAATGGGGTTGGCTGCTGTTGAAGGATAGGTCGGGTTCGAGGTCAGCAGCAGTCCCGTTGTTGTCTCCGTATAGGCAAAATCAACATTAAAAATAATTCCTCCCGGTCCTATCCCTTTGTTGGCAATGGAATCGCAAGCCACTGCGAAACTGAGATAATTAGCACTTGGGATTGTCCTGACTCCATGAATCGGCGGAGGTGGAGGTAAAGTTGCCTGGGATCCTGTAAGGTAGGCCGACTCTGCATCTGCATAGGATACAATCCTGAAATAATAAGTAGTCCCCGGAGTAAGGCCGGTCTGAACCTGGGAATATAATGTTCCTGTCGTTACAACTGAAGTTGATGCAATATCTGTTCCTGACTGGGTATACGTGATGCCATCGGGGGAGCGGTAAACTCTGAAACCGGTTTCATTGGTCGAATTATCCGTCCATCCTATTGTCATTCCGTATGAGGTGACCGATGAAGCAGTGAAGGAAACCGGAGGAGCCGGGATGACCGGGTTCAGCACCCTGAATTCATCAACCCCGATATCATCGTTACCGTAGTCGGAAGTTGCAGTAAGTTTAATCTTGGTTGTAGCTGAGTTTCCCGGAAGTGTAACCGTGTATTCCGTCCATGCAGCTGAAACACCCAGGGGGGCTCTCAGCGCAGCAGACCAGGTCGTTCCCCCATCATTTGAAGAATAAATATTCAATATATCCGCACCGCTCGGGTTAATATAGTAAAATTTAACCATCAAAACACCGGCAGTGTATGGAGAAAGATCGATAACAGGCGAAATAAAATCCCCGGTAGTCCCGTTTGCGGCATCATAGCTGTGAAATCTTGCAGAGTGGAGTGTGGAATTCGCTCCCGCCGGTGTATAGGACCCTGTTGAGCTTGTCCAGCCGGTCGTGTAATCATCGCGATGCCATTGATTATCTGCAGGTGCTGCTGTGCCGCTCCAGGCAGGAGCCAATGTTCCCGGTGTAGTCCATGCTGCCTCGAAATTCTGAGTAAAAATTATTTGTCCCAGACCTGTAAAGGAACACAGAACAATAAAAGTAAACAGTAAAGATCTTCTCATCAGGTACTTTTTAACACAAAATATTCTCTTTGGCAACCCTAACAGTTGGCGAAGTACATAAAAAATACAGGAAACCGTGAAAGGTAGCAGCCCAGGCTGCTAATGGAGAGCAAGATCCAGAAGATATACAAGACTGTCGAGAAATTTCCAGTTTCAAAAATAGTAAAAACTTACCATAACATGAAATCGGTGGCTCTTTTCTTGTAATTTAGGGCATTAAAGATTGAAGACGGTAACCTGCCATCCGCATTCAGAAAAAAATTCTACAGGAAACAACAAGTATGCCCCGTTCCTTTGTCATAGGAGATATTCATGGTAACCACAAGCCGCTTTTAGATCTTTTCAGGAAAGCAGGCTTTGACTATGAAACCGATATTATGTTATGCCTCGGGGATGTGGTCGACAGGGGGCCGGAACCTGTAAAGGTGGTAAACGAGCTGATGAAAATCCGCAACCTTATTTATATACTTGGCAACCATGATTATTGGTGCCTTGAATATTTAAGGACCGGGAAAGTCACGGCCGACTGGCTTTTCCAGGGAGGGAATGGCACAATGAACGATTATATTGAACATGAGGCTGAAAGAGAGCCCCACAAGGAGTTCTTTTCGGCGGCAAGGCTGTTTTATATTGATGATAAAAACCGTCTCTTTGTCCATGCGGGGTTTGACCGTTTCCGCCCTTTCGCCAATCAGATGACAGACCATCTGACCCTGCTCTGGGACCGCTCCCTGTTCAGGGCGGCATCGGAATATAATCATGAAGGTAAGCGGTTTGAGGAATTCAGCGAGATTTTTATAGGGCATTCACCCTCTCAACTTATAATGCAGGACAAGCCGACCCGACTGGCCAATCTATGGATTATGGATACAGGAGCCGGACACAGGCGGCTGTTAAGCCTGATGGACATTGACACAAAGGAATTCTGGCAAAGCAGATGTGAATTTTAATTTTTCACGGCAGGTATGCTGAAGGCTATGACACTTCCTTCAGGGGATGTGGATTCCAGCCATATCCTGCCCCCGTTTATCTCGACCATGTCGTGGCATAACTTGAGGCCCAGGCCATGGCCTTTTTCATTGTCAGTTCCGTAGGTTGAGAGAAGTTCATTCCCCCCGCCAAAAAGATTGTCACTGATCTCCCCTGGAATGCCTGTACCGGTGTCGGAGACCCTGATCACATGAAAATCGTTTTCAGATGCGCTTGTGATCTGAATTACACCTTCCTGGTTTGTAAATTTTATTGCATTGGAAATAAGATTCCTGACAATTGCCTGGAGCATATTAATGTCGGCAAACACCAGGGCATCGGCGCTGACAATGTTCCTTATCCGTATGTTTTTTCTCGAGGCTATAACCATCATTGAATCTATAACGACACTGACTTCTTCGTACAACTGCAGGCTGGCCGGCTGCACTTTCAAGGTCCCCATTTGCAGCCTTGACCATGTAAGAAGGTTTTCAAGAAGCTGGTAGGCGCTCCTGGATATTTTCTGCACCATCTTGGAATACTGCCTTATCTCGGGGATGTTCTTATCCTCTGTCTCCTCGACCAGGAGATCGGAAAAACCTATCAGTGCGTTAAAAGGGCTTCTCAGATCATGTGACAGGATGGAAATAAAACGGTCCTTGCCTTTATTAATCTCCTTGAGCTCAAGATTAAGCTTTTCAAGGTCATTTTCAGCCTGAACACGAGCCCTGATCTCTGCTTCAGCCATCTTTTTCCTTTTCCTCAGTTTGCTGATATAAACCATTGAAATGAGAATCAGGATAAGCAACAACATGCCAGAGGAGATAAGGAAGGCGATCGTCAGGTTACTTTTATTCTGCCTCACCCTTGCTTCATTCTCAGATTCCCTTATCCTGATAGCCATGCTGATCTCATTGAACCTGCTTTTTATCATCTGCGCCTGTATGGTATCGTTTACAAGACTGTACTTTTCAAAATAGGATGAAACAGAATCATTCTGACCCGTCCGGATGAATACCTCGATTATATTTTCATAACAGCTCTTTTTCATTTCAGGCAGGTTAGCCGAATCTGCAATCTTCATTGCTTTCCTGTAAGAATCCAAAGCCTGTTTAAAATCCTTTATCCATAGATATGAATGCCCCACGGCAATATATATTTCAGGCATTTTCACCTTTTCATTGATCGTATCGCATATCGTCAGAGCATTATTGTAATTTACCAATGCCTGGTTATGTTCATTTTGCAAAACGCAGAGCTTCCCAAGTTCAAACCAGGCATCGGCCTTAGTCGACAGATAGTCATGCCTGAGGAAAATATTATCAGTGGGGATATTCAGCATGGGAATTGCCATCTCAAAATAGTTCCTTGCATCAGTGAATTTACCGAGATCGAACAGGGCTGTCCCTATGTAATAATATGAATGTCCTATATTCGGCAACTGGTTTAATTTCCTCCTTTGTAAAAGTGCTTTCTGAAAATACCAGAGGGCTGAATCTTTCTGGCTGAGTTTTTGCTTTACCAGGCCAATATTGTTCAGTGCAACAGCCTCACCGTGGAAATCACCGGTTTTAACAAAAAGCTGTTCGGCCTGCCTGAAATATCCTTCTGAAATCAGGTAATTCCCAGTCTGGAAATAGCAGTTCCCGATACCAATCATGAAGTAATTGGATTTTGACTGAAGATGATTATCGGTTAGGATATGGTAAGCCTTTAATGAATATTCCATAGCCGTAATGTAGAGGTGGCGGTCCATGTATACCCTGCAAATCTCGAACAATGCAGTGGCGGAAAAATATGGCTCATGTGCGGATACCGATTCATTATAAAATTCCTCGTAAAGCTGAATGGAACGGACAGGGTTCTTTTTTCTTTCGTTGCGGGCTTTCTGGAAAATCATCAGCAGCTCATACTGGGCCGGTGTTGAAGGCTGATAGTCCCGTTTAAGTTCACTGCTCAGGGTGTCGGACTTTGCCTGTTGTCCGGCAATCACCGACATAGAGGGAATGAGTAACAGGAAAAATGCCGGAAACAGCAATAACCAGGATTTTCCTACCATGTTCTGTGTATTTAAGCCTGTAATCCTATCCCGGCATGCGTTGCATGCCGGGATAGGATTACAGACCACTAAAATACTAAATCCCGGGGGTCTTTTGCTTGATCAGCGCATCTAATTTTGCACTGAGCCGGGCTTGCCTGTTCTCGTCGGCCAGGGCTTTAAGCCTGTTTAAAATTTCCATTGCAGTCTGTGTATCCTCATTGAAAACAGATCTGTCGGAAGCTGAGAAAGATGCATAGTAATCGAGGTTCTGCCCCATGATCTCGGCCATTCTGCTGCAAAGTTTTATTGCGGATGCTGTGTCGCCCACCTTGAAGTATATTTCAACAAAGGGAAGGTCGTACATATCATACACATATTTAGGGTCGGGAAATTTTTTCAGGTACAGGTCAACCAGTGCTTTACATTCCTGTTTTTTTCCTGAATTGCTCAGCAGCTGACCTACGAACAAGGCTATCATCTTTGGCCTGATCGAGCTGTTGTAGCTCTCGGGGTCAACATATACCTTAGGATCATCGAGATTGCCGAATTTGAAGTTATTCATGAAAATTTTATTCGAACCGACAGCATCAATGCTTCCAAGAGACGGAATGTAATTATTGTTTGAATCCGCCTTTACCGGCATGAATTTATACACCCAGCCTTCCATGAAACAATACTGCTCAACATCCAAGAAATTACGTACTGAGCTCGGTGCTGCAAAATAAACCGGCCGTTTCCAGTCAGTCGTAGCGATCATGTCGAGGGTCATAATATCATTCTTATACAATATGTTCGATTTGATCGTAAAGGTTATGGAATCGACCATTTTATCCTTGAAGTACTCAGGGACTATGCCATATTTCAGGCAGTTTTCCTTGTTCACCGTGATCTTAATCTTTTTTGCAGGGAAGAATTTAATCTTTTCCCCGCCCTGCGATGTTACGTATGTCTGGGGGTCCTTGCTTTTAATGAAATCAATAAGGTCCTTCAGTTCTACATAGCCTTTGATACCGATATCATAGTACATGATCACGTCATTGGTGCCCGGCTGATATGATTCAACAGGGATACTGAGGGGAACGGGATCCGATTCATACATTTTCCTGTACAATTGTTCGATATACCATGCTCCTGATGCAAGTTCCCTGTTAACGATCCGCACATCCGTCCTCACGCCTTCAACTTCCTGGTTATACCAGAGAGGGAAAGTATCATTGTCGCCGTTGGTCACAAGCAAAGCATTTTTATCACAGGAATTAAGATAATTCGCAGCAAAATCCCTGGCCGCATATTTTCCGCTGCGGTCATGGTCATGCCAGTTCTGCTGTGCCACGATGACTGGAATAAGCAAGGTGGTGAACACAGTAACAAGGATCACCGGGATAAGCCCTTTGAGCTTTGTTTTTCTCTGAAGGAAGTCAATAATGGCTATCACACCCAGTCCGATCCAGATTGAAAAAGCCATGAAAGAACCGGCATAGGAATAATCCCTTTCCCTGGGTTCATATGGTTTCTGGTTCAAAAAGATGGTAATGGCAAGACCTGTCATAAAAAACAGCAGGATGACCACGATGCTGTTCCTGTAATCCTTTTTCAACTGGAAAAAGAAACCTATCAGTCCGAGTATCAGCGGCAGCATGAAATATTTATGCGAGGCCCTTGATTTGACGCTGTCGGGAAGGTCGGTCAGCGAATTACCCACATGATACTTATCAAGGAAGGGTATGCCGGTGATCCAGTTCCCGTTCTTAATGCTGCCAAAGCTCTGGATATCATCCTGGCGTCCTGAGAAATTCCACAGGAAATAGCGGAGGTACATCCAGTTTAGCTGGTAAGATATCATAAACTTCAGGTTCTCGCCGAATGTTGGGCGGTTTACGACCTGCGATTTGCCATCTTCCCCGGTGATCTCCATCGGGATACCCGGACCTCCCCAATTTTTAAAGAACTCAGCACTTCCCGGTCTTTCCTGGTTGGAGCAGTACATTCGCGGGAAAATGGTGGTGAACCTCGGGTCAAAAACAGGAATGGTACCTTTGCGTTCATCAACCACCTCGTATTTTCCGGTAGTAATATTCTTTTTGTATATAGGACTGCCGTCGTCATACTTTATGACAGGGGCTGTGTAATACTGTCCATAAAGGAAGGGCCAGGTACCGTATTGCTCACGGTTCAGGAATGAGACCAGCGTAAGGGCATCCTTGGGTTTGTTCTCATTGATAGGAGTATCGGCATTGGAACGGATCACGAGAGAAATGAACGAAGAATATCCGATCAGCAGAAAACTCAGGGAAAGCAGTACGGTATTCAGCACTGTTTTCCCTTTTTTCCTGGTATACCATAAACTCCAGATAAGCAATCCGAAGAACAGCAGGAAATAAACAATGGTCCCGGTATTGAATGGCAATCCGAACCCGTTCACGAAGAATATTTCAAAATAGGCTGCAAGTTTGGGTATCCATGGTATCACAAAGTACATCATCATGGCAACCATTACGAAAGAGAGACCAAGTGCAGTTAAAATACCCCGTCTGGTTGGTTCATATTTCCTGAAATAATACACCATGGCAAGTGCTGGAATCGTCAGCAGGTTCAGAAGGTGAACCCCGATTGAAAGCCCGATCATGAAAGCCACGAAGATCAGCCAGCGGTAATGGTGCTTTTCATCAGCCACTTCGTCCCATTTGAAAATAGCCCAAACCACCACCGAAGTACAGAAATACGACATGGCAAAAACGTTGGCTTCAACCGCCGAGAACCAGAATGAATCGGTAAAAGTGAACGTCATTGCGCCAATGAAACCTGCCGCAAGTATCGTCCACGTTTTTTCCGTTGTCAGTTCCTCTCCCTTTTGAAGAACAAGCTTTTTAGCTATCATGGTGATGGTCCAGAAAAGGAACAGGATCACAAAAGCGCTTGACAGAACGGAGGCCATGTTTATCATAACTGCAACCTTCGTTGTATCCCCGAACGCCAGGAGCGACATTACCCTGGTCGTTAACTGGAAAGTAGGCGCCCCGGGGGGATGCCCGATCTGAAGTTTATACGATGTGGCGATATGTTCGCCAGGATCCCACCAGCTGACTGTAGGCTCCACAGTTTTAACATACACGATAAGGGCGACGGTAAAAACAAACCAGCCTGCAATAGTGTTAAGCTTTCTGAATTGGTTCATAAGTAATTACTGAATTTTTTATTCTGAATCGTATAAGAACGGCAAAAGTACAAAAAGCTTGCTGATTGCCAGATAATAATCCTGTATATTAATATCGTATTAATGCTAATTCCATTATTTTTGCCTGATTACGTATGATGAACTGTCCCGGGCCCTACAAAAACAAATACAGCAGAAGTTTAATACTTCTTTTATTACTGTGGACAACCATATGCCCTGAACCGGCCAAAGCCCAGTTCATCCTGTCGGGCGATATAGATGGCAGGCTTTCGAATATGAACCTGCACAGGACCATTTCTGATTCCCTGAACAGCAAAACATTGAATTTTGCCGGATTTGCCGAATTGGACTTTAAATACCTGCGCAAAAAATGGAACCTTTACGGGTCTTTGTTTGTGACCTTTAACAAGGGAACAACCCTGTCATCAATCGAGGCTCCGGCTTTGGTTAACGCAGGATTTTACGAAGCCTGGTTCAGGTATTATTTCTCGAAGTATTTTTCAATCCAGGCAGGAAGAATTGAAATTCAATTTGATGATCAGCGCTTTTTCGCGGCCCGGGACTTTAACGGCCTGGTCACAAGCCATAATGCTGTCATTGCCCATTACCTTGATCCAGATACCAGCTACATGGCTGACCTCGGATTTGCTGCGAATAAATTTGACCCCGGTGTTGGGATTTTCAGCACCAACCGCTTAGTCAACAATTACAGATATATGTCGTTTCTGCATGCTTATAAGCGCCTGCTCGACGACCAGCTTTCTCTCACTTTCATGAATATTTTCACCGCCGATGATAACGGGTATGATAAAACCCTGCTGTACGGCCGCAACACCCTCGGGGGTTCCGGTTGGTTGTCTCTCGATGACTGGGATTTCAACATGGCCGGGTATTACCAGTTCGGGCATGTTAACGACGGCCGCTTACTTAGTGCCTGGTATGCAGCAATGTATGTAAGCTACCGTGCGACTTCATGGCTCAACCTGATGCCGGCCTTTGAGCATATGAGCGGTGATAATTACTCTGATACCACAGAAAATAAATGGATGGTGCATGGTTTCAGCATGCTCTACGGGAACATGACCCGTTCATTTGGAGCCGGAAGTATCCTTACCAATACCTACCGCCTTAACCTTCACCCCGGCCTTAACAACCTGTATTTTGTTGCAACCATAGATATTACCCATAATTTTTGCATCGAAGCCGCCTATCACTGGTTCAGCCTCGTTCATCCCTATATCCGTGAATTCAATCCCGACAGCCTCCGTATCCAGGTCGTCAAGGTCCCTAAGAGTTTGTTGCAGCAGGTTGAGCTTACGTTTACCTATTCTCCTGTACATACACTTGCATTGACCCTCGATTACCAGCTCCTGTTCCCCGGAGCTGCTATGAAAAACTATAACGGCTGGAATATCAACCCCAATATTCCGGTTTCGGCAGCATATATTGAAATAGAATGGACCCCTGTATTTTATCCAAGGAAAAGAAAACCAAGAGAAATTCAACTCTGGCGTCCGGGTCATGAACCGCCCCAGTAAACATCTGGTTAGCCCCTGTAACTATTGTTAATAATCCATTGATATCTTCGCAGATACTGAAGCATAACCCTGATCAAAAGACTATATATTTGCCTTCCATGAAAAAGTGTCTGTCTTTAGCCGTAGCCCTGATTTTCATCTCAATCCCCTTCTTTTGCGACGCTCAGAAGAAATCCCAGGGCAAATCAAAAACCCAAACCTCCGATAAATCCAAGGACAAACAGGGGAAAGACCAGGTACCCCCCTTAAGGGAGCTTTGTATCCTGACTTATAAAACTGATTTTTCGACCCTGGCCGACAAATACAAGGAAGATCTTTTTCCTAAAAGCAATGCAAAAAGCGCCATACATTTTTACCGGGGGATCAGCCTGCTGAAACAAGGCCAGTATAACGAATCCATCAGGGATTTCAAGATCGCAAGGATTGATACCAACATCAAGCGCAACATCTGCAACTTTTACATAGCCCTCTGTTATATGCAGCTGCACATGAGCGACAGCATCATCGGTATTTGCGGGAATACCCTGAACGTTCAGGGCCAGGAGCTGATGAAACCCGATTACTGGAGCAATGCTGAATACACACAGGACAGGGTTTTCATCTCATATATCCTCGGGACCAACCAGGTACTTAACAAACCCACCGACACCCTGCTGATCGATGCAACATACGGTTTCTGCACCCGTGAAGATAAATTCCTGGAAGCATATTACAATTACGGCACATACAGCTATAACCTCGGGCGGTATAAAAAAGCTATCGACATGCTGGTCAAAGTCCATGATCTTAAACCTGCCGAAGACAGCCTGATCCTGCTTGACCTTGGCTACCTGTACAGGCTTACAGGAGATAACGTGCAGGCCATGAAGTCGTATAATATTCTCCTTACCAGGTACCGCTCATACATGGGATATAACAACAGAGGCTGTCTTTACGGTTATATGGAAAAATATTCAAAAGCATTATCAGACCTGTCAACGGCAATCCGCAAAAACCAGCAGGGGATAGACGCTTTATGCAACCGCGGACTTATTTATTTAAAAATGCTGGAATATAAACGCTCTGTTTCGGACTTTACTGCAGTGGTCCAGCTAAAACCTGATTTGTCAGACGGTTACTATTACCGAGGCTTTGCGCTGAAAGCCATGGGAGACTATGCGAATTCCGTAGGTGATTTCACCAGGGCCCTCCAGCTAAAAAAGTAACAATTGACTGTTAATAAAGTTATTAAAACAGCGAATTTTCAGTTTCTTTATGAATGTATCTTTACCCAGATTCTAACTTACCGGGCACTGCATGCATAAACTTACTTCATTACTTCTCCTGTTTCTATTGTTGTTTTTTAGTCCGAGGGTTACTGCTCAAACAAACGGCGACCTTGGCAAAGGATTTTTCAACAACTGGTCTGTCAGCCTTAGCGGGGGGCCAAACATCTTTTTCGGAGACATCAAGGAATATAAAGTACTTCCCGCACTGACTCCAATAAACGAGCTCAGGTACGCAGGGACATTTTCAATAAACCGCCAGCTCAGCCATGTATTCATGCTCAGGGGGCAGTTCTTCTTCGGTCAGCTGGCAGGAGAAAAGTTAAAGTACAAGGACGGGGCTTCATGTAACCAGTATTTTGAAAGCGATATCTTTGAAATAAACCTGAATACAACTATTAATTTCAGCAACCTTTTCGGGAAATATAACCCCAAACGTTTTTTCTTTGTTTACGGAACGATAGGTGCAGGTGCGGCCGACTGGATCACAAAGAAAAAAGACATCACAACCAATGAGATCATCGCCACCGACGGAAGCTGGTCCCAGATCAATCCCCACCTGGTGATCCCCGCAGGTCTTGGGGCTTATTTCACCATTAAAAACAAGGTAAACCTGGGACTCGAATGGACCATGCGGCAGCTGATCATTGACAGGCTTGATGCAACCGTTGGCGGGTGGCCTTATGATTCATACAGCATGCTGGCAATTAACCTGACTTATAATTTCGATAAATATACAAGCAATAAACTCACCACTGCTTCCCCCCAGAAACAAATTGGCCCTCCTCCTCCTCAGCCTTTGCTTGCCGCAGAGATAGCTGCCGAGAAAGCCGCCGAGAAACAGAAAGCACAGGCGGCAAAAGCACAGCAGGCTGAATTTCTCAAACTTCCTCCCCCACTGCCTGTGCAAGACACCCTCAAACCCGCCCAGCAGGTTCTGGTGCCCGATACTGTCGCTTCTGAAGAAAACATAGCCGACACCTTGCCCGTACCTGCTCATCTGAAGGGTGTTTCATACAGGGTACAGGTATTCGCATTCAAAGAAGACACATACTCGGCCGAACAGATCAGGGAGAAATTCAAACTCAGCCAGGAAGTTTTCAAAGAAAATTCCGGCGGGTGGTACCGTTACACCATAGGTTCTTTTACAGATCTCAATGCGGCCAAAAAGCTGATGGCCTCATTACGCACATCCAAAGAGATCCCCGATGCATTCATCGCTAAATACGTAAACGGCAAAAGGGCGACTCCTGCTCCTCCGCATACGGTAAAACACTTAAAATACAGCAAGGGAAAAATCTATTACCACAAACCTGTGCATAAAAAATAAGCTGGTTTTCCTTTACTGACCCTATCACTTTTTAATTCTTCCCGGATTAAGCATAAAAATGCTTATGAAAGGAAAACTTTTCAAGGGGCTGTTTGCCTGCTGGCTGCTGTCCCTTGCTTCGTTCACAACCGAAGCTGCAGATATCGTTACCGCCCAATCAGGATCCTGGACCAGCTCCAGCACCTGGGTCGGCGGTGTTGTACCCACCCAGGGAGACCAGGCAACCATTAAAGCCGGCCATACCATTACCATTCCAAGCACAGGAACAAAATCCTGTACAAACCTCCTGGTCGAAAGCGGGGGAAAACTCTATGCCAATACCGGTGGGAGCCAGAGGTATGTCGACATATACGGGAACATCACCTGCAACGGGACCATTGGCAACGGTTCAGTAAATGATGGCATCTCGTTCAATATCGAAGGCGCGGCCTGCCTTATCAGCGGCAGCGGAACATTCGATGCGTCGAGGATAAGAAAGAACACCTCATTGTATTCAACAGGTACCCTCACCGTATCGATGAATGTGAATCTCAGGTATAACGGCACTGCCATTCTCAACAACAAATCAGCTACAAACTTCCATATTATAATAGAAGCGGGGAGTACCCTGAACTGCATGGGAAATTCAGGGATACCTGGTAATATCTGCATTGATGGGTCCAATGCATCCAACGGCTCGAGTTACGGGGGGTCAATAACCGTGAATGGGACCTTGACCGTCAGCGGCATCCTTTACCTGACCACCGACAACAATTCATCAACCTACTCAGTGTCTTGTATAATTAACAGCGGGGGAGTGGTGAATACTGCTTCGGTGATCTGCACCAACAGCGGCAATGCAGGCCATTTTACTACTATCAGCAACGGGGGCAAGCTGAATTTCACCTCGGGCGACTGGGGAACTATAGGGCTGACCAACAACTCCTATGCTTTCACCCAGGCTTCAACAATTGAATATTCGGGAACGGCAGCCCAGAACGTCGGCAACCCTTCGGCATACGGCAACCTCATCATCAGCGGAGGGGCAGACAAGACGGTCAGCCCCGGGGATCTTACAATTAACGGAGACCTTGACATTGCAAATTCATGCTGTCTGGTAATCCCCCGGTCCAGGGCTGTCACAGTTCAGGGTAATTTAATTCTCGGGTCTGCGGATGGCCTTGTACTTAAGGCCGGGGATGCGGTTTCTGCTCCGGGCTCTTTCATCTGCAACGGCGGCATCAATGGAAGCGGGACTGTGAAAGTTGAAAAATTCATCTCTGGATACCTTGCCCCGGATGACGCCAACTACCACCTGCTCCTCTCCCCCGTCTCGCCACAGAACATTCAGCCTGAATTCGTCGCCGATCCCCCTGATCATACCACCGATTTCTACCGTTGGGACGAACCCGGTGGCATCTGGGTTAATTCAAGGACCTCAGGAGGTTCCTGGAATACTTCCTTTCAGCCAGGCGACGACCGGACTTTCATTAAAGGCCGGGGCTACCTTATTGCCTCCTCGTCGGATGTGGTAAGGAATTTCTCCGGGAATATAAGCAACTCGAACCTGGATGTACAGATGAGTTACACCCAGGGGGACTATGCAGGATATAACCTGGTGGGTAATCCATATACATCAGCCTTAAATGCAGACATCAATAACTGGAGCAAAATCAATACCGAGGATGCGGTATGGGTTTGGGACCCGGCATCGGGAAATTACAGGACATGGAACGGATCTGCAGGGACTCTGCAGGGCGGCATCATCCCTGCCATGCAGGGGTTTTTTGTCAAAGCTACCGGCCCACTGCCATCTCTCAGCATTCCTGCTTCATCCAGGGTGCACAGCAGTTTGCCTGCATATAAGTCGATAACAGCCCTTGAACTGCATATTTCCCTTTCGGGCGGAGCATACTGCGATGAAACTGTTTTATACACTTCCAGGACTCAGCCAGGCATGCATGACACCATGCACAACGTAGGCAAATTCATGGGGTTCAGGGATGCGCCCCAGCTTTATTTCATTGAAGGAGGAAGTTTCTTTTCCATTTTCCAGGGCGACACCCTGAGCGGGAACTGGGTCATCCCCCTGGGCATCCGAAAAGGTTTTACCGATACCCTGAGCCTTGAATTCAGCGGGATTGAGACCTTCTCAGGGGAGGATGCTTTTTACCTTGAAGACCGGCTTGAAGGCAGGAATATAAACCTCAGGGAGGTTACAAGTTACGAGTTTGCAAGCAGGCAGGCTGTTGAGAATGAAAGGTTTTTCATTCATTATAAAAACACCACGGGAACTTACACTTCATCGGTAGGTGATAAGGTAAGAATGTATGCAATGGCTGGGGGATTGAGGATTGAAGGCCTCGAGGATTTCACGGGTAATGAAATTCTGGAGATCTTCGATATGGACGGGCGAAAGGTGGTTGAAAAGCATATCCCTCCAAGGCAGAGCTTGGTTCCACTGGACCTTGACCCCGGATGTTATATCGTTCGCCTCAGCCTCGGCAAGGCAGGCATTTCAAAGAAACTTTTATTCACAAAATAATCCTGATCAAATGAAGACAATGGTAAAGCTTTTGGTACTGGGAGGTGGTTTGCTGTTTGGGACTGCTTTACCGGCATTCAGCGATGAACCCGGTCCTCCGCCTCCTCCCTCCGGTCACGGAACAGGGGGCGACCAGGGACCTGCCGGCGCTCCCATAGACGGGGGTCTCGGAATACTTATTACAATGGGGGCTGCATACGGGTGTAAAAAATACCTGCAGGCAAGGAATAAAATTCAAAAGGCTGAGAATTACGGCATAAAGCAATAACAGCCGCTTTACAGTCCATAATGCTGCCTGATCTCCCTGATCTCGGCATCAGTGAGCCCAGGGGTCTCGATACCTGACCGTGAACAACTGAGGTATATGCCTGCAGCCTTGGCAGCAAGGTCAAGCTCATCGAAGGCGTCCGAAACAGTTTTGCCAATGGCCATGGCCCCGTGCTTTTCCCAGATCACTACAGGGTTGTGTTCGAAGCAGCGGGATGTGAGGTTGGCGATCTTCTCGGTGCCGGGGATGGTAAAAGGTACAAAGCCATAACCTCTTGGCTGCAGCATTACCGTTTCGGGATGCATTTTCCAGAGGATATTGGTCAGCGCATCTGCCGAATTGAACCTTGAGTTATGCGTAAGAGCAATAAGCTCGGTCACATGCGAATGAACCAACGCTTTCTCAGGCGATTTCTTAAGGCAGAGCATCTCGTGGACCGCCAGGTGCGTGGGAAGTTCGGAAGTCGGCCTCAGGTCTTTGGCAGCCTTTTCGGGAACAATAATATGGTAAGCCGTCGATGAATCGCTGATGTAAACAAGGCAGATGTCCTCAAGCGGATCCCGGGCAATGTCGCGCATCCTGGAACCTGCTGCAGAAACCAGCAGGAGCTGCCTCTTTAAACCTGCATATTCCCTTGGCAGGGGAAGAAAAGGAGAAGCCGAAAACTTACCGAGTTCCTTGTCAGTAAAAAATGAAGTAATGTTCACGGAAATATTGCCTGCATTGCGCTCCGACCACCGTCTTTCCCAGAGATAACCTGCAACGCGGCTTAGTTCTTCTGTCAGGTTCTTTATTTCCTTTTTCTGGAAAACATCCTGTGTAAAGCTGATCAGTGGATCGAGGTTTACCTTCAGGTCGACATTGATATATTTGGGCTTCATCTTTCAGTTTATTTATTCCTTTTCCTTGCAAAAAACGTTTTCAGCAAACTTCTGCATTCATCTTCCAGTATGCCATTATTAACGCTGGTCTTAGGATGGAGCAGAGGCTGGCGCACCAGGTTATACCCCCTTTTTTCATCCTTCGCCCCGTATACAATCTTCCCAAGCTGGGCCCACAAGGCTGCTCCCGCGCACATCACACAGGGTTCCAGTGTCACAAACAGCGTGCATTCATCCAGGTATTTCCCTCCAAGATAATCCGCAGCAGCTGTAAAAGCCTGCATTTCGGCATGGGCAGTGACATCATTCAGGGTCTCCGTAAGATTATGGGCGCGGGCAATGATGCGGTTCTGGCAAACAACCACTGCGCCTATCGGCACTTCATCCTTTTCGAAAGCCTTATGAGCTTCCTTCAGTGCTTCATTCATGAAGTATTCATCAGAAAACAAAGAATATGATGTGGCTTTCATTATTCC
>CAIJYT010000153.1 GCA_903824935.1 uncultured Bacteroidales bacterium | reverse complement strand
TAGCTTGCCAACACCCGCTCGCGGGCGCACTTCCTCTCAGCATCTGACGGGCGCGACTCGGATGCGCGTTCAGAGCCGCGACCGTCAGGGAGCGGTTGCCGGCAAATTGAACAGGTTGTTTCCTGACCAGTACTACGCCGAAGGCACTCCCAGTTTGCGTAGAAATGTGACCATGGGGCACCAGTTGGTAAATGCCGATTGAAACAGGTTCAGGCCCACAAAGCCGGTGAACAGAAACCAGCCGGGATGCACCCAATAGCCGAGGGCCACGCTGGCCATTACAAAGAAGCCGGCGATCAGGCGGAGATAGCGTTCGATGGTCATACAGTCTTACTCCTACGATTGACAACGAAGGCCGGCTGCTATGTCGGCAATCATCTTCGGGATAAAAAACGGATTAAAGCGGGGAGTGCCGTCACCTTTCGCAAAGGCTGAAACTTCCTGGTAGAAAGTATCCAGCCCGCCGATACCGGATGACCAGATAACCCCTACCCTGTCCTTGTTGACAGTTTCAAGATCAAGGCCGGAATTAACAACTGCCTGGTCGGCACATACCATGCCGAAGTGAGCGTAAGTGTCGTACTTCCTCACTTCCTTGCGGTCGAAATAATCCTCAGGCTTGAAATTCTTTACCTCGCAGGCAAAACGCGTCTTGAATTTGGAGGTGTCAAACCGGGTGATCGGCCCTGCGCCACTTACTCCTTTGACCAAATTATCCCAATACTCCGCCACGGTATTACCCAAGGGAGTAATCGCACCAAGGCCAGTTATAACAACTCGTCTCAAAGCTTTTTAATTAATGGTTAAAAATACTTCTGTCAAAGGAGAACCCCCTGTCAGAGGGGCAATGTTCTTCATAAAAGAAAGGAGTAAAGATCCTTACTTGGTGTTGTTTTCGATATAAGCAATTGCTTCACCGACAGTACTGATCTTCTCAGCCTGATCGTCAGGGATAGCGATATCGAATTCCTTTTCAAATTCCATGATCAGCTCAACGGTATCGAGTGAATCGGCACCCAGATCATTTGTAAAACTTGCTTCGGGCGTAACTTCGCTTTCATCAACACCAAGCTTATCAACAATGATAGCTTTAACTTTTGCTGCAATGTCAGACATGTTTATCTATTTTTTTTGGTTAAAGGAGTGCAAAGGAAGTAATTTCCATGTAGCCGCCAAAGAATTTTAAGATTTTTTAACATTTCCAAAAATCAACTTGTTGATTATCAGTACCATTTGGCTATTGTTAGGTAGCCTTAAAAATTAACTTTCAGCCATTTATATAATAAAGGTTAGGTTTTAGTAAACCATCAGGGTTTAGTACTTTTGTTTCTGAAACTGAAAATCATGGTAAATATAGCAATTCTGGCTTCAGGAAGCGGGACCAATGCCCAGAGGATATCCGAATATTTCTCAAACCATCCCCTCATCCGGGTCAGGCTTATTATAAGCAACAATCCCGAAGCATATGTTCTGACCAGGGCCTTGCATCTGAGGATCCCTTCTCATGTATTCAGCCGGAAAACATTTTACGAAACGAATGAGACGGCCGACCTGCTCATTAAAAATGATATATCCTTTATAGTCCTTGCCGGCTTTTTATGGCTTCTCCCTTCTTCCCTTCTCGGGATGTATCCTGGCAGGATCATCAATATTCACCCTGCATTGCTTCCCAAATACGGCGGAAAAGGAATGTATGGCGGCAAGGTCCACAAAGCGGTGATGGAGGCTGGTGAACCTGAATCGGGCATCAGCATACATTATGTCAATGAAAAGTATGATGAAGGCGATATTATTTTCCAGGCCCGTTGCCCAGTGATGCCGGGTGACACTCCCGAGAGCCTGGCTGCAAGGATTCATGAGCTGGAGTACAGGTACTATCCTGAGGTGATAGAGAAGGTGGTGAGGCGGCTCAGCGTATAATTCAGCTGCATCTGTCGCGTGCACGTTACATCGCTGCTGTCGCTCCCACTTAAACGCGGCTTGTGTGATATGCTTCTCTTTAATTACCTGATGCAGCTTTTGCAATATGCTTCGCTTACGATAATTTCGCTTTTATAATGAGCTCCCTCATCCAGATACATTAAAACAAAAAAAATCCCGGAACCGGTCCGGGATTTAATCAATAAACAAAACGTTGTCTCACTTAACTTGCACACATTACTGCCGCATAAAAGTTTTCTTGCTTCTTCTCTGCCCAGCAATTATGTCACAAATATACGCCAGCCTGTGATACGAAAATGTTAAGGATTATTAATATACGTTAAAAAGTGTTAAAACTGTAACTCGGCTTTTTCGCTTACTTTTGTAGAATGAACAGGCGGTTTATCATTTTCACCATCGTTGTGATGTCTATTGCCCTCGGTGGGTTGATGGGGATACAGATCTACTGGATCAGGAACGCCTCATCGGTGAAGGAAGCCAATTTCCGACGCAGCGTTAATGAGGCCATCACGAAGGTTGTATCGAAAGTAGAGTTGCTTGAGAAACGGCGTTCGATTGAAAAATCAAAACCAGAGGGCTTGCTCAACATCAACCCGCATCTGCCTTATGACGAATTCCTGAACAAGAACATCCTGGACTCCCTTATTTCCAGGGAACTAAACCTGAGAGGAATAGATACCCGTTTTGAATTCGGCATTTATAAACCCGAGAACGAAGCCTATCTTGTCGAGAAATCGCCCAATTACAGGAAGGAGTTATTTGAAAACGGGTATGCATTTCCTTTGTTTCAAAGCGATATTTTCACCCCTCCCGAATACCTCCTGATCTCTTTCCCGAATGAGCAGAGGTTCCTCCTGACCGAATTATGGGGTATGCTGCTGATTTCCCTTGTGCTTATCATTGTGATCGTTTATTCGTTCACTTACACCATTGCGACAGTTTTCAGGCAGAAGCGATTGTCGGAGATGAAGAATGATTTCATCAACAACATGACCCATGAGTTCAAGACCCCCATAGCAACGATCTCCCTGGCCTGCGAGGCAATGAGCGACAGTGATGTTGCCCGATCGCCCGAGCTGGCGTCGTCGTACGTCAACATGATTCAGGAAGAAAACAAAAGGCTTGCGGGCATGGCAGAGAAGATACTTCAAACCGCAGTGATCGACTCGGGGGAGCTGAAAATGAAACGCGAGCTCATCAACATCCATGATATCATTCATGATGTGGTAAAGAACATCAGGATACAGGTGGAGATCAAGGACGGAGTCATCATCAAAAGCTTTTATGCTTCGAATCCCAGGATTGAAGGCGATAAGGTACACGTGACCAACCTGGTATACAACCTGCTTGACAATGCGAATAAATATTCCCCGAAAAAACCGATGATACGGATCAGCACCGAGAATACGGGGAACGGGATGCAGATTACCATAGAGGATAACGGGATCGGCATAAGTAAATCGGAGCAGAAAAAGATTTTCGACAAGCTTTACCGTGTCCCGACAGGGAATATACAGGATGTGAGGGGCTTCGGGCTTGGCTTAAGCTATGTGAAGGCGATAGTGGCAGAACATCACGGAAAGATAAGTATTGAAAGTGAAGTTAACAAAGGGAGCAAGTTTAAAGTGTTTTTTCCGTTTAAATATAAAGAGTAAAAAACTGAAAGCATGGAAAAAGGAAGTGTTAATGTTTTACTGGCCGAAGATGATCGCAACCTGGGGAATATCCTTAAGAACTACCTTGACGCAAAAGGCTACAGTACAACCTTATGTGTGAACGGGCAGGAAGCGGTGGAGATGTTCGGGAAAAAAGAGATTGATTTTGTGATCCTCGACATCATGATGCCGGTTAAGGACGGGTTTGCTGCTGCAAAGGAGATCCGGGCCATGAACAGGAAGGTTCCTATGTTGTTTCTTACCGCAAAAACCCTGCAGGAGGATAAGCTGAAAGGTTTTGAGGCCGGGGCCGATGATTATATTACCAAACCTTTCAGCATGGAAGAACTGCTGATGAGGATGCATGCAATTCTCAGGCGGAGCGATGAAGGAGGGAAAGCGGCAGGGAATGATAATGTTTTTACGGTAGGGAAATATACTTTCGATTTCGACAGGCAGGTGCTTGCGATAGAGGGCAGGGAGCAAAAGCTGACTTCAAAGGAAGCCGGACTGCTGAGGCTGCTTTGCGTGAATGCTAATGAGGTCTTGGACCGTTCCGTGGCGTTGACCCAGATATGGAATGACGACAGCTATTTCAATGCAAGGAGCATGGATGTTTATATTGTTAAACTTCGGAAGTACCTGAAAGAAGACCCCGGCGTTGAGCTGATCAATGTTCACGGGGTGGGGTTTAAGTTAGTAGTGAAGTAGCGAGGTAGCGAAGTAGCGAAATTGTCATGGAGGGGAAATTATATATTGTACCGACGCCTATCGGCAACCTGGAGGACATTACGCTTCGGGCGCTGAGGATACTAAAGGAAGTGGACCTTATCCTGGCTGAGGATACGCGTAATACTTCCAACCTTCTCAGGCATTACGGCATTGAGAAGCCTCTGCATTCCCACCATCAGTTCAATGAACACCGCACGGTTGAGAACCTTATCGAACGGTTGCAGGCCGGGTCGGTCGTTGCCCTGGTAAGCGATGCCGGCACTCCCGGGATTAGCGATCCCGGCTACCTTTTAATCAGGGCATGCATCCGGGCAGGCATTCCTGCGGAATGCCTGCCCGGACCAACAGCCTTCGTCCCAGCCCTGGTCAACAGCGGAATCCCTTCCGACCACTTCGTTTTTGAAGGGTTCCTGCCACATAAAAAAGGCAGGCAGACCAGGCTAAAAGAACTTGCAACTGAAGAAAGGACCCTCGTATTTTACGAAAGCCCGTTCCGGCTTGTCAAAACACTCACCCAGTTTGCGGAATTTTTCGGATCAGGGCGCTACGCCTGCGTTTCCCGCGAACTTACAAAAATCTACGAGGAAAATGCAAGAGGCACACTCGAAGAACTAATCCTGCATTTCAGCAATAAAACTGTCAAAGGGGAAATCGTAATCGTGGTCGAAGGAGCGGGGAAATGAATATCGAATATTCCCTCAGGCCCTTGAACTGATAATATCAAATGACAGGAAATTCTTCATTTCCCCCTCAATAGCTTCCACACTGTCGACCTTTGACCCAAGGGGCCCCCTGTGGCACCACTGAAGAAAATCGTCAAGGTCGCTATCCTCTCCCTCCGCTTCAATGTAAACTTTGCCGTCGTTCATATTCTTAACAAACCCATGCACTCCATAACGGTATGCCGAATGCATTGCTGAGAAACGGAACCCGATTTTCTGGATATGCCCGCTGATTGTAATATTATAGTGTTTCATCCTTTGCGGGAGTTATTTGTTGCATGGGAACAGTAGACGGTTTGCGGCGGGAACGGTGATGACTGCGCTTAACTATCCCTTTTGAATCATGCTCGCGCTGCCTGAAATATCTCTTAAGCCTGGGATACATGAATGACAGGACGAAAACAATCAATCCGACAGTGAACAATACTACCGAGCGGGTCATCCCGCTTAATGTCCTTACATCAATATAAAGCATTTTAACCACTGTCGCCGATAATAAAATCAGTCCCGCAGCCCGGAACAGCCTGTTCCTGGTTGTCATTCCCACACCCAGTATAACTGCCGTATACAATAGCAGGATAATGGTATAGGGAATCACCCTGTCGGCTAATGCAATTTCTTCGATTGTCACCCCCCGCCTGAGACCGGTCCATATGCTGAAATGATCATACTCCGACAAGAGAATGAAAAGCCCGGCCAGCATCAAATAAGCGGTGAAAATCCTTACCAGTAAAGAATTTTTTTCCATGGCCTTCCTTATGAAGACTTCCAGTATAAAGATCTCTGCAATGAAAAGTACAGCTACCGGATAGTGAAACCAGAACGCAAGTTTTGAAATTTGCTCATGCTGCAACGCATCATTCCTCATTTCCACATTGGTAAAATGGATCAGGGTGGGATAAGCGAGGCTAAAGAACAGGGCAAACCCAATTGCCGGGATAACAAACTTTGACTTCTGTACCGAAAGCAGAGGGATGGTAATGATGAAAAAAAGGCAGTTATACCCGAACCAGCTCATATAATTCAGGTCGGGATTCTTAGACCATACCAGTACAATATAATTTACAACCCAGAATCCCGAAAGGTAAAGCACAATCAGATTTATTCCTTTGAAAAAGCTCTGGTAGCTCCTGCGGCTGAACCATTCCTTTGAGAATCCGACATGAAGTTTTCTGATCAGCCTGCTGTTGATAATCATCACGGGAAAGATCACAAGTCCCGCCACCAGCCCTTTCATCATCATGGCCTTGTTGGCGAGCACGTTGCCAAGAAAAGCTGCAGGAAGATACTGGAAGACCAGGTCTTTAAAATACATGAGCAGCATCATCACAATGGAACCCAGAGCGGTAATCACGGCAATACGGTCACCGCTGTATTTCGAATAGAACAGCAACAGGCTCGACAGTACAGCCAGAAACAAAAGGATAGCGCCGGCATTGAAGATGAAAGGAAAAATAAGGCTGAGCATGATGAAAGCAGGAAAAACATAAGGCCCGGGCTCTGGTCTTTTACCTGCGGCAGCAAAAACGAACAGTATCCCCAAATTGGCCGCTGCAAGAGCCAGTGAAAACACCCAGGCATAATCCATAAGCCCGAATCTTGCAAGGCCGAAAAGCCCCATCATGTAAAAAAGCATTCCATTTAAAATGGTCAGGCCGATCTCGGCATACTCCGAGTATTTGTGATGCCCCCTGAAACCCCCGTATGCTCCTGTGAACAGGAACAATAGGTAAAAAAGTGAACCATATATAAAGAAACCAGGCAGAAGTCCGGCATTCCGGCCAAGTATCATTTTCATTGCCCACCATATCATGAACGACAACCAGCATACAAGGTAATTCCACTTCCCGGCGACCATGGAATGCAGCCTCACACCCGAATAAAAGATAAGAGCTGAAAATACCAGGATCATCGGGAAAAGCAGATGAATCTGCCAGCCGTATTTCCTGGCCAGGAGGAAAACAACTGCATAAAATACCACGATGGCAATTCTCGGGATCTCCTTCCTTCGGATCCGTATTGAAAAAAGGAGGATGAGAGCAAAAATCATGCAAGTCGCAGCGCACAAAACAGCCATAATCCTTATATCCGACTGGCTGTAATCTGCTGCGGCAGCAACTGCAGGCTGAACCATGCCGGCCCCGGCTGCCTGCGGGTTCTGTGAAAGCCGGGGGCTGACCTGTTCATGCGAAACGATCTGTTTCACAATGACCCTGAGCTTATCAAGTGAACTCACCGAATACCCTACAACGGCAAGGATCAGAATAACACCGGCTATCCTGAGAAAATGTTTTGTAATAATGGTTTCGACCCGCCTGTAAGGATTAGGCTTACCGGAATGATGCGTACTGCGCTTCCTTTCATGCCTGCGATGTGAAGTCCCGGGCCTGGGTTGATCCATCTGAATCTTTGTATTAAGTACCAAAAATAAAAAAAAATCCTAACTTTAACCTGTTATTCTTTCATAAAGGGAAGCAATGGTATGAACCCAGGGTTAGCCCCGGCTCCGGATTCCGCAGCAAATTGTGGAGAATATAACGGGAGAGATTTAAGATCAAAGCCATGTGCGGCAGATATTCATTTGCAATAGTTGACGAACTCATCGAAGAACGCTTCGGCGTGAGGGTGCGCACTGCCATTTATAAAGCCCGGTATAACTGCGCCCCCGGCCAGGAGCTCGCCGTTATCTCAAACAGCACACCAGGGGAGATCAGCCTCTTTCACTGGGGCCTTATTCCCTCCTGGGCCAAGGAAAAGTCCATCGGCTATAAAATGATCAATGCAAGGTCCGAAACGATACTCGAAAAACCGTCCTATAAAAATGCTTTCAGAAGCAGGCGCTGCCTGGTCCCTGCCGACAGTTTCTTTGAATGGAAGAAAGACAGTGAAAAGACCCCGTACCGTATCCTGATGAAGGATGAGAAACCCTTTGCCATGGCAGGGATCTGGGACCACTGGGCAACTGCCGACGGGGAGATCATACATTCATTTTCAATACTTACCACTTCTCCCAACGAACTGATGAGTGGCATCCACGACAGGATGCCTGTAATCCTTTCTGCAGCCGATGAAAAACGCTGGCTGTCCCCCTCGTCCGATTCCGAACTCCTGGGTATACTGAAACCTTATCCGGCAGAAAAAATGAAAGCTTACAAGATCTCAAAACTTGTGAATTCCCCAAAGAATGATACGGCTGAGATACTTACTCCTGTATCATAAGCGAACAGCCCCTGAGGTCGCTTGAGTCAAACCGGCCGAGCACTTCAAAACCTCCGTCTTCCCTCACACGTCCCAGGTCCTGGGTGGCAATAAAACTGCAGGAATAAAGATTCGCAAGATCGATAACGCTGATCCCTCCGCTCCGGCCGGGCCTGCACCAGCAGAAAGGATCGTTCACCTCACGCACCATTACCTTCATCCAGGGAGGCGGAATGAAAATTCCATACTTTTTTGACCATGCCTGCGACAACAGCTCTGTCATTCCATATTCTGAATGTATGACTGCGGATGAGAACGCGTCGCTGAGCCTGCTGTGAAGCTCGGCCCTGGTGATCTCCCTTCGCCGTCCTTTCATACCGCCGGTCTCAATGACGACCAGTCCGGGATATTCCCCCGGGTACTTCCCGGCGAAATCAAGAAGGGCATAAGTAAGCCCGATGAGAATCGTCTTCCCTTTAGCAGTATCATTGCCTGAAAGCCTTTTTCGAAGTGCTTCAAAATCATTCAGAAAAAAACCGTGACTGCCGGCATTGTTCTGCTGCATCAGCTTTGATATCATATAAATGAGGGAGGAATGCGGCCTTTCTTCAGGTTCCGGAGTAAGCGCAAGAAAGGTATACCCGGCCGGATCCCCGTATGCAAAATTAAAACCCCCGAGCAACGACAGGTCATACAACCCCTGGTCGGCGACCAGGTGACGGCCCGGGACTGAGCCCGTGGTTCCGCTGCTCTGGAATTCCATCACAGCCTTCATCCCGGAACTGATAACCTCCCTGGACCGGTAAAACTCAATAGGAATAAAAGGTATCTCAGCTGAACTGCCTACATTGCCCGGATTGCGGGATAAGGCATTGGCAAATTCGCGGTATACTTCGCAGTTCTCATACTGGAAACCGAAGACCTCCAGGGCAAGCTCATCGAACCCTTGGGTATCACCAACCGTAAAAATCCTTTCCCTAAATCTATCCATGCTCATTTCACGATTCACGGTTCACGGTTATTCGCACTAATTGCTTATTTCATTTGCGTGCTCATTTTGGCTTCGCCAAACACGGTTCACGTATATTCATTATCTTTGCGAGGGTTCAAATGTATTAAAAATTCAGGCATCCCATGGGAACAAAAGGGCACCTTATGAAATCCGTTTTCATCCTCCTGTCTGCCGCAGCTTGCCTGGCATTGCTATTTTCATGCGTGAAAAAAGAATCCTTTTCGGTGATCCCCCAGATTGGTTTCTCCGATTATTATAATATGTTTGATACGACGAAGATTGCAAAGACAGGGGTGCTTACCATTACGTTCCAGGACGGGGATGGGGATATAGGACTGAACCCCTGGGATCTTAACCCTCCTTTCGACACTGCAAGCTATTACTACTACAATTATTTCATCGACCTCTACGAAAAAAAGAATGGTGTTTTTGTTAAAGATACAACCCTGGTGCCTCCCCTCAGGTACCGGATACCAAACCTTACACCCAATGATGCCAACAAGGCGATCAAAGGGATCATTGTAGATACCATCCCTTTAAACCCGGCCCCTAAATGGGACACGATCATGTTCTCGATGTTCATCTATGACCGTGCCCTGCATAAAAGCAACGTGGTTTATACTCCTCAAATCGTAGTCAGAAGGCCATAAAAAGGAATGGAAAGAGCTCTGGCTTACCGAAGGTTGATCATCATAGGAATATTCCTGGCCGTCGGGTTGATTTTTACAGCCCGGCTTATTTATGTCCAGATCCTGGTCGATAAATACATTTTATCGGCAAACAATAATGTTCTGAGGTATATCACCCAGTACCCTGCAAGGGGGCTTATCTTCGACCGCAACGGTAAGCTTCTTGTCTACAACGAGGCTGCCTATGATCTCATGGTGATACCGCGCCAGGCCAAAAATATTGACACTGCGGAACTCTGCAGGCTTATCGGGATTGACAAGGATGAGTTTACAAGGAGGATGATCAAAGCCCGTAATTATTCACCTTACAGGCAGTCTATATTCGAAGCCCAGATAACCCGTGAAAACTACGGCTTTCTTGAGGAGAAGCTCTTCCGTTTTCCGGGTTTCTTTGTGCAGTCGCGTACCTTGCGCAAATACACCTATTCCATCGCAGCCCATACCTTCGGGTACATCGGTGAAGCCAGCCCCGATATCATTGAGGGGGACTCCTATTACAGGTCGGGGGATTATATCGGTGTTAACGGCATAGAAAAATCATACGAGAGCCTGCTCAGGGGTGAAAAAGGCATGAAAGTACGGGTGGTTGATGTACTTAACCGTGATAAAGGCAGCTTCCAGGAAGGGAGATACGACACCCTTGCCTATGCCGGTACCAACCTGTATTCCTCCCTTGACGAGGATTTGCAGGAGTATGGCGAGAAACTGATGGCTAACAAGAAAGGCAGCATTGTCGCCATCGAGCCTTCCACCGGCGAGATCCTTTGCATGATCACAAGCCCTACCTATGACCCCAATCTTCTCGTTGGCAACATCAGGAAAAAGAATTACAGGAACCTGGTACTTGATACCGTTTACCAGCCGCTCTTCAACCGTGCGCTCATGGCCATGTACCCGCCGGGATCAACATTCAAACTGGTCGATGCCCTCGTTGGCCAGCAGGAAGGGGTCCTCTTTCCCACCACTACCTATAGCTGCCCGGGAGGCTTCAGCATAGGCAACGGCAAAATGGTGGGATGCCACTCCCACCCTTCCCCCCTGAACCTCATAGGCGCAATCCAGATCTCATGCAACACCTATTTCTGCAGGGTTTTCAGGTCGATCATAGATAACAGCTCTTACACCAGCACCCGCCAGGCTTATGAGCACTGGAGAAAAGAAGTGATGAGTTTCGGGCTGGGACGAAAACTCGGGCTGGATGTCACCGGTGAGCTTAACGGGAATATCCCTTCTCCCGCTTATTACGACAAATACCACGGGAAAGACCGCTGGAGATCCATGACAATTATTTCGCTGGGGATAGGCCAGGGAGAAATCGGGATCACACCCCTTCAGCTTGCAAACCTGGCTGCCACTATCAGCAACCGCGGCTGGTACCATATCCCCCATATCATAAGGGCCATCGGGAAAAAGGATTCCATAAACCCGGGATTCACCGAGAAGAAGTTCACCGACGTCAATCCTGCTTATTTTGATATTGTAGTTGAGGGAATGGCCGATGTGGTTAGCGAAGGGACTGCACGCGCTTCTAAAATAGACAGTATAGATTTCTGCGGAAAAACAGGAACAGCCCAGAACCCCCACGGCAAGAACCATTCCATCTTTATCGCGTTTGCACCCAAACTGAATACAAAGATCGCTATCTCGGTGGTGGTCGAAAATGCAGGCTTCGGTGCCGCATGGGCCGCCCCTATCGCCAGCCTGATGCTTGAAAAATATTTAAAAAGGAAAGTCAGCCGTAAAGACCTTGAAGAACGTATGATGAATGCTGACCTCATCCACGGAATAAACACAGGAAATGAAATCGGAAAAGGGCATTTTCTACCGGATTGACCTGGTACTGGTCAGCCTGTACGTGGCCCTTGTCCTCATGGGCTGGCTTAATATATACGCGGCTGTGTATAACGACAGTCACCAGGCTATCACCGATCTCCACCAGAAATACGGCAAGCAGATGGTCTTCATCCTTGCATCCCTGCTGCTGGCCATCAGCATACTTATTATTGATCCGAAATTCTTTTCCCAGTTTGCTTACTTCATCTACGGCTTCTTCCTGCTGATGTCGGTGGTGGTAATCTTTGCAGGCAGGGAAATTGCAGGTTCCAAATCATGGTTCGCCATAGGCGGCTTTGGCATCCAGCCTGCCGAATTCGCAAAAATGGCGACGGCCCTGGCCCTGGCAAAATTCCTGGGATACCTTGACAGGAACATAAAACACCCGAGAACCCTGGTAATCGCAGTTTCAATTATTATCCTGCCTGCGTTGCTGATCCTCCTTGAGCATGATACCGGATCGGCCCTCGTTTTCTTCTGCTTTGTCCTGGTCCTTTACAGGGCAGGCCTTTCAGGGTATGTCCTGCTTGCCCTTTTAGTGATTCCTGTGCTGGGCGTGCTGGCCCTTATCATCAATAAATACATCCTGGTCGCGGTCTTGTTCACAATCTCAGGATTCATCTACCTGCGCAGCCGCAGGCGTGCAAGAACCCTTATGATCGCGCTGGCTATATTCCTTGCCTCTTCCGGCCTTGTTTTTTCGGTGCACTTTGCCGTTAACCATGTGCTTGAACCTCACCAGCGGCAAAGGATCAATGTACTTCTCGGTAATAATACCGACCTTAAAGGAGCAGGATATAACGTAAACCAGTCTCTTATTGCGATCGGTTCAGGCAGGTTCTGGGGCAAAGGCTTCCTGCAGGGGACCCAGACCAAATACAATTTCGTACCCGAGCAGAGCACCGATTTCATTTTCTGCACCGTTGGCGAGGAACATGGTTTTATAGGATCTTTTATTGTAATCGCACTCTTCCTGGGCCTGATGATAAGGATAGTGATGAATGCCGACCGGCAACGTTCAAAATTCAGCAGGCTGTATGGTTACGGTGTGGCATCCCTGTTTTTTATCCACTTCGGGATCAATATCGGGATGGCCCTGGGAATCCTGCCTGTCATCGGCATCCCGCTGCCGTTCTTCAGCTACGGAGGATCTTCACTCTGGGCTTTCACCATCCTGCTGTTCATTTTCATCAGGCAGGATGCGATGAGAAATGAACTGGTGTGACAAAGGGGGGTCTATTATCAGCCGCCCCCCGGCATACCTCCCGGCATTCCGCCTCCCATGCGGTTGCGCTGCTGCCCACCCTGCTGATGCTGCTGGTGGTATTGCTGGCCCTGGTTTTCCTCGACCTGTTTTTTAATATCGGCCAGGACAGCAAGATAGTTGTCAAATTTCTGATCTTCACGAAGTATCTTCTTCACTTTATCATCTCTTGATTTGGCAAGCAAATCGATGAGCTTTTCGTTACCCATCGCATTGTATTTCTGAACATCATCGATGAATTGCAGAAAAGCCATGGAAACCGAATCCTTCTGCTCCTTTGTCATCGGGACTTTTTTTCCAATGCGGTCAACTATGTCTTTGACCCTTTCCTCCGGCGGTACCTCCTTTTTACTGCTTTGCTGGGCATTCACTGAGATACAAAGCGTGATCATCAGAAGAAATATGCTAAACTTTCTTTTCATTTGCCTGGTATTTAATTTTTCAATTCGTACATCGTACATTGTACATCAAAAGACTTCCTGAGTCTGAACGTATAAACCTTTCGACATATTGCCGATACCAAAGTCAATGGCAATGTTGGTACGGTCATGTTTCCCTACCATGATCCTCAGTCCGACTCCCGCAGCAGGCTGGAAATAGCCAAAAAGGGGAACTTTCATGTCACGGTTTGAAGCGGTAGTGACATTGGTAAAGATCACTCCCCCCAGGATATGGGTATGGGGGGAAATAGGGAAACGGTATTCCATCTCACCGTACATAAAATCCTCGCCCCTGTACCTCCCCTGGGCATATCCTCTTCCCGACGAATTCATCTGGTCATAACTGATGCTCATAAGGTCAAGATAAGGCAGGTCACCGCTTACAAGAAATGAACCGTAATACCAGAAAGCCAAAAGATGCCTCGGGCAGCGGCGCGAAAGAGGTATGAAAGCTCTGAATTCAGTCCATAAATTTGAACTGTTTTTACTGCTTCCCAGCCAGGTCGGGTTGTAACGGTAGTTCACGTTCACAAAAATCCCCCTATAGGCATTAACCTGGTCGTCCCTTGTATCGTAAACAAAATTGGCGCTAACCCCTGATGTGATATACTGACCGGGATTGAACCCATGCAGTGTGCTGTATGCAAAATGCGGCGTATTATACAATGTGTCGTTCTGGATCACAAGGTTGTCGTCGGTAATATTATAATGTATGTCGATATGATATCCCACACCTACATTTATAGATGGAGTCAACCGCCTTGACAGCACGTTGTAGAACCTGATCCAGTTATAATCCATAGGATAGACCCCGTTCAGCGAAGGGTCGATAAGTACCGCTTTGTAACCGGGGACCATGGGAATGGCGACCTGGTTATTTGTACCCAGGGTGTAGGTCGGGAGATTGAATAAATAAAACCTCCAGTCGCTCTGAAGGAGCCATTTATTGTTCGGGAAATAGATGTTTCCCTTGTACTGTATAAAAAACTGCTGGTTGAGGGTGTAGAGCACCGATGCCACTCCCGCCGAAAGTTTTGTGTTTTCGGCACTCCCCAGCTGAAGCGAGAAAGAGCCCCCGGCTCCTAACTGAACGCTGGTTGCCGGATCGTAAGCTACAAGCGGTATTGCAAAAAAACGGAAACGTTTTTCATGTTTGTTGTAGAATGGGTTATTCCCTTTAAAAAAGAAATCAATAAGGTCTTTCTGCGGACAGCATGTATCGCATTTCTGTGACTTGTTCCTTTGAGGCGAAGCAGCTGTCGACAGGGTATCTCCCGGGCTGATTCCCAATCCACTAACCGGCGGGGTAAGAAAGAGAGCTAACGTGGCTGATAGCAGCAGGCATCTGAGGGTCATGGAACGAGTGAAGATATCGGGAACGGCAGCTGGCATTCAAGGAAATAAATATTCGTATCGTCGATCTGCCTGAATTCACGGTAAAGGCCGTCCTGTGTTGTAATATTCGGGACCGGGTTGAACCCGTTCATCATTCCGGCACGTTGCAGGAACGTCAGCTTATCACTCTCGGCGGTAAAACTTATCCTGGCAAAATATACATCCCGTTCGAAAGGAAGGATGACCACGAACATGGTATTCCTAACCATGATGAAAAGGTCCTGCCATGGAACCGGTGTATGTTTAACACCCAGTACTCCTTTTGTGCAATACGGATCACGGCCGAATCGCAGAATCAGGTTTTGGAGAAAAACCGACGGCAGATGAAGCATGGTGTCGGGATTATTGCTCATGAATTTCCCTGCAAGGGTTGAGAAGAATTCCTTATCGCCCGATGAGGGGGCATCGGTTGTGATCTTAAGGTAAAACCTCCCGAATGCGGCCTGGTAACAGCCCCTTGTAAAACAGTCGAACGCGGTGAGGCTGTCTTTGGTAAGGCAGCCGTTTTTCGAAACTGAAAAGATCCCGTAAGCCGAGCTTGGGTCAACCATTTCATAGGCTTCAAGGATCACATGTTCGGAATTCCATCTCAGGTCCTGTACAAGCAGGTTCCTGAAGCCATATTCAAGAAATATTTCCCCGCTGCCTTTCAGGTAATCCCTGAAATCCTGGCCTGCGAGGATTGAAGTCTGGGAGATCAGCGCCCGGGGCACATCATAGTCATGGAGTGGCAGAACCTGCGCAAACAACGATACAGGAAAGAACAGGATTATCCAGAGTAAACGTTTCATAGGGCTTAAATTAAAACGGATCATGGAATTATCCCGTAAAGGTAATTGCTTCCGGTGTATTTTCACCTCCCTGGTTCAATTTGTCTCTGAGACTCCTGCGGTATACCAGGTGGATAATGAGGGGAAAAACGATCAATGTGAGGACTGTCGCGCTCACCAGGCCGCCAATAACTACAATGGCAAGGGGCTTCTGGGTTTCAGAGCCTATTCCTTTTGAAATTGCAGCAGGGAGCAATCCGAACATAGCCATCAAAGCAGTCATTATAATAGGTCTGATACGTGATTCAACCCCTTCCTTGATGGCCGTTTCATATGGCATTTTTGCCCTGAGGTTCTTTTTAATGACCATGGTCAGTAAAACCCCGTTCTGTATACAGATCCCGAAAAGAGCAATAAACCCTATGCCTGCTGAAATACTGAAGTTGAATCCGGTGATCTGCAAGGCGGCAATCCCCCCGATTATTGCAAAAGGAACATTGGTCAGCACAAGCCCCGCATCAATCACATTGCCGAAAAGCATAAAGAGAATAAGAAAGATCAGGAGCAGGCTTATAGGAACAACCTGCATCAGCCTTGCCTGTGCCCTCTGCTGGTTCTCGAAATCACCCGCCCATTTTACTTCACTTCCTTTTGGCAGTTTCAGAACAAGGTCCACCTTTGACCTTGCTTCATTGACTGCGCTTCCCATATCCCTGCCCCTGACCGAGAACTTCACAGCGATGAATCTCTGGTTCTCTTCCCTGAAAATCAGCAGAGGGCCTGTAACATAGCGGATCTGCCCTAGTTCCTTGAGTGTGACCAGCTTCCCATTCATCGCAGGGACCTTGAGGTTCCCGATCTGCTGCTCGTTTTTTCTGTATTTTTCCTGGTATCTTATACGGATGTCAAACCTTCGGTCTCCTTCATAAAACTGGGTTGCGGCTTTGCCCCCGATCGCCATTTCGATCACCGCCTGGCAATCGGCAGTTGCAACTCCGTACTGGGCCATTTTACGGTCGTCGAGATCAATCCTGAGTTCAGGTTGCCCTATATTCCGGATTACCCCAAGGTCTTCAATGCCTTTTACCGTTTTGAGCAACTTATAAACGGTATCGGCATTGTCTTCCAGCACATTCAGGTCATTCCCGAAAATTTTAACTGCAATGGAACCTTTGACCCCCGAGACAGCTTCCTCCACGTTATCCATAATAGGCTGTGAGAAGTTGAAATTGATCCCGGGGAAAATTGCTAATTTATTCTGCATTTCCTGGATAAGGTCCTCCTTGGAAATATTCCGCTTCCATTGATCCTTAGGATAGAGGTCAACATGAAATTCGGCATTGTAAAAACCTGTGGGATCCGTACCATCATTCGGGCGTCCGGTCTGCGACATAACCTGCTTCACTTCCGGGAAACCGCGAAATACCCCTCTCATCTGTTCGCTTAGTTTGACTGCAGCTTCCAGTGAAATACTCAGTGGGAGGTTAGCCCTTACATAGATGGCCCCTTCGTTAAGCTGGGGAAGAAATTCAGTCCCCAGGAATTTAAAGGATGCAAACCCGCTGAGAACAAGGAAAAGCGCTATGCCAAGGCTTATCTTTTTATAACGGTATGAGAGGTTGAATACCGCCATCACCCCTTTCTCGATATACTCCACTACCGGGTTATGCTTCTCCCTCACATTTTTATTAAGCATGAGCCTGATCATTACCGGCACAAGGGTAAGTGTGAAGATAAGGGCCCCCAGAAGTGCAAATCCCAGGGTCCAGGCAAGGGGAGAGAACATCTTACCTTCCACTTTCTGAAATGAGAATATGGGCATCAGGCAAAGAATGATGATCAGTTTCGAGAAAAAGATCGCCCTCGCCATATCGGTCCCCGATTCCCGGATGATCCCCGATTTTGCGATCCGGTTAAATGCCGGCATTCCTATCGTTTTTGCTTTACGGTCAAAGACCACAAACATTCCCTCGACCATCACAACCGCTCCGTCGATGATGATCCCGAAGTCAATGGCGCCCATTGAAAGCAGGTTTGCCGACATTCCCATCAGGTGAAGGCCGATGAATGCGAAAAGCAAGGCCAGCGGGATGATGACCGATACTATCACCGTAGTCCGCCAGTCGGCCATAAAAAGAAAAACAATGACAGTCACCAGGATAATGCCTTCAATCAGGTTATGAAGAACAGTGCCGGTGGTAAAATGTATGAGTTCCTCACGGTCATAAAAAGGGACGATCTTTACATCCGAAGGAAGGATCTTTTCGTTAAGCTGCGCAATTTTGGCCTTGACTCTTTTTATTACCTTGCTCGGGTTCTCTCCCTTCCTCATCACGATGATTCCTTCCACTGCATCATCGTTGTGGTCACGGCCGACCTGGCCCAGCCTTGGAAGACAGGTCTCGCGAACGGTGGCGACATTTTTTACAAGTATGGGAACATCCTGGATGTATTTAACAATGATGTTCTCCATATCCTTGATGCCTGTAATCAGTCCTATCCCCCGCACTACATATGCCTGGTTGTTTTTTTCAATGATATCCCCACCGACATTGATGTTGTTTTTATTCACAGCCTGGTACACATCCAGGGGGGAGATCTCGTATTGTTCAAGCAGAAGCGGATCAATGCTGATTTCGTAGGCTTTGACCTCTCCCCCGAAGCTGACTACATCGGCAATACCTGCCACCGATTTGAACTGCCTTTCAAGTACCCAGTCCTGAATGGTTTTCAATTCCCTTACCGACCTGAATTTACTGGAAAGCGTATACCTGAAAATTTCACCTGTTGGCCCGTATGGCGGCTCCACTTCAGGTTCCGCTCCCTCAGGCAGGGTGATGTTGGAAATCTGGTTATTCACCTGCTGCCTTGCAAATGCATCGGTAATATT
>CAIJYT010000152.1 GCA_903824935.1 uncultured Bacteroidales bacterium | reverse complement strand
CCCGCTGTTGTCTTTAGCCTGCAGGGAAATTATTTTCACCTGGTCTGTTTTACCGAAAACCGTATCGGTTATGATGGCTGAGACCTTTGCCTGCAGGAATTTTCCGGCGTTAATATCGCAAAATCTCCAGGTGTCGTTCAGGTTCGCCTGGGTGTTGATCCGGATCGTATCATTCTTACCGTTAAAAAAGAAAAACCAGCCGTCATGACTCCTGTAAACTTTTTTACCGAGAACAGTTCCGCCTAAGGTGTCAAGGCAATGACCCCCGGGGTAATTGATTGAGCGTGTAACATCCGGGAAAGCGATGAAAATACTGTCGTTATTTCCCGGAAGGATAAGAGTGTCGCTGCGGAACGCCAGCAGTACTCCATTATTATTCTGTAGAAAATATGTGATGCCCGGGCTGCAAATGTTCTGGTAATCCTGGGGCCGGGCCATCGAAGGCAGCAGGAAGATCAACCAAAGAAGAATAATCTGATATGGTTTCATTGCTGAAGAATTTATAAGGTCAGACCCTTAATATTTTCCTCACGAATAATACGTCCATCACAACTGTGATGCCTGTTTCGACAATCACGATCCACCCGACCGTCACGCCTCATTCCCCGAACACGCAGGCTTCGTAGGTATACAGTTCCGCATCCTTCCAGCCGTCCCAGCCCAGGCCGGCTTTGTCGCGGGCACAATGGCCCAGGAATTCTTCCCTGCTCCATCCTGTCTCGGTTGCCACCTGGGGAAGGAAGGTCCCCGAATAATATCCTTTTTTAATGTAGATCCCGTGTTTTCCCAGGACGATCTCATCCGCAGAATAAATCCTTTTCATAGGTGAAAGAACAGAGATCTCGATCTCAAGTTTATCGATCTCCCGGGCAGTCACAGGCGTGAAACGCGAATCCTGGGTGGCAGATGAAATGGCCATCTGCTGAATAACCTGCCATAAGGGGATGTCGGCAGTGAACCTCCCGATGCAACCGCGGAGTTCGCCTTTTTCCTTCAGGGTCACAAAAGCCCCCGAATGCAGCTTCAGGCCGGGGCTGAAATTCTTATCATCCACTTCTGGGGTTTTATGCTGGTTGATATAAACAGTAATGGTGTTCCTGGCTATTGCCAGGAGGGTTTTCTCTTCCTCTTTTGTAAAGCTGAAGGCTGATGAAGGTTTTGCTGAGCCTCCGGCATTGCGGCTTATTGCGACAGACCAGTATCCCACGCACTGTGAATGATCCCCGTATTTTGAGTCCCCCGAATTCATGTACTGGACCGGTGTGTAGGTAATAGATGCATCACCCGAAGTCATGTAAAGCAGGGTGAGAACCGAAGTCCATCCGCAAAGACTGGTCACCAGGTTCGGGATATTTTTCTTTTCGTTATCCCCAAGCGCTTTCACCAATGCGTCAGGATTGTTCATCAGGATGGCATCACAGGTGGCTTTATCTGCGGTTTTGGCATCGTTATACTGTGGATAATGCGAAAAATCACTGCTTACAACAAAGAGGTTTCTGTCGTTGAAATACGGTTTAAGGGCTTCTGCGATGCGCTTGCAGGTAAGGTTGCTCTGGCTGCCGATCACAATGGGAACGATCCTGAATGGTTTCTTCATATGGTACTGCAGGAAAGGAACTTCCACTTCAAGGCAATGCTCGTTGAGATCCGCATCGTACACATAGCTGAATACAGGGTTGGCTTTGATCAATTCGTTGGCCAGCTGCACGTTTACAGCCACTTTCCCGAGAGGTGTGAGGTAATCACCCTTGTTATAAATTGAGGCACCCATGAATGAAGCCTGGTGGCTTGAGCCAATGATAAAAATATTGTCATACACCTTGTCGGGGTCAACCTGGTTGATCCCGCCGGCAGCCACCCCGCCTGAGAATACATACCCCGCATGAGGGAGGATGACAGCCTGCAGGTTTTTAGAAGTGCGAGGTTTGGCATTACGGAACAGCTCAGTCAGCTGGGCCCTCAGGGAATCCTGGCTGGCAGGATAGAACTTGCCCGCTGCAGCAGGCTTACGGTCGGTCTTCTGACTGTCCTGGGGTGAGGATTTTCCGGGAAAAGAGAATGTAAGTGCCATAATCAACATGAATCTGATAATACTGCACATTGTTTGCTAACTTTGAAAAAAATCCAGGTAAAGATACGAAAACATGAGAAAAAATGCAATCCGTTCAGCTCTGTTCGGTCTGGGTTTTCTCTCGATCTCCACCCAGATCTACCTTCTCCGCGAAAGTTATATCGTTTTCTATGGAAATGAACTGATCCTGGGCATAATGCTTTCGGTATGGATGCTTCTTACCGGTGCCGGTGCCTGGCTGGGGAGGTACTTCAGCAGGGTCAGGCGCAAGTTCAGGTTCATACTTTTCCTGATGTTTCTGCTTTCGACCCTGCCTGTGCTGATGATGATCAAGCTTGATCTTTACAGGGCGCTGGTTTTGCCTGCCGGGGCTATCGCTGGGCTGAATGACGTGATCTATGCGACATTCCTTGTGCAGCTGCCGTTCTGCCTTGTCAACGGCTTCCTGTTCTCATCGCTCAGCGCCTTACTGAGACATGCCGGTAACGCATATTCACTGGAAGCCTCGGGAAGCATGGTCGCAGGTGCGATAGTAAATTTCATCCTCCTGTGGTTGTTCCCGGCATGGCTGAGCCTCCTCCTGATGAGCGGGCTATACCTTGCCACGGTAGTGTTTTTTTCCTTCAGTTTCCAGAACAGGATGGTGCCTGTACTCGCCATACTGCTCTCGGGCCTCATATTATCAGGGCTTTTCATGGCAGACGCCAGGAGAATCGGGTATCATTCACTGTATCCCGGTCAATCAGTCATTGAAGACAGGGAAACCCCTTATGGCCAGCTGGTCGTCACTGCCAATGCATCACAGCTGAATTTTTATGAGAACGGGCTGCTGATGTTTTCTTCGGGCGACAATATCAATAACGAGGAAAACGTCCATTATGCCATGGTCCAGCATCCCGCCACTAAGAATGTACTGATTGTATCCGGAGGCTTATCGGGGGCCATAGTTGAGATCATGAAATATCATCCGCAGAGGGTTGATTATGTGGAACTGAACCCTGCCCTGCTAAGATTCAGCGAAACATCACTTAAAGCACTTGAAAAGAAAGCGGTATTCCTGCATGCCGGGGATGCCAGGAGGTTCGTGAAAAACTCATCCGCAGTGTATGATGTTGTGCTAATCCTTCTGCCCCCTCCGTCAAGCCTGCAGCTGAACCGCCTGTATACTTCCGAATTCCTTATCGAATTAAAATCACGGCTGTCGCCGGATGGCATCGTCTCGTATTCCCTGCCCACTACCAGCGATTACGTAAGCTATGCAGGGGGAGGGCTTAATTCAATCCTGTATAGAACCCTGAAGGAATCATTCAAAAATGTATTGCTTGTGCCGGGAGGGAAAACCTATTTCATAGCCTCCGATTCTGAGCTGAGCCTTGATATTCCACAATTGATAGAAAGGAAAGGGATTCCCACATCCTACGTGAATAAATATTACCTGAATACGTCGCAGATGAAGGAACGCTCAGCATACATGAACGCCGGCATCTCGCCTGCAGCAGGCATCAACCATGACTTCAGGCCACTAATGTTCTTTGCCCAGATGAATTACTGGATGAGTTATTTCAACCGTCATTACATTACCGCAATCATATTGTTACTCCTGGTGTTCCTGGTCGCAGTGTTCAACCTTACCGCTGTCAATACGGGCCTGTTCACCGGCGGGTTCACTGCAGGAGCATTGCAGGTACTCATCCTTCTTTCCCTGCAGGTTTATTGCGGGTATGTATTCCAGCTGACAGGCTTTATCATTATGCTGTTCATGCTGGGCCTGTCACTGGGAAGCCTTGCAGGGGCCAGGTGGTCGGGAAAGGATCCCTTCAGGAGTTACCTGGCCATACAGCTAAGCCTTGCAGCGCTTTCGGTGCTTATCCCCCTGGCCCTGCTGCAGACCGGCCACATTGGGCTGCCTGAATGGACAATCCAGTCAAAAGTTTCAACCTTAACTGTTGTTCTTGCCTTCATGGTTGGAATGGAGTATTCCTTTGCCTTCCGTTTATCGCAAAGGAATAAAGCCCTGGCGGTGTCAAAGAATTACTCTGCCGACCTCTTCGGCTCAGCCCTTGGAGCTTTCATAGTCCCGGTAATCCTTTTCCCCCTGCTGGGACTGATGAACACGGGTTATGTACTGGCATTGCTGAATACTGCAGGGGCCGCCGCCCTGTATATAAAGCGCAGGAATTTTGTATCTTTATAGTGTGAAAACCGAAGGTGGTCAGCGGTTCAGCAAGCGGCAGTTCCTCCGCCTGGGCATTGCCACGCTGGGTATTGCAGCGGCAGGCATAAGGCCGTTCCGCAGCCTTGCTAAAAATTTTACCGATATGAATGCAGGTATGCCTTCTATTCCGGCCGGGCCCGGTAAATACAGCAAGGAGTCGCTGTATTATGTCAATACTCCCAAAGGTGTCAAATGCCAGCTTTGCCCAAACCAATGCACCCTTAAGGAAGGGCAGGAGGGACTTTGCCACAACCATGTTGCTTACGGAGAAAAGATTTATTCTATTGCATATGGCAACCCCTGCAGCGTGCATATTGATCCCATAGAGAAAAAACCACTGTTCCACTACCTGCCATCGGCCGAAAGTTTTTCCATTGCAGCTGCGGGCTGCACCCTCGCCTGCCTTAACTGCCAGAACTGGGAGATATCGCAGGTCAGCCCCAGGACCACCAATAACGTGGAAATGTTCCCGGCCCAGGTGGTACAGGAAGCTGCTTCGAGCGGATGCAAAACCATTGCCTATACGTACTCAGAACCATTGGCGTTTTACGATTATACCTACGACACCGCAAAACTTGCAAGGGCCAGGGGGATCAAAAACCTTCTCATCAGCAATGGCTATATCAACGGGAAACCCTTGCGGGAACTGGCAAAATACATAGATGCGGCAAATATCAACCTGAAGTCGTTCAGTGAGGAAATTTATGCGAAACTGAACGGGGGCAGCCTGGAACCCATCCAAAGGACCCTTAAAATACTGAAGGAAGAAGGTGTCTGGCTGGAGATTACCAACCTTATCGTCCCAAACTGGACCGATAAAATGGATATGATCAAAGAGATGTGCGAATGGCTTGTCTCGAGCGGCTTTGCCGATAATCCGCTTCACTTCAGCAGGTTCTTCCCTTTATACAAGCTTACAAGCATTCCCTATACTCCATTATCCACCCTGGAGGCGGCCCGGGATATCGCCCGCAAGGCAGGGATCAACTATGTATACATAGGAAATGTCCCCGGCACGGATTACGAAAATACCTACTGCCCCAAATGTAAAAAAATGCTGGTCGAGCGCCGGGGCTTTACTGTGACTTCCAATAACATCAAGAACGGTAACTGCGGATTTTGCGGTACCAGGATCAACGGGGTATGGGGGTGATACACCCATCAATTGTCACCATTCACGGTTCACGATTCACGGTTCACCAGTACCCCAGGTCAAAGCATATGGGGAGGTGGTCCGAAAATCCGCCTTCGTACCTGAACCCATTATAGGTCCTGAAGGGTTTGCTGCCGAAATATTTCTTGTCTTCCTTCAGAAGGAACCCTTCCCTGAAGATCTTTACCGATCCCGGTAAATACTTTAAATGTCGCGGAGTCCCAAACATGTTCCCGCTTATCATGAACTGGTCAAGAAGGCTCCAGATGCCTTTGTAGCGATGAGAGCCCTGCTTCCCGCAGAACGGATACATCAGGTTCACAAGGCAGGGCCCGCACTTTAAGGAATCAGGCGGAACTGCGTGAAGAATATTGATAATGCTTGCTGATGTCGGCTCGTCGTTGAAATCACCCATCACCAGTATACCCGTGTGCTTGTTGGCAGAGAGAAGCGAATCAATGATTTTCCTGAGAACTGTTGCCACAAAATCCCTCCTGGGCTGTGACGCTGCATATCCTCCTCTCCTCGATGGCCAGTGGTTGATAAGCAGGTTGAGTGTATCACGGCCAAGTACCTGTCCCTTTACCAGGAGGATCTCCCTGGTTCGGGCCGAGGTGTCAAATGGGAATGATATACTGAATGGCCTTGAATTGATTACCCTGAATACACTGGTCCTGTATAATAAGGCTACATCGATACCCCTCAGGTCGGGGGATTCATGATGTATCATCCTGTACCCGAACGATTTAAGGGGGCTGTCGTAAATAAGCTTGTTCATGACATACCGGTTTTCGACCTCACATAAGCCTATGATGCCGGGAGCATCCCATTGGCCTGCAGCAAGCAGGGTTTTTGCTACATGATCGAGTTTGAGACGGAACCGTTTGTATGTCCACCGCATGATTCCCCCCGGGGTAAACTCATTATCAAGCTTAGTAGTGTCATCGTAAGTGTCGTAAAGGTTTTCCACGTTCCAGAAGACT
>CAIJYT010000151.1 GCA_903824935.1 uncultured Bacteroidales bacterium | reverse complement strand
GTACCTTTGTACTGTTATCAAGGGAAAGGGTTACGATTGAACAACGAAAATACACCTATAGACACTTCAATATGAGAAAATCTACTGCTATAACCTTCATTGTAATTTTATCGGTTATCGTCAGCTTTACCGCAAAATCACAGGATTCATTGAATATATTCCATCCCGTTAAACATGTTCCGCCAAAAGACAACTTCTGGAGAAGAATGGCCGTTGGCGGCAACGTTGGATTCCAGTTCGGGACTGTCACCGGCATCATGCTATCACCGGAAGTGCGCGTTCGCACGGTTGACCAGCTGTATGTCGGACTGGGCTTTACATACCAGTATTTCCTTTACAGGGACTACTATTGGGATGATGTCAACAAGAACTACCTTGACTTCTCTTCAAATGTATACGGGGGGAGGATTTACCTGCGCTATTACCTCAGGAGCATCTTCAGTAACTGGCTTGGGAACATCTTTGCTCATGCCGAATACGAATACCTTGCCTATGTGGAACCGTATCATTATGATCCCCTTGGCAGGATCTATGATCCCTATAATAACAGGCTTTCTCCCGGAAACACTACTATCTCGTACAACAGCGTCCTGGTCGGAGCAGGTTATTCCCAACCTATTGGCGGACGTGTATTCATGGACGTCATTCTCCTGTTCAACCTCAACAACTCCTATTATTCCCCCTATTCAAACCCGGTGTTCCGCATAGGTGTGGGAGTGGGGTTGTAAAAGGCGAAAAGCGAAAAGCGAAATCGTTCGCATCTTTGCAACGCCGCTACGGTGGCTGCGGAGCAACGTTATGATTTGCTGCTCCGCATTTAACAAGCTCCTTGCACCTGATGCGGCTTTTGCAAAATGCTTCACTTCTTAAAATTTCGCTATTTCGCTATTTCGCTACTTAAAACGACAGCATCTCCTCTATATACTCGAAAATAAACCCTGCCATCTGCAGCGTAAGACTTATCCCCGGGACCTGGCGGTATGGGACTTTATCTCCTGAACCGGCAGCAGACACAAGCTTTTCGGAATAATCCAGTATCCCTGTCATACCGGAATAATTTATGGTTTCAGGCCTGTCAAGAGGTGTGTGGTAATCCTGGTGCAGCCCGGTATTGAGGTAGAGCACGGGTATTCCTTTCCTGTAAAATGCTTCCTGGTCGGAATAGGGCAGGGATGGGGCAATCTTCTTCAGGTGAAAACCGGGGTGTTTTACATCCCTGTAGATATTTTTCCAAAGCGGGGAACTCCCCGCAGCCTCTGCAGTTACCAGCATTCCTTCGCAGCCAAGCCTCCCTATCATATCGAAGTTCACCATGAAATTTACTGAATCCCTGAAGGATGGCCTCATAGCTTTAACAAAGAATTCCGATCCGAACAAGCCCTTTTCCTCGGCCGAAAAGAAAATCACGAGGTAATTGTTCTTCGGATCCCTGTGAACTGAATAATATCTTGCAAGCTCCAGTATGCCTGCGGTTCCGCTGGCATTGTCGTCAGCCCCCAAACAATAAGCCCCGTTGTATTTCCTGTCCATGCTTTTACCCAAATGATCATAATGAGCGCCCAGTATGATGGTCCTTGGAGCACGGTTGTCAATATAGGCAGTTATATTATGATAGGTTTCAGTGCTCCTGTTTATATAAACCGCCATGGTTACCGGGTCAGACGGATGTTGCCGGATAAAGTCAGCAACCTCCTGTGTGACGTATATCACCGGTATCGTGAGTGTATCGTTCAGGGAAAAATCAAACAGGCTTTTCCCGTATAGCCCTGGGTTATCGTAAAAAATAATGCCGGCAGCGCTCCTTTTTACTGCATTTGCCATCCTGAATGCAGGACTGAGCTCATCCTTCATTGATTTGTCGGCTGAGAGTTTACGCGGAGCATCAAGGTCGATAAGTACAATCTTTCCGCCGGGGTCCCGAATGCCATTATAATCGTCAATCCCCGCCCCGGGTATAACCAGCCCATACCCTGCATCCACGCATAATGAAGTCAGGGAATCCCGGGCTGAGTAAGTGCAGAGGCCGAAATCATATCTCCAGTTGAAAGATTTACCGGAAACCCTCAGATGAGGAGTCTTCCCAAACTTCATATACCCATGGGTGAAGGGCTGGAGATAGTTTCCCCCCTGCCATGGAGGGATACCTGCTTCATTCAGCCTGCTGATGATGTAAGTGTAAGCCTTCCTTTCGCCTTCTGTGCCTGCTTCCCTGCCTTCAAGGGAATCGGAAGCCAGGACATAAATATCGTGGCGGAAACGCTCCCTCACAGAGGAATCTAAAAAACTGATTTGTGCAATACAATGACAATTCAGGATGCAAGCCAGAAAGAAAGGTAGAAGCATGCGCATAACCTCTGTTTTATTGACTGCTGACTGCTGACTGCCGACTGCTGACTGCTGACTGCTGACAGCTGACTGCCGGCTGCCTACTAAATTTCCTTCAATACTTCCAGCGTCAGCTCCCAGAATTTAGTCACCGAACCAATATGAAGCCTTTCCATGGGCGAATGAGCCCCCCTGATGGTCGGTCCGAACGAAACCATATCCATACCGGGGTATATCGCGCCTATCAGTCCGCATTCAAGCCCTGCGTGAATAGCCAGCACTTCAGGTTCCTTCCCGAAAAGCGTATTGTACGACTTCACCGTCAGCTTTAGAAGTTCAGAGCCCGGATCAGGCTTCCATCCCGGGTAACCTTTCGTTTGCTCAACCTTTGCCCCGGCCATTCTGAACACCGTTGCGACCATGTCGCCGGCATCTTTTTTTGAAGATTCCACCGAACTGCGCTGGCTTGTCGTAATGACTACTTTTCCGTCCTGCTCTTTTACAGAAGCCAGGTTTGATGATGTTTCAACGAAATTCGGGATCTCCCTTGACATGGCGAGAACGCCGTGGGGGCAGGCATATGCTGCGTTCAGGACCTTAGTCTGCAGGTCCCTTGACCATACAGTTTCGGATGCTGCCACCGGGCTGACGGCAAATTTAAGTTCAGGCTCGGTTACATGGAGTTCACCAAGCAGGTCCTGGTGAAAATGCATGGCATAACGCTCAAAGGCTTCAATATTTTCAGACGGTACTTCAACGACCGCAAAACCTTCCCTGGCAATGGCATTCCTTAGGTTACCTGCATTGACCGATGCGATCCTGATGTCGAAATCCCTGCCGGCATTCCACAGGAAACGGTTCAGCAGCTTGGTTGCATTGCCAAGCCCTTTGTTGATATCATCGCCCGAATGCCCGCCTTTGAGGCCTGTCATACTGACTTTTAAGGCAACATGACCGCCGGGAGCCTTTTCGGTTGTTAGAGGAAGGCTGGCAACGGTATCCATTCCTCCTGCGCAGCCAATGAACACCTGGCCTTCGTCTTCCGAATCCAGGTTGATGAGCACCCTGCCGTTCAGAAGCCCCGGCTTGAGCGCGAAAGCCCCGGTAAGCCCCGTTTCTTCATCCACCGTGAACAATGCTTCCAAAGGTCCGTGCGAAATGTCGTCTGCATCAAGTATCGCCACCGCAACAGCGATGCCAATCCCGTCATCTCCGCCGAGAGTTGTCCCTTTTGCCCTCACCCATTCACCGTCGATAAACGGCTCGATGGGGTCCTTGTCAAAATCATGAACCGTATCGGAGTTCTTTTCACAAACCATATCCATATGGGACTGGAGGATCACGGTTTTGCGTTTTTCATATCCGGGAGAAGCATTTTTGCGTATCAATATGTTCCCGCATTCATCCTTGATGCATTCAAGCCCGCGGGCTGAAGCGAAAGACATAAGCCAGGAAGCTATTTTTTCTTCTTTCTTCGATGGACGGGGAACTTTGCAGATTTCAGCAAAGTAATGCCAGAGCCGTGATGGTTTAAGCTGTTCCAGTGAATTTTCCATATTTATATTTTATGTACATGCAAATGTATATTTTTTTACTTTTACTTTTGTAAAGCAGGTATTTGTTATCATGTCAAGCCCTGTACTTCACCCAACATTCACCATGGAACCTGAAACGAATGATGAAGCCGTAAATAAACGCGGCAAGCCCCTCCTCCCGAAAGGAGGCCTGGCGATCAGATATACGCGCTTTTTCATCCTGGCCTTTCTGTTGGTATTCAGCATCGCCTTTTACTACACTTTTTCATATACGCGGGCTATCCTGGATGAGGATGCATCGCAAAGAGCATCCAATATCACCGACCTTACCATATCGAGGATCAGTAACGTGATCAGGCCGGTTGAGCAGGTGCCTTCGACCCTGTCGACTGCACTGGAAGTCGAAAAGCCCGACTACCGCATGATCCTTGACCTTGCAAAGGAATTTGTGCTTGAAGATACCGTGGTTTTCGGAAGCGCCATTGCTTTTGAACCCTATATGTTCGATAAAAAAATATACAGGCATTGTCCTTATGTGTTCGAGACGCGTAACACTGTCATTGAACGGGATCTCTCATCCGCAGAATATGATTATTTTAACAAAGACTGGTACCGTATCCCCAAGCAGCTGGGGCAGGCGGTATGGTCGGAGCCCTATTACGACAAAGGGGGAGGAGACACCCTGATGTGCACGTATTCCGTGCCTTTTTACCGTCACATCAGCGGTAAGCGGGTATTTGCAGGTGTTATCACTATGGATATCTCCCTGGGAACTTTCATGCATATACTGGCGTCTGCAAGGGTTTACAAGACAGGCTTCAGTTACCTGATGTCGTCGAAAGGTATTATGATAGCCCATCCGAATAAAGCATACATCAACCAGGATATCCACAGGGTGGTTATAGGAGAATCGCGAAGCCAGACTGATTCGGCGATCCGCCTGATGCTCAAAGGAAACAGGATGTTCGTTAAAATGAGGGACCTTTCGCATGTGAAAGTGCCCAGCTGGCTTTACACGGCTCCCGTGCCGCATACGAACTGGATCTTTGCGATCACTTTCCCCACCAGGGAGCTATACGCCGGTTTGTATGATTTCTTTTATAACCTCATCGCGATATTCCTTATCAGCCTTGCCGCGATGATCATGCTTACCATCCTCATCACAGGGAAGTTCATCCGCCCGATCAGCCGTCTTGTTGAGGCAACCCACCGGATAGGGCAGGGGGATTTTGGAACTGCCCTGCCTGTCTATACTTCGAAAGACGAAATATCCCAGCTCACCAATGCATTCTCACATATGAAGGATGAGCTGGTCAATTATATTGCCAACCTTCAGGATGCCACTGCCGCCCGTGAAAAAATAGAGAGCGAGCTTAGCGTGGCCCATGATATACAGATGGGTCTGCTGCCCAAAAATTTTCCTGCAAGGGATGACTGGGACCTTGGGGCCCTGCTGAACCCTGCACGTGCCGTGGGAGGCGATCTTTATGATTATTATTTCCTGGACGACAACCACCTGTTTATTGCCATCGGAGATGTTTCAGGCAAGGGTGTTCCGGCTTCTCTGTTCATGGTTACGGCTAGGATATTGTTCCGCTCAAGGGTGTCCTTGAACGTCCCTCTGAACCAGAGTGTGTATGAAATCAACAAGGAGATCTGCAGGGAGAATCCCAACCAGATGTTCGTGACGTTTATCGCTGGGATAGTCGACCTGAAAAACGGCTGCATGACCTATTGTAATGCAGGCCATAATCCTCCTTTCCTGGTAAGGCCGGGAGGCAGGATTAAAAAACTCGGGGATGTCCATGGCATCCCCCTGGGTATATTTGAACATGCCACCTATACTTCAGGAAGTGTCCTGTTTGAACCGGGCGATGCTATTTTATTGTATACCGATGGCGTGACGGAAGCCATCAGCAGTGCGGGTAGTTTTTACGGAGAGGAGCCGATGCTTGAAATTGTCCGCCATAATCCTGACCTTTGCCCCGCCGACCTGATCAACCGCCTCGAAGACGATGTGATTGGGTTTATGAAAGGGGTGGACCAGGCCGACGATATCACGCTGTTGATACTGAGGTCAAAGGCCAGGCAGGGCGGGGAGACCAAATCCACAGACATGAAGCAGATAAGCTTGCCAAACAAACTAGGAGAACTGAACCGCCTCGTTGCAGAACTTGAGCAGACTGCCGAGGAATGGGATATTCCCCCCAAAGTCAGCATGGAGCTGAACCTTGTACTTGAAGAACTTTTTACCAATGTGGTGTTTTATGCTTTTGACGACGGCAGGGACCATGACATCCTTGTAAGGTTTACACGTGTTGCACCGGGAATTATTCAGATTTGCATTGAGGATGACGGGAAGGAATTCAACCTTCTCGAAAAGGATACCAGCGATACAGTCAACCACACCATCGAGGAGCGGCAGATAGGCGGACTGGGCATTCATTTTGTAAAGAAGCTCGTAAATGAGATCAGCTACGAGCGTAAGAATGGAAAAAATATAGTACTTTTAACCCGCAATTATTAACATAACACTCATATGGAACTGATCGAAAGGAAAACCGGGAAATGCATGATCATAAGCATTAAAGGCAGGCTTGACACTATCAATTACAGCATACTGGAAAAGAGGCTTACCGAGCTTCTCGATCAGAATATCGACAGGATCCTGATCAATTGTGCTCAGATGGATTATGTAAGCAGCTCCGGACTGAGGATACTGCTGATGGCTCTGAAAAGGATCACCATGGTCAAAGGGAAGTTCGTGCTTTGCAGCCTGCAGGATAACATCCGCGAGATTTTTGAAATATCAGGATTTACTACTATTTTCGAAATTCACCCCAATGAGGAAGATGCCCTCGGGGTGTTCTGATGGCCTATTTTATCCATTTTAAAGACCCCAACTCGGAAGAGATGGTCAGGTATCTCTCTTCCATTCCCAATTGCCCGGGTACGTGTTTTTTTATGGATATCAACCGTTCAACCGACATGAAGTACCTCGGCGGATTGACCGACTGGGGCCGGAAGCTGAACAATACCTTTAATTTTCTTTCACTGTTGAATAATTTTCCCCAGTATATTGTCAAGGGGATAGGTGATGAGATCATGCTTTTCATTCCTGATGATGTGCTTAAATCTGATAAAGCCATCAACTCCTATTACATGTTGCTTGAAGAGATCTATGCGACCTTGTATAACATAAAGCATTACCCTGTTGAGGATACTTTCCTGGCCTGCAAGGTGGCTATTCATTACTGCACCGAAGTATATAATGTCACGTTTTTTGAAGATGCCAATGATTATTACGGATCGGATGTAGATCTCACGGCCCGGCTGATGACAAAATGTTTTGAAAACCGGATCGTGCTGAGCGAAACGTTTCTCGGCAAGGTTCATCAGGACCTGGAAGCCCTGGGCCTTTCGGACCGCCCCGGATGTATAGGACATATTTCGGAACCCTTCCTGGAAAACTTTAAAGGTGTGCCTATGAGCACGAAATTCAGGATAATAGATGTTGAATAAAAACAAGTAGCGAAAATGCGAAATAGCGAAATAGCGAAAATAATTATATTCCAATCCGGCGATTTCGCTACTTCGCTACCTCGCTACTTCGCTACTTAAGTACTTTACAAATGAATATAGTAATCTACCTGGTCTTAATCACCACCGTTCTTGCCAGCGGTTCCCTGGTGTTCCTGATCCGCCGCGATGACCAGAAGATGCTTAAGCTACTGCTTGCCTTTTCAGGCGCTTTCCTGATAGGGATCAGTTTCCTCGTTCTTGTTCCTGAAGTGTTCTCAAAGGCAACCCCATTAGTCGGTCTGTTTGTCCTACTTGGTTTTCTCATTCAACTGGTACTGGAACTTATTACAGAAGGCGCAGAGCACGGGCATAAGCATGTTCATACCGAAGGGGAGAGAGCAGCTCCCTGGCTTTTACTTACCGGGCTGTGCATTCATGCTTTCCTCGAAGGGATGCCCCTTGTAAGCCGGTTTGCGACAGAGATACAGCACTCGCTCGTCCTCGGTATTGTAATTCATAACATCCCCATCTCCCTCACCCTGATGGGTCTTTTCCTGCATTATGGGTGTAAACCCTCCAGGGCGTTTCTTTATCTCGGCGTTTTTGCAGTGATGACACCACTGGGTTCGCTAGCGGGACAGGTAATCGAGAGCAGCATTGTTGCATCGATGGATACCTTCTTTACATACAGCATGGCTGTTGTAATAGGCATATTCCTTCACGTTTCCACTTCAATATTATTTGAAACCGAGGAACACCATAAGTACAATCTTCAGAAATTTCTCACTGTCTGCACCGGGTTGCTTGTAGCTTACCTCGTCTCTTTGATCGCCCACTAAACTCATCCACAGTCATTATTAAAGAATTTGTACATAGTACATCGTACATTGTCCATTTTTTTTTATACCTTTGCGCCCGGTTTTAAAGCCATGTTCTTAGAAAATATTTCGTAAACGTTTTGAAATTCATGTGTTTACGGAATTCAATGCCCAGGTGGTGAAATTGGTAGACACGCTACTTTGAGGGGGTAGTGTCCTTAGGATGTGCAAGTTCGAGTCTTGTCCTGGGCACCAT
>CAIJYT010000150.1 GCA_903824935.1 uncultured Bacteroidales bacterium | reverse complement strand
GCCATCCTGATCGCTGTTTTTGTTTATAAAGAGACCGTCTTTGGCTTCAGGGTGTATGCCGTGGGAGGCAATGAAGAGGCCGCGCGGCTGGCAGGGATCAATACGCGCCGGACAAAGGTAATCCTGTATAGTCTGTGTGGCTTTTGCGCGGCGGCCGGAACCATGTTGATGATGTCCCGGGCGAATTTCCACAGTTCCAGTTTCGGTCCCGGTACGGATATCACCTGCCTGACGGCGGCCAAAAAGCGGGTGAAAGACGGAAAGTTTTCAATCATTAATTCAGACCCTTTTATTAAAAAGACATTCAAGATCGCCGGCCTCGACGATATACTGAACGTTATCTAAATACTTAAAATTCACAGCAATTCAGCTCCGGAATATCAGCTTCCATATATTGGAAACAAATTTGACTGCGGATATGATCATCCCGATTATAAGGATCCATGGTAAGACCACATCGATCCAGTTAAGTCCTCCGTAACCCGAGAAATCCAGGGGGTATATATAGTAAAGGCTGATCTGTGCAACGAAGGCAGCAGCCTCCATGAAGAGGCCCGAAAGGTATCTTATAAAACGAAAATCAAGGATGAGCATCAGCAGGTTACCGCCCACCTGCACCATGGATGAAAAGATCAGGATGTACATCACGGCCCCATATTTACCGGTGATAAAACCCAGGTGCCAGTCGGGGATCTTGTAAAGAATTACAAGTGCAATAAGGTTAAAAACGATTGAAGAGACAAACTCCGCTCGGCGGTTACGGTATTCTCTTTCCCTGTGCCACCGGCGGGGACCATATTCGTCTATACGTTTTGCCCATAGTGGCATGTTCTGGTTTTCAGGATTTCGCATGATAGCTGGCATTTTAAATAATTGATTTACACATGACGCCCGGGATACCCGACAGTTACCAAAATTAATGAAATATCAGAAATTTTTTCAGGGAAATAATAACTTTGCATAAGATGAGAAGATCACTTACATCGGTAATTGCCATGCTGTTGCTTATGATAACAGCCGCACCTCAGTTATTGGGACAGGAAAAGGAAATTGCATTAAAGGAAATCTCCCGGGTGGCAGAACAAAGCGCAAGCCTTGATGAGATAGGTCAGAAATACAGGGAATTGCTGAACCTTTTGCCCCAGCTTGGGGATACTGCAAAAGGGGCGGCCAATCTGTGCCTTGCAAAATACCAGGGACTGCTGAAGTCCTTCTCCTTGAAAATAATTTCGGCTTCACCCGGGAAGCTTGCATATTTCCTGACCTCCGGGGGGAAGACCTACCGCTGCACAACCAAACCGCTTATCAGATCGAACTGTGCTGGCTTATTTTCATTCACCTCATCTGCCGACACCAATAAAATAAGCTATGAGTACAACGGTTGTTTCGACAGCCAGGTAAATAAGATCATTGTTGAATATGAGTTTGAAGATATCGTAGTCAAAAATGAATTTCCATTTGACGTCAGTGCCGGCAAGGTGGATTTTTCTATCGTCGATGGGTTCCGCCTTACCGAAGATGATGGTGATTCTTTGTATATAAGGCAGTGCACACTGGGGTTCAGCATTAATTCAAAATACCAGGCAGGCTTCACGATAAAGAGCGTGAAACTTGAATTTTCGGGGGGAGGCCCGGCAATGTTTGACGGACTTAACCTTAAAGTGAGCGGGAAAGGGATACGTTCGCTTAGTGCGGAGGGACATATGAGCCTCAGGAGAAACAGGGTAGCGTCAAGGCAGGGGATGCCTGAAATGGTTTCGGGAAGCATTCAATATGTGAATCTTTCGACCGGAGCCTCAGGGATTTTGAAATTCTACAGCGAAAAAGTAAGTTTGTACCTTCAGCAAAATTGATGCTGTGGCAGGAGGTTGCTGAGGTTTTTAATACATTCGCGGGGTCAATTCATTTCCTGCAATAATTTCGCAAAAGGCATTCTCCTATGACTAAAAGATCATTCCTTTTATTAATCGGCCTGTGTTTATTGGCCTGTAATATTTCGGCCCAGGATGCGGGTTTCAGGTTACCTGCAGTACCTCTTGTTACCAATAATCCTTACTTCAGCATCTGGAGTTTCAGCAATCATCCCGGCGAGGACTGGCCCAGGCACTGGACGGGAAGTGTTCAGGCCATGGCTTGTTTTGCAAAGATAGATGGCAGGGATTACAGGCTTCTCGGGCATACTCACAACGCTGTGCCGTTGATGTCACTGAAGAAGACAGAGGTCACGCCAACACTAACCATCTATACCTTTGAGGAATCAGGGATCAGGATACAGCTTGTTTTTACAAGTCCTTTGCTTGCTGATGACTTGGTGCTGCTTTCGGAGCCCCTCACCTATGTGAGCTGGAAAATGGAAGCTGTTGACGGGAAAGTCCATAAGCTGAAGGTTTATTTTGATGTTTCGGCCGAGCTGGTTGTAAACTCCAATGAACAGGCGGTTAGCTGGTCAAGGCCCAGGATAGCCGGGCTGGATATTATGCAAATGGGTTCCGTTTCCCAGGATGTTTTGAAAAAATCGGGAGACGACCTTAGAATAGACTGGGGTTACCTGTATCTTGTATCGCCTTCTTCACAGCTTAAGGCCGATGTAATATGCGGGGCCGATGCGGCCAGGAAATCCTTTTTAAATAATACGGCAGACTTGCCTGATGATGACCTTAGGATGCCCAGGGCTGCAAGTGACGACTGGCCTGTGATGGCGTCGGTGTTTTCACTGGATTCGCTCAGCCGCCCGCTGGAACGATTTATACTTCTTGCGTATGACGACGGTTTCCGAACCGAATTCCTGAACAGGAAACTTTTACCTTACTGGAAAGCCCAGGGAATTACCACTGCGCAGATGTTAAAAGATGCCGTCAGGGATTATCGGAAAATTAATGAACGATGCGAAAACTTCGACGAACATCTGATGAAATCCCTGTTGCAGGCCGGTGGACAGGCCTATTGTGATATTGCGGTCCCGGCCTATCGCCAGTCACTGGCTGCCTGTGGCCTTTCGGGTGACATCGACGGTACGGCTGTGTATTTCCCCAAGGAGAATTTCAGTAATGGCTGTATCTCAACTGTAGATGTGATTTACCCCGCTTGCCCGGTGCTGCTTTTCTGTAACCCCCTGCTGTTGAAAGCCCAGCTTGAACCGTTGATGATCTATTCTTCTTCCAAACGCTGGAAGTTCAGGTTCGCTCCCCATGACCTTGGCACTTATCCGCTGGCTAACGGGCAGGTTTACGGTGGAGGAGAAGTGACCGAAGAAGACCAGATGCCGGTTGAGGAATCGGGGAATATGCTGATCATGCTGTACGCTCTTTCATTAAAGCAAGGGAATTCGGATTTTGTGGTGAAATACTGGCCGGCTGTTTCGAAATGGGCGGAATATCTGAAAGAAAAGGGACTTGATCCTGAAAACCAGCTTTGCACCGATGATTTCGCAGGCCACCTTGCACATAATACCAATCTCTCGATAAAAGCTATCGTTGCGCTGGGATGTTATTCAAAGCTCTGCGATATGGCAGGGAAACCCGATATGGCAAAGATATACTGGAGAACAGCTTCGGAATTTGCCTCGAAATGGAAAACCATGGCTGCAGACGGGGATCATTACAAGCTTGCTTTTGACAAAGGAGGCAGCTGGAGCCAGAAATACAACCTGGTCTGGGACAAAGTGCTGGGGCTGAAGCTTTTTGATCCTTCAATCGCCGAGCAGGAAATAAAGTATTACAAAACGAAACAGAACATTTACGGGCTTCCACTCGATAACCGCAAGGATTATACCAAACTTGACTGGATACTGTGGACTGCTTCTATGGCAGAAAATGCGGATGATTTTAATGCGCTGACAGGCTCTGTGCACAAATTCCTGAACGAAACACCCGACCGCGTTCCCATGACCGACTGGTATGATACCAGGACCGGCAAACAAGTCGGGTTCCAGGCCAGATCAGTAGTGGGAGGTGTGTTTATTAAAATGCTAAAACCCTGATACTGTTTAACTTTACATTTTGTTAATTCTATTGAAAACCCTGTTTTTATAATTAAACAGATTGGCGTTACTTTGCATAAAATTTACATTAAAATAGCATCAGTGAAGAGGCATTCGGTAAGATTAAAACCTGGTATTCAGTTCAGGTTCTTAATGGTTTCAGTAATGGTTTTGATAGTGTCGGGCCTTTATGCCCAGGCCTGGGAATTCTCAAAGGAAAAAGACGGGATTAAAATATACACCAGGAAAGCTGAGAATTCATCCTTTAAATGCTTTAAAGGAGAAACCGTATTTCATACGACCATGGCCAAGCTCAGCATGTATATAGGGAATGTGGATAATGTGAGCTGGTGGGATAAAAATGTAAGGGAGATCAGGGTGTTGTCAAAAGAACCTGACAAAAACATAAAATATTACCTTTTATACCATGTCCCCTGGCCATATAATGACCGGGATCTTTGTGTTGAAGCCAGAATCACCATTGACCCGGTAACAGGGGAGAAAGTTGTATCGGCAAAACCATTGCTTGATGTCGTGCCCGAACGTAAAGAAATTGTCAGGATAAAGAATTACTGGCAGAAATGGACGCTCAGGCCTACCGGTAAAAATACCGTTGTTGCCGTACTCGAAGGCTTTGTCGATCCAGGTGGAAATGTTCCTTCCTGGCTTTACAATATGGTCATTGTTGATACTCCCCTGAAGGTGATGAGGGGTATTAAAGTCCTCGTTGAAGACAAGGATCAATAAGGTTTTGAGATAAGGAACATCTGCCAGACTTCAACACTGGTGAGGGCACTGTGAAAGATCCTGAGCTCATCAAGCCAACCCTTGAAATGATCAGCATACGGAGAGTAGTAATTTCCCCAGGATGTACCTGAGTATGCTTCTGAACCGGCCGAATGGAAAAAGCCCATAGCTAAGATGTTCTCCTGTTGTGGCGCACTGCCTCCATACTTCATCCCGGTTATATTCCTGGCCGGATCCCCGGCAGGCCATTGATTGAAGTCCTGCTGTTTCATTATGACTCCATTGATATAAAGGGTGCCGATCTTTGTAGAGCTTTTATAGGTGATTGCTACCAAAGCCCATTTATCTTTCATCTGGCCTGCAACACCTCCGCTTGCTGTGAGGTTTTCGCAATAGATCCATCCGGGCAATCCACCGTTATACTGTGTTTTCCCGTCACCGGCAAAAGACAATTCCTCGGTAACCGTTGTGCCGTCAGAAACCGCATAAGATGCAAGAAGTTTGCATGAACTGTAATCTGAAGCGATCTCAAACTCAAACCCTTTATAATCACCCAGGCCTAAAACCATCTGCCTTTTTGGGTTCCCAAGCGAGTCGATCTGGTACTGGGAATTTGCCTTCACCCAAAATGAAAGGCTGAAATCGGTGGTATTCAGAAGCTGATCGGCGTTGGCAACCTCGATCATGGTTGAGGTCCCGTTGAAAGCAGCACACTGCCCCAGGGAATTTCTCAAAGATTTTGCATAATTAAGGTCGGTGACCGATGTAACAGTGTAATTCTTTTGCTGGTCATAGGTGTTCCCTTCAAAATTCCAGTAAGCCACAAGTCCCGGGGGGCCCCAGTTGCCACTGGTTGTAAAAGACCTCCAGAGAAAGCTCATGAGGGTCCCGTCGGTTCCGTATATGCTGGTAAAAGTCAGTGTGTAATTGATCCCGCTGCCGAGATCTGTCGTGGGAACCATTGTGATAGTATTGCCATTCACTGTAATCGTCAGAGCAACTGTAAGCGTGTCAAAAGCACGTTGGAGCAGAATAGTATTGCTGTTGGCTGTGGCAGGATTAACTGGGGAAGTCATAGTGGCAACGATGGTTGCATTCGATGGAACATTATACGCTGTAGCCGATCCAAGGCCCACACCACCCGCTATCAGTGAATTAAAAGATAACACAGTATTCTCACTTTTCTTGGTGCAGCTGAGCACCCCTAGTAAGAGGATCAAACTTATTAAACCTGAAAATCGTGGCACAAGCAGTTGTTTAAATTCATTGAAATCAACGGTAAAGGTAGACATTTATTTCAAAATCATTAAATCGGAGTTAATAAATTGTTAACAGTGAATATGTTACAATCAGGATTCCTACATTTGCAAAAAGTTCCAGGAGGTCGGTTTTAATGATTGGCGGGATTTAAGGCACAACCACCATGGGAAAGAAAGTACTGCCATGTTTCTAAAAGTGACTATATTTACCATAAGTTTTAACATTACACGTCTTGATTCAGCCGATTCAGCAATGAAGCGGAGATGATCATCCGGAAAAATATTTATTATGAAAATCAAAGCCGGAAAATTTAAAAAACCGGGCAAGACAGTCAAGGAAATGACCATTGCTGCCGGCAATGCAATGAAAAACGGGTTTTACACCGAAGCCATCTGGATCCTTTCAGGGATCATGGAAATGAGGCTTAAGAAAATGATCATCCAGACAGAAGGCATGAATCCAGGGGCCGCTTCAGGCATGGAACAGCATCTGAAAAGGATTAAACTGTTGCAGACAAGGGAACGGTATTCGGCTTTAAAAGAGCAGTTCCCTTCAACCCTTATCGATGCAATGCGTACATGGAAGAACAACAGGAACATCATGATGAAAGACATGCTTGAAATGCATGTTTCCTGGGAACGCAAAGAAAGACAAGCGAAACAGGGCGTCGCATTACTTAAAGAATTGAATAAAGTATATAAACATTATAAGCTGGCGTTCAATTCGCATCTTTCTCTTCCTGAACCTGCCGTTCAGAAGCTCCCGGTGCCTGAGTTCAAACCTGAAACTGTGGCTAAAGCTGCCGATGAAATAACCAAAGTAGCAACAGTATAATAACTGGGACAGCACATGACTTCTTCAAAAGTCCGCGAATTTTACTGGCGGTTTTACAAAAAAAGAACCGCATCATTTCTCTCCAATCTTTACAGGGCAAGTATTACAGGCAGCGAAAAGGACATTCACAGGACCCGGCTCGACATGAAAAGGATCAATGCCATCCTGGAGATGTTCGAGATGCTTAACCCTGAGAAATTCAGCCAGGAATCTTTCGATGTGTTCAGGAACCTGTTCAGTTTCTCAGGAAAAATAAGGGAGTTGCAGGTTAACCAGATGGTAATTCAAAAATACGGACCTGAAACAAAGGGGCGGGCTCTGTTCATCAGATACCTGAGAGACAGGGAGAATAAACTTTCAAGGCAATTCATTGACATCGTCCAGGATTTTGATGAGAAAAAACTGAAAAAGTCGGAACGTTCATTAAAAAAATTATGCGGAGAAATTAAAGTTAAGACCCTGAGAGAAAGATCTGAGAAATTTATACAGAAAAAAGGGAAAAGAATAAGCCTTCTCCGCAATTATCCTTCAAATCCCGATAATATCCATGATATAAGAAAACATCTTAAAGCCATGGTTACCATTCTGACCCTTATTTCCATGGTATTCACCGACGACAAGCAGGATGCTATTCTGAGCAGGCTGAATCAAACTGAAATGCTGATCGGTGAATGGCACGATAACCAGGTTTTGATGGATTATATTTCCCACTTTCTGCACAGAAGAAAAACCTTCGACAAGGAACACCAGCAACATCTTCAATTGCTCAAAAATAAGATCATGAAAAGCAATCAGGAGCTTTTAAATTCGTTATTCCCAAAGGTCGAGGATGTTTTGACTTTAATTTTTCCCTCACCTGTGCCTGATGAAAGCAATCAAGGAAATATATAAGGTTGACGGCATGTCATGCACTGCATGTGCTGCAAGTGTGAACAGCATGCTTTCGGCCGTTGATGGTGTAATTTCGGCCAATGTGAACTTTGCAAACCAGACGGTACTTGTCGAGTTTGACCCCGAAAAAGCCCCTTTAAAGAAGCTGGAGGAAGCTGTCTCAAAAATCGGTTACAATCTTATTACTGATAAAAATCTGATGGCAGATGAGGACGCCCGTGAGGCCCGGCGTTTGAAGCAGGCAAGGATCAACCTGGTTGCTTCTTTTTCATTCGCTATACCTGTCTTCGTCATTTCGATGTTCATACCCCGTCTGCCATACAGGAGCTGGATCATGCTGTTTTTATCATGCCCTGTGATGTTCTGGTTCGGAAGAGAATTTTTTGTCATTGCGTGGAAAAGGGCCAGGTTCCTTTCAACCAATATGGACACCCTGGTTGCAATGGGCAGCGGCACGGCTTTTTTATTCAGCTTTTATAATACCTTGTTCCCCCTGACCCATGAATCAATGGGGATGGGCTCCAACATGTATTATGAAGCAGCCGTAGTGATCATTTCATTCATCCTGCTGGGACGCTACCTTGAAGAAAGGGCAAGGTCAAAAACATCAACTGCAATAAGGAAACTGATGAACCTCGGGGTGAAAACGGCAAGAGTGATACGTAACGGGGAAGAGAAAGAAGTTTTGATATCAAAGGTGAGAATAGGGGATGTTGTTATTATTCGCCCTGGCGAGAAGATCCCTGTTGACGGGCATGTTACAGAAGGTGAAAGCCTGATCGATGAAAGTATGATCACAGGTGAAAGCGTACCTGTGGTAAAGAGGAGCGGGGACCAGTTGATCGGCGCAACGATGAATCAGACTGGAAGTTTGCTGATGATTGCTGAAAAAGTGGGAGACCAAACGGTACTGGCGCAGATTATAAGGCTGGTACAGGAAGCCCAGGGGAGCAGGGCCCCGGTTCAGAAAACGGTTGACCGTATTGCATCAGTCTTTGTGCCGGTTGTAATGATCATTGCAGTACTCACGTTTTTCACCTGGCTGCTGTTCTTCCCGGGCCTGGGATTTATCCATGCCATCACCACTGCCGTGAGCGTTCTCATAATTGCCTGTCCTTGCGCACTCGGCCTTGCAACACCAACAGCTATCATTGTGGGCCTGGGGAAAGCTGCTGAGCACGGAATTCTCATCAAGGATGCCCAGAGTCTTGAAACATTCTGCAAGGTTGATCTCATTGTGCTTGATAAAACAGGAACAATAACAACGGGGAAACCCACGGTAAGTGAAGTCAAATGGGATGAAAGCGTACTCAAGATCACCGATGATATCCCCTTTATTTCTGCCGCTGTTGCAGCCATTGAATGTCGTTCGGAGCACCCTTATGCCGGGGCGCTTATAGAATATTTCAATGCTGAACCCCTGGCGGGAAATACTGTCGAAGGTTTTGAAAGCATAACAGGAAAAGGTGTTTCGGCCGCTTACGGAGGGAACCTTTATCATATCGGCAGCCCCACTTATCTTATTGGAAACGGTTGCATGGTTGCAGAGGAGCTGGCCGGGTATAGCCAGATGATCAGGAAACAGGCCTTTTCGGTCGTGTATATTGCACGTAACCATAAGGTGGTGGCAGTAGCCGCAATCAGCGACAGTATAAAGCCAGGATCGGCCGGCGCTGTGCAAGAACTGAAAGAAATGGGTATTGAGGTGAATATGCTTTCGGGTGACAGCGTTGCCATCAGTTCACAGATTGCATCCAAAACAGGCATTGATTTTTTCAAGGCTGAAGCCTCGCCTCTTGAAAAATCGGAATATATATATAAGCCTGAAACAGGGATCGGGCCGGAAAGTCGGAATGGTAGGCGACGGGATCAATGACTCACCTGCCCTTGCACTTGCCGATCTAGGCATTGCAATGGGAACAGGCACTGATATTGCAATTGAATCTGCTCAGATCATATTGCTGAAAGGCGACCTTGCAAAGCTGGTCATGGCATTAAAAATCAGCAGGCAGACCGTGCAAACCATAAGGCAGAACCTCTTCTGGGCATTTTTTTATAATGTTCTGAGCATACCCCTTGCCGCCGGGATACTATACCCTTTTACAGGCTTCCTGCTCAATCCTATGATAGCCGGTGCTGCAATGGCTTTCTCCTCCGTGTCGGTTGTCAGTAACAGCCTCCTTCTTAAAAACCGTAAAATTGCTTAGGGTTTACGGGGTTTTTATTAATTTTGACCGGTTGTGATCAGCATATGGGAATGGATTTAATACCACGCCGCTTATCTTTCTTCTTTCTGTTTATTGCAGTTTTCCTGCCATCCGTGCTGATTGCAAAGAATGGCAATCTCAGCAACGATGAGCAGCACGACAGTGCCATCCGCAATATAAATAAGATGTTAACCATACTCAGGAAGAATGTTCTCAGGCCTGAAGATGAGTTCCCGATAGCTTATGATGCATTAAAATATTCGATAAAACTTTCATATACGGAAGGAAAAGCCGAAGCGTATCTTCAGATGGGGCAGTATTTTGCTTATAAACGGAAATACAAAGTCGCTGTCGGTTTTCTCCTGTCTGCTTCTCAGCTTTTCAATACGTTAAAGGATACTTCAGGAATGTTGAACTCCTACCATTCGCTTTTTACTGTCGAGCTCTATCTTAAGGATGCCGATAATGCCCTCTCTACCTGCCAGCAAGGCCTTGAACTGGCAAGACAGAAAAAAGATCTTAAGGTGACAGGTGAATTCCTTGAAGACATGGCTGATGTTTTCCGTGAGCAGAAAGATACTTCGAAAGCACTTGATTATTATATGGAATCCCTGAAATATTTCAATGAGATCAATAACCGGCATAAAATTCTTGAGGTGTATTTATCTTTAGGTGGCATCTACCTGGATCAACAGCGATTTTCGGAGGTTGTCAGGCTCTATAATATTATTTCATTGTCGGCCGATACACTTGACCCTGCCATTGCAGGCACTATGTATACCAGGATGGCTCACGTATATGATGTTAAAAAGGATTATCAGAAGGCATTATACTTTAACAAAAAAGCCCTGGCCGCAAGGAAAAAAGGAAAATATTCGGATGCCCTGAACAGCTCATATATCAATGTTGGAGGTGACTTTTTCAAGTTAAACCGACTGGATTCGGGCTTATTTTATATGAATGCAGGCCTGGCGGAAGCAAAAGCACATAACCGTGTTTATTATTTGAAAAACGGGTATTCCGTTCTCTACGAGTATTACCTGAGAAAAGGCGACATGGAGAATGCCCTGGAGAATTATAAGCTGATGGTTGCTATGAATGACAGCATACTTTCCGAAAGGCTGAATGCCGACATCAGCGTTATCAGGACAGGAAAAAATTTGCAGGCCTTAAAGGAGGGGAACAGGATGCTGGAGCTTCAGAATGTTAGCCAGAGATTCCTTATAGGAAATGAAAAGATCTTCAAGTTCCTTTTAGCGATAATCGTGCTGGCTGTCCTGGTTGCGGTAGGTATCATCGTGAGAATCAATCTTCGTCACAGAAAGTCAAAAAGAAACATTGAACATCTTAATATCAAGCTTCAGCATGAAGCGGCTGAACGGAAACTCGTCCAGAAAAAGACGGTAGAGAAGGATGAGCAGTACAGGTTCATTGCCGAACATTCACTTGACATTATCTCAAGGATCGATAAAAATTATAATTTCTCATATACTTCGCCTGCGGCCTCCGACATCTTTGGTTATAAGCCCGATGAACTAATATCAGTCAGCTTATTCGACCTCGTTGTCACAGGCTATATAGACTCACTTAAAAAGCAGCTTGCAGAGGTCGTTTCGACCCGGCGGCCCCATTCGATCTCTTTCCTTGCAAAGAAAAAGGGAAATGAATCGGTTTGGGTAGAAAGCACCATTAACCCGGTTTTTGATCAAAAGACCGGTGATTTCAGGGAGTTTGTTTCGGTAACCAGAAATATTCAGGAACTTAAAAAAAGAGAAATGGGAATTGTTGAAGGAACCAAGCAGAAAGAGAACCTCCTGAGGGAGATACATCACCGCGTAAAGAACAATTTCGCTATCCTGGTCAGCCTTATTAATATGCAGAAATCGCAAAGCCAGAACGAAGAGTTTAAACAATCCCTCACAAACCTTCAGTTGAGGATCAGAACCATGGCTCTTGTTCATGAGATGCTTTACCGTTCGGAAGATTTCGAAAGGATCTCATTTCCTGATTATGTGAGGTCAGTCGCTTCGGTGATTTCAGCGACTTATGGAAGGATGAATGTTCACCTGGTTTTTCAGCTTGAGCCGATCATTATCAATATTGAAACGGCAATTCCTCTTGGCCTTATCCTCAATGAACTTCTCAGCAATGCATACCGTCATGCCTTTACCGGTAATTCCGAAGGAAAAATATCCATTATATTGCAAAAGCATACTACGGGCAATTCTTTCGCCTTCACTATCTCTGATTCAGGGGTCGGGCTGCCAGATGGATTTTCAATGGATGGCAGCAAAACCATGGGATTGCAGGTCGTTGATATCCTTGTCAAGCAGATTGAAGCCCAACTGGTGATTGAGCAAAATAACGGAACTTCATTCACCATAATTTTCCCACTGGAATCCTGAGAAAAAGAAATCTCTTTTACGGAATTTACTTCCCCTTGCCGCTAACCGGCAAAACCATTTAACGATTATTTAACATTAAGGTAATATTGGCGTAACATGGCCGGTATGGGCAAATTCTAATTTTGCCGCAAACAAAAAACTAACGTTTATGAAGAAATTTACAAGAATCATCCTGATGAGCGGTTTTGTGCTGCCGTTCCTGTTTCTTTCTCTCACGATGAAAGCACAAATGAGCAATCAGCACGATGTGGATACTTTAAAGCAGAAGGTCATGACCATCAACGATAAAGTAGCCGGCGTTGAAGAAAGACTTGCAACGGCCGAAGGCGACCTGGCCAAACTGACCAAGATCAAGTTATCGGGTTATATCCAGTCACAGTGGATTAATTACGAAGCCTCCAACGTGTATCCCAACAATTATTTCATGGTACGCAGGGCAAGAATAAAATTCACCTACGAACCGATAGACGGGATCGTATTTGTATTGCAGCCCGATTTCCAGCCCGGTAATATCACGATTAAAGACGCATATGCCCAGGCTAATGACCCCTGGCTGAAAATGTTTTCCTTATGGGTTGGTAAATTCAACCGTCCCAACTACGAAGTTGAATATTCTTCGAGTAACCGCGAGGTTGCCGAACGTTCCCGCGTGATCAGGGCCATTTACCCGGATGAGCGCGCAATCGGAGCAAAACTTGAAATTCATCCCCCGAAACTTCCCTTGAAGTTCCAGTTGGCTGTTTTCAACGGGAATGATGGTATTGCAACGGTGAATCCCGATGGATCAACCACCATTCTTCAGAATACCGACTATGATAATTACAAAGACCTGATGGCCCGTTTGACCTATACGTTCAAACTTGGCAACTTCGGCGGACTTACCATCGGAGCCCATGGCTACTATGGTGCTATCAAGGCTAACAACACCACCGTATTAGGTTCTGACTATACCGTGAAAAGCACTCTTTCGAATCTTGGAAAATCAGCTCCCAAACAATGGGGTGGTTTTGAAGCCCAGTTGTCGATGGACGTTCTTGGCGGTTTGATCATTAAAGGCGAATACATCATGGGTGTCAATTCAACACCCGGAGCCACCTTTACCGGCAGTTCAGTTGCAACAGCAAACCTGATAAAGAATGACACACTGTTTATGACCACCACGACCACCAAAACCACTACCAGTACACCGTCCATCAGCAAGAATTTCAGCGGCTGGTATGTATACCTGATCAAAAACATTGGCAAACGTAACCAGATCAGCGTAAGATACGACTGGTACAATCCGAACACCAAGCTCAGCGCCGACCAGATCGGTACAGCAAAATATGATGTTTCATCAACAACTCCTGACCCGAAACCGGTAACGACCTATGCAAACGGCACACCCACCATTGCCACGGTTACCAAAACCACCAACGTATTAGCCAGCAAACTGGTGAGCGGAGTTTCTGATATTCCTTATGGAACCTGGGATATTGCTTACACTTATTATTTTACTGATAATATCAAATTCATGATCGATTACGATATCGTTCTGAATAAAAAGGTAGGAACAGTGAATTCAACAACCGGTAACGGTAACGTGACTTCCTCCTACACCGTGAATGGTGTTGCCAGTACTTACGATTACAGCAAGCTGATCCACCAGAATGTACTGACCCTGAGATTGCAGGTGAAATTTTAAAACTAAGTAGCGAAATAGAGAAGTAGCGAAATAAAAAATAAATAAAAAAGATATTATGAAAACAAATAAGAAAATAAGCCTGATCGCAAGCATAATGCTGGTGGCTTTGATTGGGTTTGCATTCATGCCGGCTCCTAAGAAGATCACTGTTAAAGGTTCAGACACCATGGTGATCCTTGCTCAGAAATGGGCTGAGGTCTATATGAAATCCCACCAGGATGTTATCATCCAGGTGACAGGCGGTGGTTCAGGAACCGGGATTTCGGCTCTGATCAACGGGTCAACCGATATCTGCAACGCCAGCCGTCCTCTTAAATCCTCTGAAATGGAGAAACTGAAAGAGCGTTACGGATCACTGGGCATCGAGATTCCCTGCGCTAAAGACGGTATCACCATCTTTTTAAATGAAAGCAATGCAGTAAGCGAACTTTCGATAAAACAGCTTGGTGGTATTTTCAGCGGAAAGATCAGGAACTGGAAAGAAGTAGGCGGACCGGATGCAGAGATCAAGCTGTACGGACGCGAGAACAGTTCAGGTACCTATGTATTCTTTCAGGAGAAAGTGGTAAAAGGAGATTATGCACCGAGTTGCCAGACCCTTCCGGGAACTGCAGCTGTTGTTAACGCAGTAAGCAAGGATAAATACGGTATAGGTTACGGCGGAGCAGCTTATGCAGCCGGTGTAAAGCATTGCAAGGTTAAGAAGGACGATAAAAGTGCGGCTTTCAATGCAACAGCCGAAACCATTGCAAAAGGCGATTATCCTATCACCCGTTACCTTTATATGTATATGAGGAACAGGCCAACAGGCGAGACCAAAGCCTATGTTGACTGGATCCTCAGCGCCGATGGCCAGAAAGTCGTCAATGAAATTGGTTATTTTCCCGTTAAGTAATACTTTTGTTAGTAATTGTGTGTAGGTGATTGGCAGCATTTGCAAAAATGTTGCCTTTCACTTTTAAAAAGATTACAATGAATTCCAACCAGGCAACACCCGGTTTAAGTTTTACCGCTGAATCACTAAGGAAGAAATTTAGATTTTCAGAATTTTTTGCCGAGAAACTGATTACTTCGGTTGCATTTCTTTCCATTGCACTTATCATTCTGATTTTCTTTTTCGTATTCCGTGAAAGTCTGCCTGCGTTTAAACACAGGCCAAAAGCCACTACCGAACAGCAAAAAATTACGGACGGTAACAAACCTGAAAGCTATGGAAGCTCAGGGACCGAAGCAGGCAGCCCGAAGCCCGAAACTCATTACGGTACAGGAGCATCTGCAGGTGAAAATAAACCCGAAACATATACCGGTTCGGAGCCTGCAGCGGCAAATAAGCCTGAATCATACGGGCTTGTGAAAGACACTTCAATCAGCGCTGATGAGGTCAACCAGGATGAAAGCCTCAGGCCGTCATCGGGTCAGGAAAGCGAAGGCACTCTAAGCAGCTTATTCAGTAATGAATGGTTCCCGGTTTCGGATAATCCAAGGTACGGCCTGATCCCGTTATTTGTTGGCACACTCAAAGTAACTCTTATTGCGATGTTGTTTGCCGCCCCCATTGCTATTTTTGCTGCCTTGTTCTCTTCTTCATTTGCACCAGCCTGGTTAAGAGAATGGATCAAACCGGCCATTGAACTACTGGCGGGGTTTCCTTCGGTAGTGATAGGGTTCTTTGCTCTGATGGTCATGGCCACTTTCCTTCAGAACCTATTCGGCTACGAAACAAGGTTGAATTCTTTTGTGGGAGGGATTGCGATGGCTCTTGCCGCGATACCTGTAATTTTTACAATCACTGAAGATGCGCTTACGGCAATACCGGCATCATATAAAGAAGCAAGTCTGGCACTTGGAGCATCCAAATGGCAGACTGCAGTTTTTGTCACCCTGCCGGCTGCAACTCCTGGTATTTTCGCAGCGGTCCTGCTGGGTGTCGGCCGTGTTTTCGGAGAAACCATGATTGCGTTAATGGCTACAGGGAACGCTGCTTTAAGCGGACTGAACCCCTTTGAATCGGTACGTACCCTGGCTGCAACCATAGGTGCTGAAATGGCCGAAGTGGTTTTCGGGGATATGCATTACGGGGTACTTTTCCTTATAGGTTCCATGCTGTTTATCTTTAATTTCTCAATCAATGCAGTAGCTGAGTTTTATGTTAAAGGTAAACTTGTTAAAAAAATCCAGGGGAAATGAAGATAAGGCTGAAAAATAAGATCATCGGAGGTACAGTTACTGCCGCATCAGCATTGTCGGTCATTCTGATCCTTGGCATAATAGTTATCATGCTTGTCGTTACCTTCATCGGAGGTAAGGATACGCTGACCTGGAAGTTTCTCACGACCTTTCCTGAAGAAGGGATGATGAAAGGGGGAATTTTCCCTGCTATTTACGGCACTGCACTTCTGGTTATCATCATGTCGATAGCTGCAGTACCATTCGGGACCATCACTGCCATTTACCTTACCGAATATGCCCATGAAAAGTCCTGGATTGCCCAGACCATACGTTTCGCGGTAAGAACACTGGCAACAGTCCCCTCTATCATTTTTGGTTTATTCGGTTTAGGATTTTTTATCAAGTTTGTAGGGGCCGGCATGGACAACTGGTTTCTCGGGGGCCATCTTAAATGGGCCCAGCCGAACCTGCTCTGGGGGAGCCTCACCATGGCGTTACTTACACTTCCTGTTGTTATTGTTTCGGTGGAAGAGGCGATTAGAACGGTGCCGAGGGAGCTGCGTGAGGCAAGTCTTGCACTTGGAGCAACCAAATGGCAGACCATTAAAAGAGTAGTCCTTCCCGGATCGGTTTCAGGTATCATGACAGGCACCATTCTTGCGGTAGGCCGGGGGGCAGGAGAGGTTGCACCCATACTTTTTACCGGGGCAGCTTATTACCTGGCAACATTACCGACATCTGTCTCGGACCAGTTCATGAACCTTGGTTACCATATCTATGTGATGTCGACCCAATCGGCGAACGTTGACCAGGCCATGCCCATCCAGTTTGCAACCACCCTTGTTTTACTAATGCTTACCTTTTCCCTCAATCTTACAGCTGTCCTGATCAGGTCAAGACTGAGAAGAAGAATGAAATGAATTGAATTATGAAAGAAGCTAAAATTATAACCAGGGATCTTACTCTGCACTATGGCCAGAAAATGGCCCTGAATTCGATCAGCATGCAGATCCCCGAAAAGGAGGTCACTGCTTTTATAGGCCCGTCAGGATGCGGGAAATCTACCTTCCTGAGAAGCCTGAACCGGATGAATGATCTTATTCCAAGTGTAAAGATTACCGGCGAGATACTCATTGACGGCCTTAATATTTATCAGAAGAAAATCGATGTTGTAAATCTGAGGAAAAAGATCGGCATGGTGTTCCAGAAATCGAACCCATTTGCCAAATCTATTTTTGAAAATGTTGCCTATGGCCCAAGGATCAACGGTATCAATAATCTTAAGATACTGACGGAGATTGTTGAAAGATCCCTGAAGAATGCGGCGATCTGGGATGAAGTGAAAGACCGCATGCATGATTCGGCACTTGGCCTCTCGGGGGGGCAGCAGCAGAGGCTCTGTATTGCACGGACCCTGGCCGTTGAACCTGAGATCATTCTCATGGATGAGCCCGCCAGCGCACTCGATCCGATATCCACAGGCAAAATAGAAGAACTTATATTCGAGCTGAAAAAGAGTTACACAATTGTGATAGTGACCCATAATATGCAGCAGGCCGCCCGCGTAAGCGATTATACTGCATTTTTTTACCTGGGAGAACTGATCGAATTCGGCAAAACACGGAAGATATTTACAGCGCCTGATGTAAAACACACCGAGGAATATATTACCGGGAGGTTCGGTTGATCCCGGATATTGCCATCCACATTCACAAAAAAAGAAACATATGGAACGTCATTTTGAACTGGAACTGGAAAAGCTGAAAAAGCGGATACTTAAAATGGGAAACCTGGTAGCCGAGCAGGTCCATAACTCGTTTGACGCCCTGCTAAGGGGCGACAACGAACTGGCAAGGCAGATCATTGAGAAAGACAGGAAAGTGGATAAGCTTGACAACAAGATCGACAAGCTTTGCCAGACAATTTTTGCGTTGACCCAGCCTGTTGCAACTGACCTGAGGCTTATCATGTCATCGCTCAGGATGAACAACGACCTGGAACGTATGGGTGACCATGCAGTGATCATTGCACAGAAGATAGAAGGGATCAGTGAATACCCTGATATCCTGCAGGAACTTCATATCGGAGAAATAGTAAACATGACCGATATGATAGTGAATGACGTGAATACAATCCTGAATTCAAGGAATACGACCTTCGTTAAGGATATATTCGCCCTTGCCACGGCGATAGAGGAAAAGGTGGAAGCCGTGAATACAAGGATCATAGAGGAAATGATGCATAAAAACGAAGTGATAGTCGTCGCGACAAACCTCATCGTGGTTCTTACATCCATCGAACGGATTGCCGGTTATTCGACCAATATCGCCGAATCGGTAGTGTTTATCGTTAATGGAACGATATTAAAGCACAAGAAAAAGAATTTCGAAACTCAGGCAGGAGCAGAATCCACACCACCCTCAGCAGAAGAGCCTTTGAAGGAAAGCGCGGATCTGCCTACTTCTGAAGCCACACCCTCAGAAGGCTGAGCAGTTTCTCGGTCTGCACCGGTTTTGACATGTAATCATTCGCGCCGGCTTCAATACATTTCTCACGGTCGCCTTTCATAGCTTTGGCGGTCAATGCAATAATAGGCAGTGCCGCAAACCTCTCTTCTTTCCTGATCAGCTGCATTGCAGTATATCCATCCATCTCAGGCATCATGATATCCATTATGACGAGGTTGATATCGGGATGCTGCTGAAGCCTGTCAATGCCTTCTTTTCCTGTTCGGCCAATAACGATTTCAACGTGTTTCTCTTCGAGGATCTTTGAAAGAACATACACATTTCTCATGTCGTCATCCACGACAAGGATCTTCTTCCCTCTGAATACAGTATCGGGAAGAAAGCCTGAGCTTTCGTGCTGATGCTCTTCCTCTGCAGGCGGATTTTCAATCACATCCTCAACATGTTTTTTATAAGTGACAGGAGGAAGTTCAGCAGTTTCCTGCGCGCCTTGACGGGGAGGGGGGTAGTTAACCGGGATATAGATTATAAATGTACTGCCTTCTCCAATCTGGCTGTTCATTTGTATCTCTCCTCCGAGCAGGCGGGCAAGGCTTCTCGAGATGGTAAGGCCAAGCCCCGTGCCTCCGAATTTCCTGCTCACTGTCCCGTCGGCCTGCTGGAATGCTTCAAAGATTGCATGCTTTTTATCGTCTGGTATCCCGATGCCTGTATCAGTGACCATGATTGCCAGAGAATTTCCCGCATTGAGTGAAAGGTTATTAAAACGGGTACCTGATGCAGTTCTTGCTATTTTAAGAGTCACGCTTCCCTGCTCAGTGAATTTAATTGCATTCGACATGAGGTTCTTGATGATCTGAAGCAGCCTCTGGATATCAGTTTCGATAGTTTCGGGAATGTCTTTATCTAGAACTGTCTTAAGTTCGATATTTTTTGATTGAGTGAGGGGCGTGAAGGACCTGACCACGTAATCTTGTATGTTCTCAGGACTTACAGATTCAATCTCGAGTTCCATTTTACCGGCCTCGACTTTCGAAAGATCAAGGATGTCGTTGATGAGCTCCAGAAGGTCTGTTCCTGAGGAATGAACTATCTTGGCAAATTCAATTTCGTCCTTGGTCATCACCCCGTTTTTATTCGTAGACAGTATCTCCGAGAGGACCAGGATGCTGTTGAGAGGGGTTCTTAACTCGTGCGACATATTCGCCAGGAATTCCGATTTGTACCTGCTGGCGATCTCAAGGGCTTCGGCTTTCTGCCTGATCTCTTCCTGGGCCAGTTCAAGAGCCTGGTTTTTCTTGCGGATATCATCGCGTTGCAGTTCCAATACTTTGGTCCGTTCTTCAAGTTCCTCATTGATCACCCTGAGTTCTTCCTGCTGGTGCTGCAGGCTTTCTTCCGATAAGCGAAGGGCTTTGGTTTGTTCTTCAAGCTCCTGGTTTATCTGCCTGAGCTCCTCTTTCTGGTCAGCCATTTCGTTGGCCTGTTCCTGGGTCTTCATCAGAAGCTGCACCACACGCTCCCTTGAACGGGACGTATTTAATGCGACTGCAATGTTCTCAAGCGATGTTTCGAGGAATTTCTGCTTCTGCTCGTCAAAGGGTCTGAATGAACCCAGCTCGATCACACCTGACAGAACGTTTTCGAAAACGATGGGAGCCAAAACGAAATTCTGCGGCTGGAGGTTGTCGGGGCCCACAATCACATTAGGCAGCACCTCGGAAGCTGAGAAGAACAACATCTTCCTCCTTTCCTTGGCAACCTGTCCTATCAGCCCTTCTCCGGGAGCAAGGGGTTTGGCCGAAGCAGGATTACCTGAATAAGCATAGGTAGCAGTCAGGTGCAGAAGGTTGTCATCTTCGTGCGTATACAACAGCCCGATCTGGGCTTCGAGGTAATGGCTGAGGAAAGTGACCACCTCCTCACATAATTCCTTTATCTTTTTTTCTCCGGATATCTTTATCCCGAGTTCATTCAGTCCGGTCTTAAGCCAGTCCTGGTAAGAGATCTCGATATGGGCTTCCCTCAACCTGTTGGTCATCTCATAAAGGGCGATCCCGAGAGTATCACCGTCGCTCCTGGGCACGATGTTCGAAGAATAATCCCCGCTGGCAATAGACTTGGCCTGCTTCACAACATTCTTGAAGCTTTCGACCATCTGGTTCATTGATTTGCCGAGGATGTCATCCTCACTGCGTATCTGGACCGATTTGCTGTAATCGCCAAGCGCAACGGCCTGGCTTACATCGGCCATGGACTTCAGGGAGATAACAAGGCGGATGAACTGATCTTTCATTTCACCGACTTCATCTTTTGAAACTTTGACGTCGCGTATGATCAGCTGCCCGCTGCCGACCTGCTTTGCCCATTCCGAAAGGACTTTCAGCGGATTGACAAACTTCCTGGTAACGAGGATCGAAAGGATGAAAACAAGGATGGTTGTCACGATCAATGCGACCTTGGCAAAGAATGACAGTTCCTGGGCTATGGCATGAGCCTCCCCCTGGTCTATCTCTTCAACCAGGGCCCAGTGCACTCCAAGTTCCTCAATGATATCAAGGTTCCTGTAGATCCCGATCACGATCTTCCCGGAACTTGTTGGATATATAGTCACCTCCTCGCGTATAGGGTTCCCGTCGGGTTTAAGTATAAGGTTATTGGCTTTATACTGCTGCCAGGTACTGGTCTTTTCATTGACCTCGGCAACCTTTAAAATCGGGCTGACCCCGCTGATGGTGCTGTTCGAACGTATAACCATGTCAACACCCACAATGTAAACATGACCTGAAGCGCCGAAACCGACACCATACTGTATGATCTTGTCTATTTTTTCTGTAGAAAGCTGAATGACCAGAACGCCTATTTTTCTGCCTTCCTGGTTTCTTACCTGGCAGCCAAGAAATCCATATGCAGTCTGGCTTCTCGGAGGATAAAATTCCAGGTCGGAGAACTGCCGCTTCCCGTCGGAGATGATCTTTTTGGTCATCCTCGCAAATTTTGTACCTGAAAGATCTGAAGTGAGCAGGTTCTTGCCGAAGTCATCAGCCTGGTTGAGTTCAAAAACAATATTCCCTTTCAGGTCGATGAAGTAAATGTTATGAATGCCGTCGGGGATCCAGCTTTTCTGGATCTCGGTGCGGAGGCTTGCTTCAAATTCCTCGTATTTGCTGCTACCTAACCCTGTATTTGATTTGTTGTTTTTTTCCGGAGCTGCCGAAAGATGTTCGAGGAAATAAATATGATCCTGATCTCTGGCCATTTCATCAATGTAAGTGTTCAGGTCGGTAAAGTAGGTGTTGAGATAATTGATCCTCAGCTGGGATGTTGTGAAGAGGGCTTTCTTGGCCATGATGGTGAGGCCCATGTAGTAATTCCTGAAATTGATGTAGCTGAGTATGCTGAGGGGGATAAGTGAAATGGCGAGGAAATACAGGAGCATGGTTTTGCCTATGCCGATATTTTTAAGGGTACTGTAATCAAAATTAAGGAATGCAAGTTTGATCCTTTTCCAGGTATGGTTTGTCATAATCCTTGGGATTTCACTTTGAATAATACTTTTCAATTATCTGGAATACTTCTTCAGGATTGATAGGTTTTGAAAGATAATCATTCATGCCGGAGGCAATACACTGTTCCCTGTCACCTTTCATGGCATTGGCAGTAAGGGCGATGATTGGAGTATTGAAGTTCTTCCCCTCGGTATCCTGCCGAATCATCCGGGTGCATTCAAAACCGTCCATTTCGGGCATCATCACATCCATGAGTATAATGGAGAACGCTGTTTCATGTGCCTTATGCATAGCTTCAAGGCCGTTATTGGCAGTGGTCACGTCCCAGCCTTTTTTCCCAAGCAGCTGCACCATGATCCTTTGGTTAATTGGTTGGTCTTCAGCAACCAGGATATGTAGTTTCGGCCCTGTTTTACTGAATGACTGGACACGGGAATCTGTACCTGCCTGGGTTGTTTCAATCCCCATGATCCTTTCCATCATATGCAGGAGATCCATATGCAGGACGGGTTTAAAAAGGTAATGGGTGATACCTTCCGCAACCAGTTTACGGGTGGCCTGCACTGATTTATTGGATAGCATGACAACTCTTTCGGGTTTCTTCCCTTCAGGACTGGCCTCAAGGATTTTCCCATAAAAATTCTCTGTATTCCCATTCTGCAAGGCATGGTCTATAAAAACTACTTTCACGCCATCTACGCCTGCTGCGCTGATCTCCTCAATGCATTCACCCGGGGATTTCACTATAACGGGCCTGAAGCCCCATGAAGTCAGGAACTCTTTAAGCTGAATGGAATGCTTTGGTTCGGCATCCGCAATGATGATTTTTGATCCCTTGATTTCCCCGGGTAACTCAAGAACGAAGGAATGATCGGGAGTGTCGGGGTTGAAAAGCGGAAGGTTGAACCCGAAAGTGCTGCCTTTGCCGACTTTGCTGCTTACACTGACCTTACCTCCCATCAACTCCACAAGTTTTTTAGAAATTGTAAGGCCAAGACCTGTTCCTCCATAGGTGCGGGTGGTTGATTTATCGGCCTGGCTGTATGATTCAAACAATACTTCCAGTTTATCGGCAGGGATTCCGATACCAGTATCACTTACCGTAAAATTCAGGACGTAACCATGTTCAAGGTGCTCAATAATGCTGATGCTAAGGCAGATATTCCCTTTTTCAGTAAATTTCAAAGCATTCCCGATGAGATTTATCAGTACCTGCCTTATCCTTGTTGGATCGCCCAGGTATATATCGGGCAGGTTGGCAGGGTGTTCACAGAAAAAAGCCAGGTTTTTCTGGTAAGTCTTTACAGACAGAAGGCGAATGACCGATTCAAGGAGTTCCCTTAAACTGAATTCAATGATCTCTATTTCTATCTTGTCTGCTTCTATTTTTGATATATCAAGGATCTCGTTAATGATCTCCAGCAGTGATTCACCGCTTTGCTTTATGTCATACAACTGTTCCTTATAATGCTGCAGAAGGTCTTCATCCATCAGCATGAGGTCAGTCATACCTATGATCCCGTTTAAAGGTGTCCTGATTTCATGGCTCATGTTGGCCAGGAAGGAGCTTTTGGCAAGAGTTGCCACTTCAGCTGCTTTCTTTGCCTTGTCGAGTTCGGCAATGGTGCTTTTGAGTGTAACGGTTGCAATCTGCAGGGCATGCTTCTGTTTGAAGAAATCGATATATGCCCTGATCTTGTTTTGCAGTATCTTCCGGTCAAGAGGTTTATAAAGATAATCCACCGCCCCAGTTTCATACCCCCTGAAAATCTGTTTCGGCTGGCGGTAGGTGGCAGTGATGAAGATGATGGGGATGCTCTTGGTCCTTTCGCTCCCGCGCATCAGTTCAGCTGTTTCAAAACCGTCCATTCCCGGCATGTTCACATCGAGCAACACCAGTGAGATTTCATGTTCGATCATGAGGGCCAGGGCCTCATTGCCCGAAAGCGCCTTGATTATCTTCAGTTCAGGGCTTTCAATGATAGTTTCGAGTGTGATCAGATTTTCTTTTCTGTCATCAACTATCAGGATATTAAATTTCTCAGCCTTAGGTTCCATTCTGCTGTAGTTCTTGTAACAACAAAAATAGGATAATTTGGTGAAATTCAGAATTCCTTTATTTTTGCCCTGAAATTTCTCCCAAATGACCCACCCCTCCCAACCCTCATCCCTGAATTCAGGCAAATCCCGGTACATTTTTTCGATCTTCATCATAGGGATCTTCTTTTTTATCTTCGGATTTGTCACCTGGCTTAATTCAGTCCTTATTCCATTTCTCAAGGTGGCCTGCGAAAAGAACAATTTTGAGGCTTACTTTGTAGCTTCTGCATTTTATATTTCATATCTGGTGATGGCTATTCCTTCTTCATTCCTGCTTCGAAAGGTTGGATTCAAGAACGGAATGTCGCTGGGGCTTATCGTGATGGCACTGGGCGCCCTGCTTTTTATACCTGCAGCCTACACGAGGATGTTCGGCCTGTTCCTTACCGGGCTTTTTATCGAGGGTACAGGACTGGCCATCCTGCAAACTGCTACCAATCCCTATGTAACAATCCTTGGCCCCATTGAAAGTGCAGCCAAGAGGATTAGCATTATGGGGATTTGCAACAAAATAGCCGGTGTGATCAGCCCGCTTATCCTGGGTGCAATCGTGCTGGCGGGTATGGACAGGTTCGATAAGCAATATCTTGCATCCCTGGATGAGATAAACCGCAATCTTACCCTTAATGCCCTGGCCGGGAGGATCATCGTGCCGTATATTGTAATGGCAGTGGTTCTTTTCCTTCTGGCGATCCTGCTCAGGTATTCCAACCTGCCAGATATAGATACCGATGCAGAGGAAGTCGGGGATACCGCCTTACATCAAAACAAAACGAGCGTTTTCCAGTTTCCCCAGCTTGTTCTCGGGGTCCTGGCGATATTCCTGTACGTGGGGGTCGAAGTCATCGCCGTGGATACCATCATCAATTTCGGTAAATCGCAGGGAATTGGTTTCGTGCAGGCAAAGTATTTTGCCTCCTATACCCTGGCAGCCATGGTGATAGGTTATATCATTGGGATCATTACCATCCCTAAATACCTCAAACAGGAATTCGTACTTGCAGCTTCTGCCTTATTCGGAATACTTTTCGTGATCTGCGCTATGCTGGCTACCAAAGCCCCTTACCAGTCATCCCTCCTGATCAATATCGGGAGTTTTTCCCTTACCCTGCCGTTCGACCTGAGCGTATTCTTTATCGCTTTACTCGGGCTTGCAAATGCCATTATGTGGCCTGCAATCTGGCCGCTGGCTATTGACGGACTTGGAAAATTCACCAAAATAGGCTCATCCCTGCTCATCATGGGCATTGCAGGAGGGGCGTTGTTACCCCTGGCATACGGCAGGCTGGCCGATGTGTTCGGGCAGGCACAGGCTTACTGGATTACGGTTCCCTGTTATGCGTATATCCTGTATTATGCAGTCAGGGGACATAAAATAAGAAAGTGGCGAAATAGCGAAATAGCGAAATAAGGTAGTGGGTAGTGATATACGAGCGAAAGCTGCATTTACAAAATGCCCATCGCAATAAAATATAGACTAATTTTGCATTAAACTTACTGAACAATGCAACCAACCTTACTGATTCTTGCCGCCGGTGTCGGCAGCCGATATGGAGGGCTTAAGCAGCTCGACCGCATTGGTCCGAACGGTGAAACCCTTCTCGATTATTCAATTTATGATGCCATTAATTCAGGGTTTGGCAAAGTGGTATTCATCATCAAAGAAAGCCTTGAAGCCGGGTTCAAGGAGATGTTCATCAACAGACTTCGCGATCATGTGGATGTCGATTATGTTTTCCAGGAAATATGGATGGTCCCCGAGGGTATCCTGGTTCCCGACGAAAGGCAGAAACCCTGGGGAACCGGGCATGCCGTGCTTATGGCCGAAAATCTTATCGACCAGCCATTTGCAGTGATCAATTCAGATGATTTTTACGGAAGGAAAGCATACCAGGCCCTTGCCGGCCATTATAAGGACTGGACGCCGGAAAGGAAAAATGATTATTGTATGGTAGGTTACCGCATCGATAGGACCTTGTCGGACTTCGGATCTGTTTCCAGGGGAATATGCAGCACCAATAAAAACAAGGAACTCACTGATGTGGTTGAAAGGACAAATATCGAAAGGACTGCACAGGGAATAGTTTACAGGGAAGCCAATCAACCTCCTGTTGTTATTTCCCCCGACTCCACTGTTTCGATGAACTGCTGGGGATTCACTCCCTCGTTTTTCGGGTACCTGAAAACCGGGTTTGAAGAATTCATCAAGAATAATTATGAAAATCCCAGGGCCGAATTTTATATCCCTTCGGTGGTGAACAGGCTGATCCAGGCCGGAGAAGCCGGTGTGAAAGTACTTTCCTGCGACGAACAATGGTTCGGAATGACCTACCAGGAAGACAGGGCTTTTGTTGTGGAAAGTATCAGGGCCCTGGTCCGCAAGGGCATTTATCCCCAAAAATTATGGGGCTGAACAATGGATGAGGGAAAAAAGCGTTAATTTTGTTGGATAAATCAATGAATATGAAGTTGCACCGAAATACCTTCCTGGCACTCATTATTGTGACTGCCTCAGTCCTGGTGACCCCAATGACTGCCAAATCACAGATCCTTAATGAAAAAACAAAGAAAAAGATCCATGTGGGAATCGGAATGTTCACCGACATCTACATGAACGTACCGTCCGGGATGAAAACCAGGACTATAAACCAGGGTTTCACAGCGCTTGTCGCTTACAAAGTGCCTTTCGGCAAAAGTAATTTTGGTTTCGGTGTCGGGATCCAGGTGTCGGTACACAACATGTTCGGGAATTTCATAGTAAAGAGCTATGCCGATTCCGCTCATCTCATGAAAATCCCTGATACTGTAAGCTACAAGAGGTCAAAACTGGTCATGCCATACATCGAGCTTCCAATTGAATTCGCTTATGTCAATAAAGCAAAGTTTGCGCTTGGCCTGGGTTTTAAAGTAGGTTATATGTTACCTGCCCATACGAAATATGTTGGGGATGAATACCAGGCTGATCTCCAGCCGGGGAATACCCAGTTAAGGATCAAATACCGCAATGTTCTGAATCTTGACAAGTTTGAATACGGACCGACTCTCAGGATAGGTTATAAGTGGTTCCATGTTTTTGGGTATTACCAGCTCTCATCAATTTTCGTAAAAGGGAAAGGCCCGAATATCTACCCTATCACTGTCGGGTTCTTCATCCGTCCTTTCTGATCACAGCATCATCAGGCTAAAGAGTATACCGGCTCCCAGAAACAGGCCGGTATAAACTTCTTTTGGGGTATGTTGTCCCTCTTCCAGCCTTGCATAGCCAAGCAATCCGCAGAGAAGGAAAAGAAAAGAAAGGAATATCTCATGAGAAGTTCCCTGGCGGATGTTCAGTCCAAGCCAGAACCCCGTTACGCCCCCTATTCCTGCCATATGCAGGCTGATCTTGAAAAAGAAATTAATCAACATGCAGATGATGATCAGCAGGGTTGAACCCAGCATGAAATAACTGAACAGCACCGAAAGACTGATGCCTTTTAAGAGGTAATAGGTCAGGTAATAAAACACCCCTGTTGCCAGAAGAGGCAATATCCTCTCCTCTCGTTTTTCCATAAATAAAGAAGTCACCAGTTTTGTCCTGTAAAGGAAGTAGATTGTCAGGAAAGGGCAGAATACTGTGGTGAGCAGTACAGAGGCCATTAAAACCAGGATCTCCCTCAGCGGCAGGATGCCCGAAAAAAAAGCATGAGACTGAAGCATGAGGATAAGTGTGAAGAATGGCATCAGTACGGGATGAAAAAGGCCGGAAACGATCCTTGCCACGGAGATGTGGTTATTCATGGTATATCTATCAGAGCTCCTTCCTCAGCCTGGCTACCGGTATTCTTAGCTGTTTACGGTATTTGGCTATAGTGCGCCTTGCAATGTTGTAACCTTTTTTCAGCAGGATTTCCTCCAGTTCCTCATCGGTAAGCGGAGTTGATTTATTTTCTGCTTCTATTGTGTCGGAAAGTATTTTCTTGATTTCCCTTGTTGAGATCTCTTCACCCATTGTATTCTGAAGGGATTCTGAAAAGAAACTTTTAAGCAGGAAGGTGCCGAAGGGAGTTTGGACATATTTTGAATTTGCAACCCTTGATACGGTGCTGATATCAAGGCCTACCTTATTCGAAATGTCTTTAAGTATCATTGGTTTAAGCCTTGTCTCATCCCCGGTCTGGAAATACTCCTTCTGGTAGTCCATGATCGCTCTCATAGTCACATACAGCGTTTCCTGCCGCTGCTTGATAGCATCGATGAAACCCCTTGCCGAGTCGATCTTCTGTTTTATGAAAGAGAGGGCAGCTTTCTCGTTGTTGTTGATCTTCTTTTTCTTATGATTATACCCCTGGAGCATGTCGATATACTCCCTGTTTATTGAAAGCTCGGGAGTATTCCTTGAATTCAGGGTAAGCTCAATTTCGCCGTCATTGATAGTAATAAGGAAATCAGGGATTATATACTGGCTGCTTCTGACCTCCTCGCTAATGGTAAAGCCAGGTTTCGGGTTCAGCTTGGTAATCTCTTCAACTGCTTCCTTCAGCTCCTCCTCGGTAATATGAGCTTTCTGAAGGATCTTCTCATAATGCTTCTTTGAGAATTCGTCAAAATAGTAACGTACTATCACCTCGGCAAGGTCGGTGGCATAGGTCCTGTCGGGCTTGCTGATCAATTGCAGGAGAAGGCATTCCTGAAGAGTTCTTGCAGCAATGCCGGGAGGGTCAAACCCCTGAACAAGCTGAAGGGCCTCCAATATTTCAGCTTCACTGGCGTCCAAATTCTGGTTGAATGCCAGGTCATTGATAAGGGCCGGAACCTCGCGAGTAAGATACCCGGTTTCATCAAGGTTCCCGATGATTGTGGAAGCGATGATAAATTGCTTGTCGGGTATCTTCTGGACTCCCATCTGGGCTAGCAGGTATTCCTGGAAACTGGTACCTGAAACCACCGGCGACTCCCAGGCTTCTTCATCGGGACTGCGGTTGTTCGAGACTAATTTGTAATCGGGAATATCATCCAGGTCAAAGTAATCTTCAAAAGAAAATTCATTGTCGACCTTCAGTTCTGCGTGGTCTTCATCCTCTTCAGAGAATGTGTCCTCATCGGCGTCAATAGACTCCGGTTCATTTTCGTCGTCAATTTCGTCTAAATCGTTTATATCGGCAGTCTCTTCAAGAGCAGGATTATCTTCGATTTCCTGTTTGATCCTTTGTTCAAGCGATATCACGGGTTGTTGCAACAGCCGCATCACAAGCACCTGTTGAGGCGAGAGCTTCTGGAGTAGTTTTTGTTGTTGTCGTTGATGAAGCATAAGACAAAAATACAAAAATAATATCCGCTTGTACAGAATGTATGGCTTATCGGCAAATAAACTATAAATATCGATTAATTAAGCTGTTCCGTCTATTATTCAAAATACCTCCCTGCATATTGTATAATTTCGCAGCGATGAAACAAGTATCGTTATGAACACGGATCGTCCTTTCTGGGTTACTGTTCTGATCAATTGCGTGATCTGGGTTTTTCTATTCTTCATTCCGTTCCTCTTACTGGAACCCAGGGATGGGATAACCCCGTATCTGCAAAGAATAACAATGACCTCAGCGCTGACAGTCATCCTTTACTACTTCAACTACCTTTACCTGATACCAAAATACCTGTTTAATCAAAAATTCCTGGCCTACATGCTTGTCATACTTGGAACACTCGTAATTTCATGCATTCTTGTTAACCTGTATTTTTATTTTTACGTATCCGTAGCCCAGAACTGGCACCACCGCCCCGGCATGTTTATTGGCCGGGGTATGTGGGTGCCATTGTTCCCGCTGCTTACAGGAATTGCAATAGGCATCAGTATCAGGCTTGCCAGGGAATGGGCCAGAAATGAGAAGGAACGCAGGGAACTGCAGGCCGAAAAGCTGCTCTCCGAACTGGCATTCCTTAAATCACAGGTCAATCCACATTTTCTATTCAATACACTGAATAATATCTGCTCGCTTGCCAGGAAAAAGTCAGATGATACCGAGCCTGCCATCATAAAGCTCTCCCAGATGATGCGATATATGATAACCGATTCGAGGCAGGATAAAGTGAGTCTGGAAGAAGAAGTGGATTACCTTAATAATTTTATTGAACTTCAGAAGATCAGGCTGGCCGACAGGGTTGATATAAATTTTAAAATTGAAGGGGATCTTTCGGCTATTCATCTGGAACCTTTGCTCCTCATCCCGTTTGTTGAGAATGCGTTTAAGCACGGGATAAGTTATAACGAAAAGTCCAGGATCAGCATCGAATTGACAACAGGTTCCGGGGATTTGTCGTTCAGTGTTGAGAATTCGAAACCTTCGGGGAAAGACAACTTAAAGCTTGAAGAACCTGGCATAGGGCTTAAGAATGTAAGCCGCAGGCTTGAATTACTATATCCGGGGATGCATCAGCTCGAAATACAAGATCTGGACAATCTCTATTCTGTCATGCTAAAAATAAAATCCTGATGATACGGTGTATTGCAATTGATGATGAAGCGCTTGCGCTTGAACTTATTGAGGACAATGTAAGCAAGATCCCGTTTCTTGAGCTTGCCGGCAAATTCACCAATGCATTTGATGCCCTTAATATGATGAATGATCAGACGGTTGACCTGCTGTTCCTCGACATCCAGATGCCTGATATAAACGGAATACAATTCCTGAAAAGCCTGAAGCAGAAACCCATGGTTATTTTCACCACTGCATTCTC
>CAIJYT010000149.1 GCA_903824935.1 uncultured Bacteroidales bacterium | reverse complement strand
TCCATGCCAAAGATAAAACCACCGGTTAGAACACCGCATATAGACATGACACCCATGGTGGACTTGTTTTCTGTGCTTCTGATCTTTCTGTTGCTTACGGCATCATTCCGGCCCCAGGAGGCGGCAGTGATCACCACACCCCAATCCGTTTCAGAGAAAACGGCTCCGGATGCTGATCTCATGACCATCTTCATTTCCAAGGACGGTAAGGTGTTTTTCAATATCGACAACGGGAGGGATACTTCAACACATTTCCGCAGTAAGCTGCTTGAAAAAATTGGGGAACAATACAAGATAAAGTTCACCAAGGTTGAAATAGCTAAGTTCGGGACGATGTCATCATTTGGATTACCTATAAAGGACCTGAAAACATGGCTCAATACGAAGGAAACAAAAGACAAGGATAAGCTGCAAACAGGCATCCCAATGGATTCAACAGATAACCAGCTTGCATGGTGGGTACGTGAAGCCCGACTGACAAATGTCGGGGCCGAAGTCGCCATCAAGGGAGATGCAGATACAGACTATAAGATAGTCAAGAAGGTCATGGACTTGTTACAGGATAACAAGGTGAATAAATTTAATCTCGTTACCAACCTGCAGAAACAGGAAATTTCCGTGAAGGATATTCCTGCTGCAGCGAAGTAATGAGAAACCATAACGTTTAAGAAAATCCTATATGGCCGAAATAATTCAAGAAGAAAAAGGTAAAAAGGGTGGAAAGCGTAAAGCGAAGAAGCATGGCACACGTATCGATATGACCCCAATGGTCGACCTGATGTGTTTGCTGATCACCTTCTTTATGCTTACCACTGCTTTCAGCAAGGCAAAAGTAATGGTCATCACCATGCCCGATAAGGAAGACACGAAGGATAAGGATAAAGACAAGCCACAGATCGCGGCTTTCCGCACCCTTAATATCATCCTTTCGGAAGGCGACAAGGTGTATTATTACATCGGTATGGCCGATCCAAAAAAACCCCCTCTGCCTATGCTGATCAAAACCAATTTCAGCAAAGACGGAATCCGTAAAATCTTGCTGGACAAGAACCGCGACCTGTTCACAAAGATCGCTGAATACCGTGATAAACGCGTTACAGGTAAAATAGTGGTGTCTGATACAACACTCGACAACGAGATCAAGAGGATGAAAAAGGACGATAAAAAAGGTCCCATCGTCCTGATCAAGGCTGATGATAAAGCAAAGTACAAGGACATTGTCAACATTATCGATGAGATGGCTATCTGCAATATCGCCAGTTATGCTATTGTAGATATCAACTCGGTTGAAAAAGACATGCTGAAAAATGCTCCGAAATAAATTTTTAATGACATTTAAACACAGACCGTATGGCACTTGAAAATCAGCGTGTAGAATCGCTGGAGGAAATCGTCTTCAAGAACCGTAATAAGGAATACGGCTCGTATGTACTTCGAAAGAAATACCGCCGGTATCTTACGATTTCTTTGATTGTTGGCATCCTCGTCCTTTTCTCCGCCGCTGCCTATCCATTGATCAATGCATACCTGAATAAGGAAAAGCTGCTCAGGGAAAAGGAGAAATCGGTAACGGCCGAGATGCTGAACATGCCCAAAGAAGATCTGCCACCTCCTCCGCCACCCCCACCACCGCCTGAAGCTTTAGTGGAAAAAGTAAAGTTCACGGCCCCAAAGGTTGTTGAAGACACTAATGTGGAATCGGATTTCGGTAAACAGGACCTTCTGAACCAGAACAAAAACAACGAAGCTCCCAGTGAAGAAGTTCAGGTAGAGGAAAAAGAGGTAAAGACACAGGTAATTGAACAGAAAGTGGAAGCAGAGGTTTTCCTGATCGTTGAGGAGCCTCCTACTTTCCCGGGCGGTGAAGCTGCCCTTTACAAATGGCTGGGTGAAAACCTGAAATATCCTGAAGAAGCCAAAGAACTTGGAATCCAGGGACGTGTATTCGTTTCTTTCGTTGTTGAACCTGATGGGTCAACCAGTAACGCGGTTGTGAAACGTGGTATCGGCGGCGGTTGCGACGAAGAAGCAATCCGTATTGTTAAAGCCATGCCCAAATGGGGTCCTGGTAAACAACGCGGACAACCTGTACGTGTACAGTTTAATTTACCTATCAAATTTACCTTGCAGTAATCCTGCAATACGCTAAACAGGGAACCCTTAATTTTTCCTTACACCTGGCTTTATTCAGGAGTTTTGAGGAAAAAATTAAGGGTTCTTTACTTGAAGCATATGAGCGCCACGGCCATTAATCCTTTTGTAAGCAGCAAATTCAGGTTCTGGTCCTTTGTTTCCATGGTGCTGCTTGTGTTTGTGCATGGTTACAATATGCAGGAACGTTTCCTGCAGCCCTGGACCCTTCCGGGCGAACCGTTTTCAATTTCAGGTTTTATCGAATATTTCCTGGCAAACGGGATCTTCCGTTTCAGGATACCCATGCTGTTCATCATCTCGGGCTACCTTTTTGCAATGCATGATGACCGCCCGTACAAATCACGTGCGGGTAAAAGGTTTCGCACCCTGTTCCTTCCCTACCTGATATGGAGTGCGCTTGGACTTATTTTCACCTACAGCCTTGAACTATTCCCCTGGAGCCGTGCCCTGGTCTCTGATTCGCATGTGGTCCAGATCGACAATACCAGGATGTTGCTTCATGATTACAAATGGTATGAGCTGCTGGCGCGATGGATCATTCTTCCCGTACCATACCAGCTGTGGTTCATCCGCGTGCTGTTTATTTATAACCTTGCTTACCCCGGAATACGCTGGTGCATCATGAACCGGATCGGGCGCTGGATCTTCTTTTCTTTTGCAGTCCTTTTATGGCTGGCTACGATCAATGTCGGACTGATTGAAGGTGAAGGCCTGCTTTTCTTTTCCCTTGGGATATGGATGCAGAAGAACAGCTTCAATATAGAAAACCACTCATCGCCGCTGAAACCCGCAATATGGGGCATGGTGTTCGTCTCTTTTGCATTTATAAAAACCTTCCTGGCCTGGAAAGGTCAGCCCTTACTTGGCGGTGCTGTATTTCCTGTCCTGACCCTGATGCATAAAATAGTTGTTCTCAGCGGACTCATAGCATGCTGGTACGGCCTGGATCCCATTGTAAGATGGTGCATGAAACGCCCCTGGTTCACCTGGCTGAGCGCTTTCGCATTTATTATTTACGCATTGCATACCCCCCTGATCGCGTATGTCATAACCCCTTTTCTGTCCCTTCTTGAACCCATGCCCGCCTTCCACCTGGCAGCTTTTATCCTGCTTCCAATAATAGTCATCGGGTTTTGTATTATCTCAGGATTTATTCTTCGTTTCCTGTCTCCGAAAATTTACAGTGTCCTCACCGGCGGAAGAGGGATGTGAACCGTGAACCGTGATCCGTGAAAAACAAGACGAAAACAGAGAATCAAGACCCCACCTAATTTAGATTCTGTCCAAAAGAAATCTTTAGTAACTTTGGGCTGTTAAAATATTAACAGTTCCAAGGAATTTATATGATAACACTCTCATACAAAGGTAAGAACGCTTTCCTGGAAGCCGTGAATAAGAAAAGCGGCGCTGATGTGCTGGAATGTTACCAGTGCGGCAAATGCGTGTCGACTTGTCCGGTCTCAAATTTCATGGATTTTCCACCCCGCGAGATCATGCAGATGATCAAGCTGGAACTTAAGGAAGAAACCCTGATGGCTAACTCCACCTGGTTCTGCCTTACATGTTCGGCCTGCTCGGGACGCTGTCCGCGTGAGATCAACATACCTGCAGTAATGGAAGCAGTACGTCACCTGGCCATTGAAGAAAACTTCACCCCTGATTCCAAACAGGTAAAGAACATCAGGAAATTCCATGAGATCTTCCTGGATATGATCAAGCGTTACGGAAGGAATTACGAGTTAAGGATGATGGCTGAATTCAATATCCGTACCCGGAACCTCTTTAAGGATATGCACCTTGCGCCGACAGCACTGCTGAAAGGCAAGATCCCCTTAGGAGTGAAGCCATTGAAGAGCAAAAAAGCCATTAAAAAGATGTATGAGATGGCAGAAAAGCTTGAAAAACAGAATAAATAAGACTGTTTAAAATGAAGGAAGTAAGTTATTTCCCGGGCTGTTCGGCCCACGGCACCAGTGAGGAATTTGACGAAACGGTAAAAATGGTTATGAAGACCATGGATGTCGAAATGGAAGAGATCCCCGACTGGAATTGCTGTGGTGCTACCTCAGCACATACCCTGAGCGAAAGCCTTTCATATGCCCTTCCGCTGCGAAACCTGGTCCTTGCCGAAAAACTCAGCAACGATACAATGACTATTCCCTGCGCTTCCTGTTACCAGAGGATGAAGGCAACCAAGGTGCATATGGATGAAAATCCCGAACTGGCAGCAAGGATCAACACTGCAGTGGTGGGTGAAGGCAATTATGAAGGAAAGGTTGCAATAAAATCCATGCTTCAGTATTGCTATGAAGACATGGGCCTTGAAGCCATTAAGGCAAAGGTGACCAATCCTATCAGCGGGATGAAGCTGGCCTGTTATTACGGCTGTTTGCTTACCCGCCCTAAAGCAATCACCCAGTTTGATTCACCGGAATATCCTATGTCGATGGACCGCATCGTGGAAGCCCTGGGTGCGAAGGCTACCCCCTTCGATTTCAAGACCGAATGCTGCGGCGCTTCTTTTTCAATTTCCGATACGGATATTGTGCTTCAGCTGAGCGGCAAGATCCTGGAAATGGCGAAGGAAAGCGGAGCCCATGCAATCGTGGTGGCCTGTCCTCTCTGCCAGTCGAACCTTGATATGAGGCAGCACGATATTGAAAAGAAATACCATGTTAAATATGATCTCCCGGTTTTCTATCTGACCCAGTTGATGGCCATTGCCTTCGGGTTCCCGAAGGCAAAGATGATGTTCGCCAAACATATCATTCCAGTCGACTCTGCACTGGCCCATATTGGAGAAGTTATTGAAGAACCGAAGAAACCTGTAAAGGGTAAAAAAGCCGTTCAGGCAGAAAGTGAGGTTGAATAATGGCAAGAGTAGGAGTATTCGTTTGTTTCTGCGGCGCCAACATTGCCGATTTTGTGGATGTCCCGACCGTTGTCGAGGAAGCCAAAAAGATAAGGGACGTCAAATTTGCGATTGACTATAAGTATATGTGTTCCGATCCCGGTCAGCAGATGATCAGGGACGCCATTGTACAGCACAGGCTGACGTCTATCGTCGTTGCCGCCTGTTCCCCCCGCATGCATGAGAAGACCTTCCGAAAGGCCCTCAGCGATGCAGGTATGAACCCTTACCTCCTGGAATGCGCAAACATCAGGGAACATTCATCATGGGTGCACCAGAAAGATAAGAAAGGGGCGACAGATAAAGCAGGTGACCTGGTAAGGATGGCTGTTGCCAAATCCATAGCCAACGAACAGCTGCATGAGATTTCGGTCCCCGTGACAAAACGTGCCCTGGTTATCGGAGGCGGGATTGCAGGGATACAGGCAGCCCTGGATATTGCAGATGCCCGCATCCCGGTGACCCTGGTCGAAAGAAGCCCATCAATAGGCGGCCGCATGTCGCAGCTTGATGAAACCTTCCCCACACTCGACTGCTCACAGTGCATCCTTACTCCAAAAATGGTGGATGTAGCCTCCCATCCGTACATTGAGCTTATTCCGTATTCCGAGGTGATAGAACTCGACGGTTACGTCGGGAATTACAAGGCCAAAATCCGGAAGAAAGCCTCCTATGTGAATTTCAAGACCTGTACAGGTTGCGGTGCCTGCTCACAGAAATGCCCTGTAAAGGTGCCGAACGAATATAATATGGGGATAGACAAGCGTAAAGCAATTTATACGCCATTCCCCCAGGCCGTGCCCAACAAACCCGTTATCGATGCCGAACACTGCACCTATTTACTGAAAGGCAAATGCGGTATCTGTGCCAAGGTATGCGAAAAAGGCTCTATTGATTATAAGATGGTGGATGAGGTGATCGAAAGGGAAATAGGCGCTGTTGTTGTTGCAACCGGCTATGACCTTTGGGATGCAACGCCTTACGAAGAGTATGGTGTAGGACGTTACAAAGACATCATCAATTCGCTTGAATTCGAAAGAATGGTCTCGGCTAACGGCCCCACCGGAGGTGTGCCTGTAAGGCCATCCGACGGGAAAGTCCCAAAGACCGTTGTTTTTATCAAATGCGTTGGTTCCCGCGATAAAGCCAAGGGAATAGAGTTTTGCTCGAAGATCTGCTGTATGTATACAGCCAAGCACGCCATCCTCCTTCATCATAAAGTACATGATTCGAGGGCCTATATTTTTTATATGGACATCCGTGCCGCAGGCAAGGGATATGAAGAATTCGTAAACCGCGCCCAGGTGGAAACAGGAGCTGTTTACCTCAGAGGGCGGGTGTCGAAGATATACCAGAAAGGCGACAAACTGATGGTTCGCGGGGAAGACGGTCAGCTTGGACAGGAAGTTGAGGTTGAAGCCGACCTGGTGGTATTGGCAACTGCTGTCATTCCCGATAAAGGGAACCCGGCACTGGCAAGGCTACTGGGCATATCCTATGATAAGTACGGATATCTCTCGGAAGCACATCCCAAACTTCGCCCTGTTGAAACGGCCAAAGCCGGAATTTTCCTGGCAGGATGCACCCAGGCGCCCAAGGATATTCCCGAGACTGTTGCCCAGGCTTCGGCTTGTGCAGCCAAGGTTTGCGGACTTTTCGCAGGTGACACCATCAAGAAGGACCCGATGGTCTCAACGGTCAGCAAGGAATTTTGCAGCGGCTGCCAGAACTGTGTGAAAGTTTGTCCTTACCAGGCTATCGTAACTGAAGATATTCCCCTCGGACATGGCGCAAAGGAAATGCGTACCGTGGCCAAAATCAACGAAGGCGTATGCCAGGGGTGCGGCTCATGCGTAGCCATCTGCCGTTCCATGGCTATAAACCTGGCCGGTTTTACAGATCCTCAAATCATTAACGAGATAGTTGCTATTTAATGGAAGCAGAATCAAAAGACAAAATCGTCAGCATTGAGAAACCCGAGCTCATCGCGCCTCCGGACTGGAAACCGGTGATTATGGGTATTCTATGCAACTGGTGTTCCTATGCGGGCTCGGACCTTACAGGTACATCCCGTACACAGTATCCGCCGAACATCCGCATCATCAGGGTTCCCTGTTCTTCACGGGTCGATCCCTGGTTTATCATCAAGGCTTTACAAACCACTGCGGATGGCGTGCTGATCTCGGGCTGTCACCCGGGCGACTGCCATTACATCAGCGGGAATTATTACGCCCGCAGGCGTTTCCTGGTAACCAAAGAACTGCTTAAAATGGTGGGATTCCATGGGCACAGGGTACAGTTCAGCTGGGTATCCGCTGCCGAAGGCGCCAAGTTCGCCCAGGTCGTGAAAAAAGTGACCGATGATGTTGTAAAACTCGGCCCTCTACATTTGTATAAAAAAGAAAACTTTAACCGATAATGGACTATTCAAACCAAATCCGGGACATTGCCGCAAAGCTTTTCGCAGAAGGGAAGATCGACGTGTTCGTCGGTTACCGGATGAGCGGCTTCGACGACAACCAGGTACCCGTTGTGATTACCGATCCAAAAGAAACGTCGGTCCTTGTTTTTACGGAAAAATCCGTATTCAACCTTACAAATTACCTCAAAGCCGATCATACCAGGAACAAGAGGGTGGGTTTGGTTGTGAAAGGCTGTGACAGCCGTTCCCTTAACCTCCTGCTAACCGAAAGCCAGGTAAAACGAGATAAGCTTTATATCATAGGGGTCGCCTGTGAGGGTGTGGTTGACGATAAGGGGAACAAGATGCAAAACTGCATGGAATGTTTCATCCCGGATGCCGTTGTATATGATGAAATGCTCGGAAAGCTACAGGGGAAGAAGGATTATATTGTAAATGCCGACATTACCGAGCTTGCCACCAAAGGCCTGGTTGAACGCAGGGAATATTTCGAAGAGATCTTCGAAAACTGTATACGCTGTAACGCCTGCAGACATTCATGCCCTCTCTGTTATTGCGCCAAGTGCTGCATTGATCAGGAAACATCAACTTTGTACAACGGAACGAACACCTCTTCAAGCGCTTTCCATGCCCTGATGACGTGGTCGCTGCACCTGGCAGGCCGCTGCGTTGACTGCCGGAACTGTGAAAAAGCCTGTCCCAGCCATCTTCCGCTGCACCTGCTGCATAAACAGAACGAGAAGGTGATTTACGAAAATTTCCAGAATCACCTGGCCGGAGTTGAAGAAGGCGACCGCGGGGCTTTCTATAAATACAGCCTCAAGGATCCCGATGATTTTATCATGTAATCCGAAGAAAGAATTATGAGTTTTTCAACCTTTGTTACCGATAAAGCTGGCTTGCAGAAACTGTATGAAGCCATCATCAGCAAGCACGAGACCTATGCTCCTGTGGAGAAATTCGGGAAGTATGATTATAAAAAGGTTTCATCGCTGAAGGAATGCGACCCGGACTCACCCATTGCCATGACGATGAGCGTGAAACCCCTGTTCTTCCCGCGTTCCTCCAAGATCATGAAATATGAATCAAACAGCGCCGGGACCTCTGTCTCTGAAACGGAGGATGACCACCTGGCTGTGCCCCGTGTCATATTGGGAGTGAAGCATTGCGATGCACGCGGGCTGCAGGTTCTGGAAGCAGTGAATAAATGGGATTACATCGACAGCGACTTCCAGAAACGCAGGGCTAACACCGTAATCTTCTCAACCCGTTGCGACAAGGCCGATACCCATTGTTTCTGTACCTCCCTTGATTATGATGTGGAGAACCTGGATGCTACGGATGTGGCCCTCGTCAATGGAATCGGAGGTAAGCTTTATATTCAGGCTCGAACTGAAAAGGGAGAGAATTTTCTAAAGGAAAACCTGGAGAAGCAGTCGGCAGTCGGCAGTCAGCAGTCGGCAATGGATGATATTAAAAAACAATATGAGGCATTTGCTGCTTCGTTCCGCCTGAAAATGGATTACAAGGACGTGAATGAAAAAATGTCGAAACGCTTTAATTCGCCTGCATTTGAAGAAGCTTCACGCAATTGCGTAAGCTGCAACACCTGCGCATTCATTTGCCCGACCTGCCATTGTTTCAAGATTTCCGACGTGAAGATCAAGGATACAGGTGTTCGTTACAAGAGCTACGATTCCTGCAACAATGTTTACTTTACACTTGAAGCAGGGGGCCATAATCCACGCCCGGCAAAATACCGACGCTGGAGGCAGAGGTCCATGCACAAGTTCGTGTTTTATAAGGAACGCTTCGGAGTGAATCTCTGCGTGGGCTGCGGGCATTGCGCCATTTCCTGCCCCGTGAACATCAGTATTTTCGACGTAGTTAACCATGTTGCATCGACACCTGTTGTATTGTAAACAAAGTATAAAAATAAGTAGCGAAATGTGGTTTCGCTATTTCGCTACCTCGCTACTTCGCTATTTAAATTTTGAAATTATGGAAGCATTATTAGTTCCCTCCCTGGCAAAAGTTGACAGAATAATACAGGAAACGCCTGACGTGAGGACTTACAGATTGAAATTCAAGGATGAAGCCCTGATGGAAAAGTTCACCTGGGAGCCTGGGCAATTCGTTGAATTCTCACTGCTTGGGTCCGGTGAATGCACGTTCTGTATTTCATCTTCTGCCACGAGAAAAGGATATTTTGACTGCTCGATCAAAAAGGCCGGTGTTGTTACCGCCGACATTCACCTGAATATCGAGGAGGGGGATGAGGTTGGAATTCGCGGCCCCTACGGTAACTGGTTTCCAGTGGAAGAGATCAAAGGCAGGAATCTTTTGTTCGTGGGTGGTGGAATAGGCCTGGCCCCCTTGCGTTCATTGATACAATACTGTATTGACCATCGTACCGATTACAAGGACTTTACCATTCTTTATGGTGCCCGTACATCCGCAGACCTTTGTTATAAGGAAGAAATAGAAGAATGGAAGAAAAACACCAGCATCAAGGTGGTTCTGACCATTGACAAAGCTGAGGATAACTGGAAGGAGAATGTTGGAGTGGTTCCCAAGATCCTCGAAGAAGTGGTGAAGCCTGAGATCGCCAACACCAAGGTGATCACCTGCGGACCGCCGATCATGATCAAATACACACTGCAGTCGCTCGACCGCCTGGGATTTTCCCCAGAGCATGTTATCACTACTCTTGAAATGAAGATGCAGTGCGGACTGGGTAAATGCGGCAGGTGCAATATCGGAAGTACTTATATCTGCAAGGACGGGCCCGTATTCACTTATGCCCAGCTGAAAGCCTTGCCCGACGAGTTCTAGGGAACCCTAATTGCCGGTATTTCTGCAGGTTCGGTCTCCATACCTTCACCGTAAACTGCTTTTACAAAATAGTTATTCAGAACATTGCCTCTCGCCGGTGAGCGGTCGGTGATGTAATTTTCTCCGGGTTTCGCTGTCCCTATCAGAACGGGTTCGCTTGTTTCGGTAAACCTGAAGACTTTGAATGAGATTAAGGCGGGGTCGCTTATTTCAGACCATTTCACAATGACGTTGCCCCCATCGTTAATCAGTGAAAGGTTTCCCACCTGTATCCTTGCAAGTTCAGGCATCTCAATTACAATGGAGATGCTACTCTGGCTCTCAATGCCCTTTGGATCGACCGATGCGACGGAGTACTCAACTGTTTGACCTCCCATGACTGTTGAATCTATAAATGAATTCGTCAGTGATGACAAGGCAGACTGGGTTAGCCTGCTGAAGTCAGTCTTCCCGCCGGCTTTGCGATATACCAAATATCCCCTGACCATTCCGTCATCGATGAGAAGATTCTCCCAGAAAAGCATAATTACTGAACCGTCGATACGGTAACTCAGGTTGAAAGGTACTGTTATATGCCCATTTGCAGGGATCATAACGGATACTGAATCGGAAAACTTACTGATACCGTTTCCCTCGCCCAGGGCGGCAACGGCATAGCGGTAAGCTGATCCGGGCAACGCCGTAGAATCGAGGTAAAACGGACTTGGAGAAGGTTTGACGATATCACTCAGCTGTTTTAACTGCCCCCGGTACCCTTCTCCCCTGTAAACATAATATCCTTTGATAAATTCGCCTTTGCCTGACCAGCTGATTGCGGCCCCTTTTTTCGCAGCCGAAATTTTGGGAGCAGATGGCTGTAAAGGAATGGTAGAAGTGCTTACAAGGTCGAACACCCTTGTGCTTGGCATCCCGTATCCGAAGCGGTTTGCGACAACAGCAAAATACCAGTAATTCTCATTGGCCATGGGCACAATATCGGTATATGAAGTGTCGGTTGCCGGCAGGGTGGCCAGATGTATATAACTGCCGTCAATACTGGCCGAACGGAACAGCAAAATTCCCCTGAGGCTCTGTCCTTCGGGTTGCGGCCATGAAAGCCTGATGGCATGTTTTTCGGGTATTGCTTTTGTATAGAACATGCGGATGACCGGTGCCGAGTAAACCGAGTAAGCACGGGCGATTGCGGTATCTGAAACCGGAAAGGCATTGCCCAGCCAGTCGAAAGCGCGGATAACGTATTTGTACGCCGACATAGCTTTAACCATGGTGTCACTGTGAGTGATGTAAACACTGTCGCCCTTAACATTGAATCCCCCGCTGAACTTCATTTCCCCGTAGTCTTTTTCACCCTCCATGAGCCGGTATACTTTGACAAATGCAGGCATTTTCTTTGGAACATAGCCCCAGCAAACACGGATAATCCTTTCGTCTTCAACAGCCTTGACAAAGTGCGGGACCGGCAGTGATTCCCTTGCCGGGAGTAAGGTATTCCCTGTGAATTTTTGCATTACCGTAGATCCATCGGGTCCGGTGATCCTGATGCGGTAACTGCTGGTAATTCCTGTCACAGCTGTTTTATCATAGAATGCGATCCCTGCAGCAATGAGGCCTGCAGGATTCATCATAAAGACAGGCATGGCCTGACTGGCATTAAGCCCCATCCACCAGGCCGAAACCGATTTCTCATCCGCTTCGGGCAAAGCGGTAAAATCCTTTTCAGCAGTCTTTATTCCTTTTTTAAATTCGGATTCGACGACAGGAACCGTGATTTTGGCAAGATCTTTAAAGCTGCCGGAATTGTCACTGCGGCTGATTTCAATCACTGAATTTTTATGCCAGGCCGAATCGAACAGAACGAAAACTCCCTTTGGTGCACTTAATGCTGCCGGGTATTGGGCATTAACAGTTGTAAAAACCTGGATCAGCAGGGCTGAAAACAGAACAGGAAATATCTTTTTCATGATTTCTTCTCCTTTGATTTTATTTATTTCAGGTCGATTGAAAAGTCAACGGAAGTCGGCTGGTTTTCAATCCATACATCACAATTCAGGGTCTTGCTCAGTGAAGTTGAAAGACATCCGTTACAAAATGGACCAAAACAGATCCCCGCATCCAGCGACATTCCAACAAAACCCTGTCCATGGACTTTGAACTTCTTCGTTGAAAAGTTGTATGTTCCGCTGTTGATCCCGAACCCGATCGTTGTGCCTCCGCTGATGTACGGACAGATTACGCCGGTGTATTGTCCGAGGTACACAGAAGCATTTCCCAGCATCATCACACCGAATCCCATTTCGTATGAGTTGGGTAGAAAATTCATCCAGAAACGGGCGTCAACTCCTGCCTCTGCCGAAACTTTATAGCCAACAAAGTATCCTCCCAGGCTGAATCCTGCAGCAACAGAAACAGGTGGGAACAGGCTTTTATACCCTGTGAAGAAAAATCCTTTCAGATGGGAATCAAGGGAATCGGGCCATTCCTTGTTTTTGGCATTCATCAGCACCGTGTTCTTCGCACTTTGAGGAACTGGACTGATACTCCCGAAGATCAGTCCGGCAGAAATCGTCTGAATGATCAAAGGATCAACAAAGATCTTCACCGAACCTGCGAGATACCAGCCATTCGAGCCGAATTCAATGTCGGCCGCACCGTTTGCCGCAAATCCGCAAAGGGAATAGTCTTTCATCACCAGGGACCCATGAAGGATGTTATTCTTAAAATCATAGGTCAGTTTAACATCTCCTAGTGGAGTGCTCAGGTTCTCAGCCGAAATCGAATTTCCCTCTGAAGTGATTGACCCTTTGACAAAGAACTTGTTGGTCTGCCCTGGCTGGGTTGCATTTTTGGCATTGGCAAGCTTTCCCTGGAACCAGAAGAAATCCCAGTCGGCTTTGTTTGCCGGCATCTGGCCGTTCAGCCCGGTCATGCGCACGGCATTTGAACCTCCTGAACCCAGGACGAACGACTGGTTGTCGGGGAAGATCTTCACATATCCCTGACTGGTTTCACGTACAAGCATAGCATCCAGGGTTTTTGTTATCCCCTGGTCGGTGAATGTAAGTTTACCCTTGCACTGAAAATTCCCCGGGAAAAGTGTATCAGCAAATTTAACCTGGTTTGCTTCGAACCTGACATCCGCAGGACCTGAAAATTCAAGCGGCAGCGGATCCATGTTCATGGCAACCCGGGAAGTTTTATCCCTGAAAAAGTTCAGGCTGGCTCTGCTGTAATTCGGTATCCTGGGCAGGTTAAGGTTGTAAATCCCGGTAAGCGTGAACGAATTCTGCCGGCCCGTGATCTGGTTGACTTTAAGGTGAAAGACATCGTAAAACAGGAGTTCGCCTGAATTCTCGAGTCCTGCATACAGCTGTTCGTCATTGTCGAGCACCTGTATAGAACCAATATCAAGCTTCGCGGATGGCTGAGTCCCTGGTAGCCCGCTCAGTGTCGCTATGGTCTTTTTCGCATCCTGCCCGATGATCTTGATCACATAATGCGGCTTGCCAGCTTCGCCTGCGACCGGATCGAAATAGAAGAGGCATTCTGCTTCATTACTGATGTCAATAGGAGAGGCGTTGCCGATCTTAAGGTTGGTGATTGTGAAACCTTCAAGTATGAGATCTTCGGGTTTAAGTTTAAAATTCTTCACCGGAATAGTTGCGAATCCTGTTATCAGGGAAGGATTCTTCCCACTGAACCCGTTTTGGGAGCTGTTCCAGGTCAGTTTATCAATGTGGATTTTCCATTTCTCACCCAGGCTGATGTCAAGGGGTTGATTCACTTCAACCGGATTAATAAACGAAGCGGACATCCGCACTTTACCAACATCCATAATAGTTTGTATGCTTCCCTTGAGGGTGGCCTTAACGTTCAGATCAAGGACAAGGCTGTCGTTTTTCAGGTAAGAGCCCGAAGATCTTGCGGTTGAAGTAAATCCGGAGAATTTCACTGGCATATCATTCCCTGTGAAGCTGCTTAAACCAAACCTCGACACAGGGATGCCCGAACCCTGTCCGGCCATGGTGATGATATTCTGACTCCCCGATGCGCCATCATACAGGTAGAATGCCTGAGACTCATCATAATCTATGAGTGCTGACGGGAACTGGAAGGAATTCTTAAGGAGATGTGCACGTCCTTTAATGATCCCGTTCCCATCGGAGCCCTTTGTTATACTTAACTTTTCCCCTTTTTTAATGGGCCCTGAACCTGAGGGAAGCTGGTTTATCCTGAAGGCACTGTGATAGCGTAGTTCAAGAAGACTGTTATCGGTCTTCAGAAATCCTTCGGAAGGCTCGGCATACGGAATTCCTTTTGCATTAAGCTGGGCCGACTTTTTGATTTTAACCTTAAAAAAGTCAAGCCTGGTCCCGTAGTTCAAAAGAATAAAGTGAGTATTGTTCAGAGGCTGGATATGCCCGCTCAGCAGAGCTGTCCCATCAGGTTGTTTCTGGTAATCGGTGGCTTCAAGCGGGAAGCCCAATATCCGCGAAAGATCCACGTCATTTATGATCTTTAAGGTAAGGTTGACGCTCGGATTTGGCCCGCTGATATCGGCTTCTTTTGATTCCCCCACATAAGAGATCATGGAATCGCTCTTAACAGCGCTTATGGTGACTTTCGTGAGGTATTCAGGTATTCCGTGAAGACTGTAGAAGCCGTTACTTAAGGTTTTGGTGCTCAGGTAAGGATTGGAATTGGATTCTTCAACGAACACCCTTGCGCCAATAACCCCTTCAAGGCCGGGACTGGATTTTACAATCCCTGTTATAGTCTTCCCTGTTTTCAGTGCGAAACTATAATCTTTGAACATTTTTGAGGGAGTGTTCGTGACGGTCCCTTCCACCCATACATAATAGGGATCTGCATCGGGGGGGGTCACTTTTACGTGGAATTCAGTGGCGGGTGAGGATACTTCAAATTCAGCATAACCTGTATTTCCGGTTTTCTTCTTGAAACCTTCGAGGTCAATCCAGCAATCCCCCACCCCCACTTTTTTTGGAAGGGTTTGAACGCCTGAAAATTCTTCATGGTATGCGAAGATCCTTATCCTGTGCATATTCTTTGTCATCTTGAACGTTCCCAGGTCCTGGGGCGGCTGGTCATCGGGAGTTTTATTTACGGTTACAACGAATTTTCCATCCATATAAGCAGGTGATACCGGGACTATATGAAGTGTTCTGCTGCCCGAGGGCGCCCTGAATTTGAATTTCTGGCTGGCCGGTACGATTATTGAATTTCCTGCGGATGTCTGATGAAATGGCAAAGAGTCGATCTGAACTTCCGCCTCGATCGGGTTCCCCTCCTTGTCTTCAATGCTCCCGGTAATATAACCCCAGGGGATAAGCTCAATTCCTGGATTATAGTATTGTCCGCCGGTCTGGAGCTTTCCTATCCCCGTGATCAGCTTGTCTTCGTAACCGTATTTTTTGATAAGCAGATTTGCATCGGTGCTGATCACGTCAAGCCCGGTAATTTCAAAATACCCGTCCTTATCAGTATATACCTCCTGGTTTGAGATGTTGGTCGAACAACTTGCTCCCTGAACTGCATAATTTTTATACATAACCCTCCCGGCAATCCTTGGATAATCGGGATCCAACTCAACCTTTATGGAAAATTCATCCGGGGTAAACTGGGAGTTGAAAGAGGGCTTGATACCCCTTGTGAACGTCTGGTAATCGGGCAGGTAGTTATAAACCCCTTCCTTTTTACCTGTATTTGTTGTCAGCTCATACATGTCGATCGGACCTTTGTTACTGACCAGATCCATAAACTTCACCACCCCTTTGGGGCTTGCCCCTGTAAAATCTGTTGAAATAAGCGGACAGGAAGGAGCAATCTGCATGAAGTCTTTGCGCTTGAGGTTCTGTCCTTCTTCAAAGGGAACATCTTCGGGTATAGGGGCAATGCGTCCCACCTCCACTTTTACATTCGCCATGGCCGAGTTTGTTCCAGCCGCCTGGTCGTGAGTATCTCCCGATCTGACTTCAACTGTGAGGTTATAGGTGTTTACCAGTCCGATCAGAGTCGTGGGTGCGATCAGGTCGGTGCCGGACTGAAGTAAAAAGTCGTCATCCGGACTGTTGTAATAATCATTATCTACGACCACCCTTAGATATTTATATAGGTCGCCTTTTACCGAACCAAGATTCTGGTTATGACCGCTCAGTGACATCACCTGTGTTTGTCCTCCCTGTCCGATTTGTCCTCCCGCATTATTATAGCCCTGATTATTGAATTTCAACCCGATTTCATCTTTTACAATATTGACGAATTCCTTACCTGCGAATGTACCGGCCAGGTTGAAGCCGCTCCAGGTCATTGAGCCCAACTCAAAGTTAGAATAGCCATAGCCTCCCGAATTTCCAATTAAATTCTCATATTTGAACCCGTTATTTTCAAGCAGGATATTGTCTATAAGTCCATCCCAGCCCGGGATCACCCTGGGGTCTATCCCTCCGATTACCGGGCCGATCTCAACAGGAGTCGGCGGGTACGTTATGCTCATGGAAGCTGCAAATCCCTCCTGGATGAGCCCGAATTGCTCTTCAGGGTCAATGGTTGTGCTGAAGTTAAAATTCCCCGAATTATCGGTAGTCGCGGTTGCCCTTAACTGCATATTATCATGCGCTATTGTTTTCTGGTTCGAAAATCCCTGGGAAACCGGGTCGAAGACTATTTCGCCTCCCTGGGTTGTTTGTCCGCTTCCTGAGACAGCTGTAGCATTTTTGATCACATACACCACATGCAGTGAAAGATTAATGTTTTTCATCGGATGCTGCTCGCCTGAAACCGGGAATTTATAATCAATATGTCCCGAGAGTGTTGCGACATTGAAAAGTTTGGGTTTTGGGGGGGGCTTTTTGACAATGGTTAAACCTCCACCGATCTGCTTTTTGGTTTTTTTATAAACGAAATAGCAGATCTCGCTCCATCCTCCGTTTTTAAATGCAGCCTGTCCTTTCGTATCGAAAGCCTGGATGGCGAATGCATAGGTACGGTTCTCGGTCATGGGGGGGAAGGCGCTGGTGTACAAAAACACCGGTGCCTGGGTTGTTGCCTCGAAAAACGGATTAGGGGGTGTTGTTTTGAAGGCATCAGGGGGAACCTGGTTCCCCGACAGAAGTTCTACAATCCTGAGCCTGTACATGGTTGTTGGGGGGGCACCGGCGCATGGACTCCAGGTAAAATTAACAAGCTGCTGGGGATCCCAAACAGTATCTCCGCATATCGGCTTCTGGATGATGGGTGTTTCAAGGTTTGTGACGGGGAAGCTTTTACATCCCGAAGGAGCGTCATCAGAAAGCTTAAGCCTGGTCTGGTAATCATAAGCCGAAACACAGATCGTATAATACCCCTCCGGAAATCCTCCGTCCTGAAGGATCTGCTGCTGGCTGATCCCGTTATAAATAAGATGGTTCGCGTCATACATCTCCTGAACGTCTGATTGGGTTAGTTTGTATACCTGTCCGGGCTGGATCGATATTGACCGGGTGGGAAGATAATTCGGGTCAGTGGCGATCGACATACCTGCGTCGCAGCTCATCGAACCCAGGAGATAGAAGTTATAGGCTTTGCCGGCCGGCCCGGCAGAGGTATTCGTAATGGTGACGATGATTTTATTCGGAGTGTTGATATAATCAGATATCCGGGTTGAATACGGCGGGATCACCACAACATTCACTTTCAAAGGCCTGGGCTGCGCAATCCCTGATCCTGAAATCGAAAGAATGATCAAGATAAAAGCCAGGATGACGGATGTCTTCCTGATCAGCTGAAAGGTTTCAGAATGTAAATACATAACTCAGGTCTCCTTTTGATTGGTTAAAAACGTTTGCGGCGGTTTGGTCAGAAATGGTATTGTTTACCAGGTATATCTGCAGAACAAGCGAATGCTTGGGATGAGGACGATACCTTACCGAGGCATTGGTATTGAACACCCATCCTGACTGGGAAGCGATATACGAATTCTGCACCGATTCACCCAGGCTGCAGAACAGCTTGTTTTTAAAGAACGGCTTGCTCACGCCAACCGATCCTCCTGTCATTCTGGTTTCGGCATAGGAATTCACACAGTTGATATAGCTGAGCCCTGCGTTCAGTCCCAGCTGGGAATTGATAAAGGTTACGCTGTAATTCAGGAAAATGGTCGTGGCCCTGGTGGTTGCAGCATCAGTATATGAATTGCGGTCGATATAGTCGCTCTGGTTGAAGCTCAGGATCACAGAGTGGATAAGCTTTGGGTTGACAAAAAGCAGGCGGGGATTGATGCTAAGGTTTCGGTTCACATTATAGGTTTTCAGAGAATCAACCAGGGGGATGTTCCCTGGTTTCTGGTTTGTGCTGAAATTAGCGTAGGATGCATCGATCCCGAACCATTGAACAGGATCGTAGGCGATATTCAGGTTCCAGATCGTCCTGACCGATGTCGCTCTCTTGGTGTGGCGGAGATTGTCGTGCTGGTAACCGGCACTGCCTGAGAATCTGAACTTCCTTTTGAACAGGTAAAAAGAGGGATTGAATGAAATATTTTCAAGATCGTTGTTGATGTAATATATTCCCATGGTGCGGTACGAGGGATCGATGCGGGTATAGACCAGGCCAAGGGAATAGGAGGGTTTAGTGAAAACCAGGGAGGCTTTGAAAGCGGTGTAGTATTCTGTTGAAAGGTTGATGGGGATGATGTTGTTAAGCCGTTTTACCCAGGCGCTGCTGTTTGAATCGGCAAAACCCGGGGAACGTATATCGTTCGTGTATAAACTCACTGCCCCTTCAACATCAAGGATCAGGGGTTTGATAATCGTAAAATGCATTTTAGTGCCAAGCGAGATGTTAGCGGCAGGGGTGACCAGGGAATCATTTGTTGTTTTTTTCAGGGAGCTGCTGTCGTCTTTGGCTTTCAAAAACACCAGGTCGACGAAATTTTTCTGGTTGCCCAGTCCGATTTTAACTGCAAAACCTTTTCTGGAAAGCTCAGGCAGGGCGAACAGGCTCTGGTCGGTATTGGATGTGGATGACTTCACGAACCGGCCCCAGATAAAGCCAAAACGAAAAATTCCGGGATTCAGTTCGACACCTGCGCCCAGGAACGTATAGCCCGCCATCACGAAATTAGAAAAGTTCACATTCCTGTACCCGAGGTGAACAGTGATCCATTTGTACCTCGGGCTTAGGCCGAACTGGTTGAAAGGCTGGGAATAATTGGCTTTTTTATCAGAAAAAGTGAAGGAAAAAGGAAGATCGATCCCGTAAACCGAAAGGGTTGCGTTCGCACTCACCGCCCATATCAGCTGGGGATTTTCGCCCGGTTTCCCTGAGTTCAGGAACAGGAAGGTATTTGCGATCGAGCCGTGAAACGTAACCGGTTTCTTGTTTTTCAAGTTCTGGATGTCCTGTCCCGCCATTTTACCAGGGAACAATACGATCATCATGAAACCAAGCATAATGCAGATCTTATCAGCAGCTTGTTTCATTCGGAGGGTATTGTTCATTTGGCTGTGGTGGATTTTTTTACCGGCGGATGATCAGTTTCCTGAATTCAGGCTGACTGGCTTCAGGCGCAACTTTCAGCAGGTATATTCCAGGGCTGATGCCTGAAAGATCTATGTTCTGCAATCCGAAGTCAAGACTGAATCGTTTAAGCACTTTGCCCTCACTTGTAATTACAGAGGCCTCCGCCCGTTCCTTAGCATTATTGTTCAGGAAGATCATATCCTTTGCAGGATTCGGATAAAAGCTGAACAATCCCCCGGTTTCAGGTGTTTCGCTTATCCCTACCGTTGACCATTCCGAATCGAACAGGGTACTCTGAAAGTTCCCCCAGGGCTCATCAGTCCAGGAAAAACAAGCTTTGTTTTTCTTTAGGTTTATATCAACCGAAGGAAATGCCTTCCATGTCATTTTTGTATTAAGGTCCCTGTAATTGCCTTTCTCGGTGACGTTTGAAGGAGTATTTGCTTTAATCGAAACATACCGTAACTCATTGCTTACCCTGGTCTGATACGTCAGAAGATAACTTTCAGCATTTTTATTGTAAACGACCCGGCAATCTTTTAATGTATCAGAAGAATGATACCCTATACCCCCGAAATTGAAATCCTGCCAGGTTCTCTGAGGCCAGCCAGCGGTAACTAATGTAGAATCCATGGTGTACAGGTATATCATATCAGGATGGTTAAATGAAAGCATCATTGAAAACCGGTCAGTTGACGGCAAAACCAGGGGGACTTTCTGACGGACTGCAAGAGAAGGGAAGCTGTAGGCTCCCACGGCGGAGAATATTACCGGATTGGTCCAGGCCCCGCTGAAATCGGTATAGTTCATGATAAGACCGATGTCGCCGGTCTCACCGGTTTTATTCATCTCGAAAGCCACTCCGAACATTCCCGTGAAAATATTCCAGGCATCAGGTGCACTGCCCAGGGCAAGGCTGACCCGGCCCAGGCGTTTTGGCCAGGGCTGGTTATACAAAAAATGGTCGGTGAACGTGCTTCCTCCATCTACCGAAACTGCATAAGTCAGGTGGTCGGAGTTTCCCAACAAAGCCGAACCCGTCCATGCAAGGGCCACTGTAAATGGTTTAGAGAAGGACTGGTCGGGCGACCTGAAATCAGTGGCAACGGAAACGTTCATTGTAGTGTTTGCACCCCAGTCGTAGTTGTAGACCACCCCTACAGAATCCCCGTTGGCCTTGTATTTTGTTATCATGCAGTATGCACTGTGTGAACCGGTTGTTCCGGGGTTACCAACCTCAGCGACGAAGACATTAATGTCATTCGGGGTGAACCCGGTTACCACGAAATCAACATCTGCAAGGGCTATATAATCATAACCATAGGTACGGCTGCAGATCCTCTGGAAGGTTCTTCCATCATCGGCTGACTTATATACTTCCCAGCTTCGCTCCCGGTAAAAGTCAATGTCGGTAAACGCAAGAGCATAGATAAACCCGTTTTCAGCAACCGCAACTTTTGTTTTTGTTACATTCCGTATGTTCAGGTCTGTAACAAGAACATCGGTGGCATACATCGGTTTTAATGGTAAAACCTGTGCACTGAGAGGTGATGATAATGTCAGCAGAAGGATCTGCCCGAGGATGATTAAATGCAGCTTTTTCATTCTTCTTTACTTTTTAATGTAAAAGTAAAGAGCAAGTAATTGCGTGGCAATCAGATAAACATATGATATTGGGAACTCAGATCAGGCGTTCGTTTATGGCCTTGATCACAGCTTCGGACTTGGAATTCACGTGAAGCTTTTTATAGATGTTGTTGATATGGGTGCGTACAGTTCCTATGGATATGAAGCAGGAAGTAGCAATCATCTTATAGCTGTCGCCTTTGACAATGCATTTGAGGATATCCATTTCGCGGGCCGAGATTGCATAGTCGTTTTCGTTTTTAATCGGGGCTTTTGAAAAGAACTTCAGAACCATCCTTGCGATCTCGCCGGTCATCGGCGATCCACCATCGTGAAGTTCCAGAATCGATTCGATGATCTGTACTGCACCGGATCTCTTGAGCAGGTATCCGGTCGCCCCTGCGCAGAGCGCTTCGAAGACTTTCTCCCGGTCTTCAAACACTGTAAAAATAAGAATGTTTATATTGGAGAAATTCTGTTTTACCATTGCTGTCGCCTGTATCCCCGAGATCCCTGGCATATCAATATCCATGAGGATTACATCGGGGGTGTTTTCCCTGCAGTTTTCAATCACCGTGGAACAGTCGGGCCAGCTGCCTGTCAGTTCCAGGGATGAAGTTCCCTGGATCAGGTGGGAAAGTGTTTTCCGCAGAGAATCATTGTCTTCGTAGATGGAAACTTTTACAGCCAAGGCAGTACAGATTTGATTACAATATTACGACAGAAGCCGGGGTGAAACAATCATATGATCATATGGTTCTTACTTTCAGCAAAATATGGGTTCCGGTTCCGGGTTGTGAATTCACCTCCAGGGAACCCTTTATCTGTTCAGCCCTTTTTTTCATATTTTTCAAACCGTTGCGGTTGATTTTTTTCAGTTGGTCAAACCCGATTCCGTCATCCTTTACTTCCAGTACCAGCTGGGATGATGCTTCAGTGAAAATGATACATGCATTGCTGCATGCCGAATATTTAACCAGGTTGTTGACCGCTTCCTTTGCAATCAGGTAAAGGTTTCTCCTCACATCCATCTGCAATTTAACATCATCGAGCCTTTCGGGCATGTCGATTAAAAATGCAATGTTCTTCGACTCAAACAGGGGGATCGCGTATTCCCTGATCCTGAGTCCTAGGTCCTGGAAGGTATCGTTTGAGGGGTTGACTGCCCAAATGATATCGTCGATGCGTTCAAGCATCTCCTTCGCACTGCTCCCGATTTCTGTTATCATCCCGGCTGATTTCCGGTCTTCGGTCTGCTGTATGACGATATCGCTGAGGATCGAAATACTGCTTAAAGTGGAACTAACGTCATCATGCAGATCGGTAGCGATCCTTGTTCTCAGCCGTTCAACTTTCAGAAGCTGGTTTACACGGTAACGGTAGATGATCGTTACTATCGCAATGAGTGTTGTCATGCAGGTAAGAATGAACCACCATCTTTGCCAGATATGCGGACGAATAATAAATTGAACAGGTTGTTTCACTTCATACCATCCCGAACCCTGGGACACGCTTACAATAAACGAATACCTGCCGGGGGGAAGGTTAGTATAACGGGCTTCTTTTGATGTTTCGGCATTAATCCATGCCATATCATACCCGCTGAGTTTATACCTATAACGGACCTGGCCGCTTCTGTGAAAACAGATAGCCGCATAATGAAATGTAAGGTTATTCTCATCTGCACTAAGTTGCCGGATGGCATAGTGCCGGGAGGCAAGCAGTTCAGGGCTTACCTTGCCGTTGATCTCCGCTGATTCGACCTTAAGGAAGAGAGGCTGTTTGTCTTTGAAAGGAATGTCTTTCATGTTCCTTGTTTCGAATCCAATTGAATCCCCGAGGTAAATCATTCCTTCTTCATCAACATAAACCCTTGAAGATCCGCTGGGATTTTCATGAAGCCCGTTTTTCAGATCAATAACCTGGAACTGTTCAATATATGGGTTCACGTATAGCAGGCCATTGTTCAACACCCAGAACCCTCCATCGGGATCTTTTGCGATCATGCCTGTACCGGGATCGTTCATTCCGTTACCCGAATGGAAGGTCCTTATCCCGAAAGATCCGTCGGCCCGGGGTTCTGCTCTCACCAGTCCGGCCTCATCGATGGCCACCCATATCCTTCCAAGCGAATCTTTTTCCATCCCGTTCACCCATCTCTTTTTGATTCCGTATTTCTGCAGGGTATCCATCAGGATGTTGCTGAATTTTTTATTTACAGGATCATACATGCTAACTCCGTTCCTGCAGCCCATCCAGACCCTTTTGAACGTGTCAACCTGGAAAGAAAGAAAATGAGTTCCTTCAATGAGTGATTGAGGATTGCCAGGGATGTGCCTGAAATTTTCAATTCTTTTACGGTCCCGGCTGATCCGCATGACCCCGTCGTAGCGGGTTCCCGCCCAGAGATTCCCATCTGCATCTTCAAACAGTCCGTAAACCACAGGGTCACTCAATTTCGGGGTTTCCCCTTCGGGCGTCCTGAAAAGCCTGAGAAGATCAGCCTCCCGGTCGTAATACGCCAGGCCGCTCCTTGTGCTGATCCAAAGCCTGTTTTGGGAATCACGTAAAAACTGGTTGACCGAAAGTCCTTCCTTCGGCAGGGGGAAATCGGTCCCGATTAGCTTCCAGACTTCTTTTTTCAGATCGAACACAGGCATCCCACTGCATCGATATGCCCCGGCAAACAGCTGATCGTTTTTTCCATCCCTGAAAAACGAACTCATCCACCAGAACCTGAAAGGGGCCCTGATCTGCTTAAACGAAAAAAGTTCCCTGTTCCCGATGTCAATTCCATTCCCCCAGATCCAGAAATCCTGTTTGCTGTTGAAATAAGCTCCCCCGTGGATCACATCCGGGAGAACGGATCCCTGGTTTTTCGCCTTATTCTTATAGAAAAAGAAGGAGGAGTTTCGCTTATTGAATATTGCCAGGCCCATTCCGTCGGTTCCCAGCCATAATTCATCCCGGTTTTTAGGTATGACCGAAAGGATTGTGATTTTCTTTGAATCGGGACAAAACGATTTCCAGCTCTCTTTTTTCAGGTCGAAGCAAGCCAGCCCCATGCCCCAACCGAAGACCCAGACCTGCATATTTGAATCGGGGAGGATCCCGCGTATCATAGTCCGTGGTAAGATTGGCCCTCCGAAATCCCTGTCGACCGAATTCGTTTTTTTATCAAAACGAAGTAGTCCGCCCATAGTTCCTAAAAGCAGTTTGCCCTGATCACCGGGGAAGGCTGTTATGCAGCTTACGATATTCATATTATATTCCCTTTTCAGGGGATCCGGGCATTGACTGATGCTGATGTGACGGAACATCCTGCCGCTTCCGGAAACAACCACAATCCCGTCATCGGCTCCCACCCATAACGATCCGTCAGTCTCCTCATGAAAAGAATAGATACGCCTTGCCGGAAAACCGCCCGGTTTTTTTGTGTCGAAAGGAAAGTTTTTAATCAACCCTGTATTCGGATCATATACGCTCAGCCCGTTCCCTGTCCCGATCCAGATCAGGGAATCTTTTGACTGGTGAAGGTCGTAAATGCTGTTGTCGACAAGTGAAGCACTGTCTCCTGGGATTGACCTGAAAATCTTCATGTCATGCCCGTCATACCTTGCAAGCCCGTTGGTTGTTCCTACCCAGATATACCCTTCAAAGTCCTGTATAGCACAGAAAACGACTTCAGAGGGAAGCCCGTTTTCACGGCCAAGATGATCAAAATACAAGGGCGGATAAGGAATCTGACCCGGTACCGGCTGTCTTTGTGCATGCAGCGGCAGGGTTGCTGAGAATAAAAGAAACAAGAAAACGAAAAGATTTTTAAAATTCATTCGTCAGGGCTCGTCATTACAGCAAAAATGCGAAACTTTTGCGCACAAGGGAAGTAAATTTGAAAATTTACCATGCAAATTTTTTCGCATTTATTGTCCTCTTTCGGGTTGAAACCCACGTTCCAAACCCGAATGTATTTGAAAGCCAGATGTTACTCAATAGGTAATTTGCTTATATTACACAAATGGCCGGCAGGGAAATATCCTTGCCTTTTTTTTCAGGTAAGAATATCTTTTTTCCTGTAAATCATAAGAGACAGGCCCGACAGGAGGAGCGCCAGGCCCAGGAACAATGCAATCCGCCAGAACTCGAAAGAAAAATCGCTTTTCAGAACATCCATGTTAACCCATTTGAACGGGCTGACATAACCGAATTCACCGCTGACCCCGCTTATCCTTGAGATGGTAAAAATAAAATAAAACACCAGGACAAGCCCCACGCAGAAGAAAGTGACAGGCCTTGGACGTCTTATCATTACAGCCACAATGACTCCCAGGGCACCGAAGAACAGGTTCAGCAGGAATGTATACATGGTAATGATCAGGAAGGGGCGTATTACAACATCGCCCGAACGGAATACAATCAAGGAAATAAACCCGGTTATTCCTGCAACCAGGTTAAGGATTACAATATTCAGCAGGGCAACAGCCAATTTGCTTGCAAAGATCTCATCCCTGCTGATCGGCCTCGACATCAGGTATTCGGCTGTCTTCAGGTATTCCTCTTTTAAAAGGATGTTCGATGAAAGCACCATGGAATAGATGCTTCCCAGGAGCATCATATACACTATATTGTTTGCTGCATAAAAACCAAGGCCGGAGAAAATATCCGTGATGTTTCCGAAGCCCCTGGCTTTCATGGCGGCCATCGGAACTATCTTCATCATTCCCATGATCTGTTGCTGGTACTGCAGCACACTACGGAACAGCGACATGGTAAAGAAGATCAGGGCGCAGATGATCACCGACCAGAGCACCAGGCTCCTGACGTTCCTGCGGAATTCCATACGAAACAGAATAATGTTTATCATACAACCCTGTTTTTACTGGTAATAATGCAGGAAGATCTCTTCGAGCGGAGGTTCTTCAATGCTCAGGTTTTCAATGGAGCGGCCCGATAAACAATGCACCAATTCATTGATGTCACCCGAAAACATGAATACAATGCTTCTCTGACTTTCCCTGTGAAATGATTCCATGCCTGGAATTTTAAAGTCATGCTGCAGGCCCGTGCCTGTGTCTGTAAAGAGCACCCTGACCTTCTTCAGCTGCTTCTCCCTCAGGACTGCAATCTCATCCGATTTAACGATCCTGCCTTCCTTGACAATGGCCACCCTCCGGCAAAGTGCCTGCACCTCGCTCAGGATGTGGGAAGAGAAAAAAACCGTTGTGCCTCTTTTGTTTTCTTCGGTCAGCAGTCCGAAAAGCTTTGATTGTATCAATGGATCCAAACCGGAGGTTGGCTCATCGAGGATCAGCAGTTCGGGCCTGTGCACAAGCGCCTGGATGATATTCACTTTCTTTTTATTGCCTGTGGACAGATCAGTGATCCTGCGCTCCAGGTTGAGATCGAGGATGCCTGCCAGCTCCTGTATCCTGTCTTCACTCTTATTCCTCCCGTAGAATGCCGCTCCGAAGCTGAGGAATTCGCGAACTTTCATTTTATCGTACAGGTTGGCATCGGAAGGCACATACCCCAGGCGGCCCCGGATCTTTTTGGAATCCCTGAGCACATCGAGGCCGAATATCCTTGCACTGCCTGAAGATGGGAAAATGAGGTTCAGCAGGATGCGGATGGTTGTTGATTTGCCTGCCCCGTTGGGGCCGATAAAGCCAAAAAATTCACCCTGCCCGACATTCAGGGAAACGTCCTCTATGCCACGGGAACGGCCGTAGTACTTCGAAAGATTGCTGATTTCAATGATATTGGAAGACACGAAAGCTTATTTCAAAACAAGCATTACCACAGCTACAGTCACACTGATCTGACCCATCCAGAAGACGAACATCCATTTTATCAGGTCGGCTCGCATTTTTTCTATTTTTATGTCCAGGTTGTGGATTTCAGCATGCATGTCACCCCGTAAATTACGGATGTCATCACCAGTCGCAAAAGAGTTCATTTCTTGTTTAAGATTTAATTGCACTTCACTTTCCACAAATTCAACCAGGGCTTTTGCTTCATTTTGTCCCAACTTCGCTTGAAGGATCTGAAAGAGATCCAATGTAGTAACTGTCATTTTTACCTCCTTTACCATTAATCCGGGGAAAGGATAAAAGTGATACAAATTTACATCAAAAAACTTCTGTTAGCAAATCAGGGGAAACAAAATTCCGGGCTTCCCTTGCAATACAATCATATATATGTAACATATGTAATTTCATATCATCGAAAAAATGTCGGTACTTTGCATGTCAATACCTAACATACCGATGGAAAAACACCTGGTTCATATGATGCGCAACCGAGCTGGCGGTTATGGCACACGTGAGGTATTCCGTTACCGGGCTCCAGGCACGGAGGAATACAGCAGCTATAACTGGCTGGAACTGGTTTCCACCACCGACAGGGTTGCAAAAGCTTTGTTGTCTCTTGGTTTCGGTCCAGGATCGAATCTGGGGATTTTCAGCGATAACAAACCGCAGTGGACTATTTCCGATCTTGGCATTCTCTCAATCAGGGCTGCAGTGGTTCCTTTTTTCGCAACGACTTCAAAGCAGCAGCTTAAATACATTGTTGATGAAACCCGCATGGAACTTCTCTTTGCCGGGAACAGGGAACAGCTTGAGAAAGCCAAATGGCTTTTTAGTAATTCGGCAAGCCTGAGAAAAGTTGTATATTTCAAGGATGACCTTTCTGCGGATGAGGACGCCCGTTGCATAAGCTGGAAAGACTTTCTCAAACTGGGTGAGAGCGAAGCGAATCGGGAAAGGCTTGAGCAGATCCTGCAGTCAGCAGAACCTGATGACCTGGCGACAATCATATATACTTCAGGCACCACGGGTGAACCCAAAGGTGTTATGCTCGGGATGGACAATTTTTTCAGTTGTTTTCAGAACCATGACGAAAGACTGGTTGTCACTGAACAGGATGTGTCGCTTTGCTTTCTTCCACTCAGCCATATCTTTGAACGCGGATGGACATATTACATGATATACAAGGGCGCTGTAAATGTATTCCTCGATAATCCGAAGATGGTGATCGAAGAGCTCTCAAAAGCAAAGCCCAGTTTAATGTGCACAGTCCCCAGGTTTTTCGAGAAAACATATGAGGAGATAAGGAAGGAAGAAGCCAGGTGGGCTCCCGGTAAGAGAAAGATCTTTGACTGGGCCATCTTCGCAGGCCATGAATATTCAGCATACCTGAAAAATAATTGCCGCCCGCCCTTTGGTGTCAGGTTCAGGCGCGGCATCGCAAACGTACTGGTTCTAAAAAAACTCAGGTCGATATTCGGCGGGAATATCCGCTTTATGCCTTGTGCCGGCGCTGCTATCAGGCCCGAATTGCTCAGGTTTTTCCATGCGGCCGGACTGTTTGTGAATTACGGATACGGGTCTACTGAGGCAACGGCTACTGTTTCATGCTTCAAGGATGATGTATATGAATTTGAATCCTGCGGAACAGTGATGCCGGGGACAGAGGTTAAAATAAGTGATCAGGGGGAGATCCTCATTTCCGGGGCAACTGTTTTCAAAGGATATTACAATAAGCCAGGTGAAACTGCAAAAGTGCTTAAGGACGGGTGGTATTGCAGTGGTGACAAGGGGAAGTTCAGCGAAGAGGGCAACCTCATCATGCTTGACAGGATCAATGATATCTTCAAAACTTCCGGAGGGAAGTATGTTTCACCCCAGAAAATTGAACTGTTACTGGGCGATGATCCGTTTATTGAGCAGATCGTTGTACTTGGCGACAACCGCAAATTCATATCGGCTCTTATAGTGCCGTCCTTTAATTCCCTGAGAGTTCTGTTTCCTTTGGTTGGAAAAGCCTGTCCTGATGAAAAATCACTGATCGCCGATGCCACGATACTGGAATTTTACAGGAAACGGCTGGAAGAAATTCAGGAAGAACTAATCCCCTACGAGAGAGTTGTAAAGTTTACATTGCTTCATGAACCATTCAGCATCGAAAATGATGCATTGACCAGCACCCTTAAAATCAAGCGCAAAGTGATCTCGGCCAGTTACACCGACCGGATTGATGCCATGTACTTATAAGGAGAGTTTCCAGCGTTTATGAGACCATAGCCAGTTTCCCGGGTCGATCAGGATGGTTTCCTCGAGTTTCTTTGCATACCTTCGCGTGACCTCCCCTTCGGGCAGGGACGCAGGGTCATCGGCCAGCATTATCGCTTTAACGGTGTAATATCCGCGTTTAACCCTTTGTACATCCACATACACAACAGGATAATTATACATACGGGCATATTTTTCGGGCCCGTGAAGGAAAGCAGTCTCCCTTCCCAGGAATGTGATCCAGTAAGATTTCTCAGGCCTGGCCGGGCTCTGGTCTGCAGCCATGATGTATACCGAAGGTGTATTCGCATTGGTTTCAAATACCTGGTAAGTTTCATAAATTGAAGCCAGTGTGGTTCCGAATTTCGCCCTGCTCCATTTCAGGAAGTGGTTGATATATTTATTGCTGAGGGGCTTATAAAAGGCAATGATGGGATGTTTTGTGAACAATCCCGGCGACATGCTGCCCCATTCAAAGTTGTTGAAATGGGCGGGCAGAGCGATCACGCTCTTTCCCTGGGCAAGCCAGGGTTCAATAATCTCAGGGTTTGTAATAAAGTGGCGCTTTTTTACTGTTCGCGGAAGCATGCTGAACCCTTTGATGCCTTCGGCCAGCACATCGGCAAGGTTTTTATAAACTTTCCTAAGGATGTCATCCAGTTCTTTTTCCGACAGGTTGGGGAAACAGGACCTGAGGTTCGACAGTATCACCTTCCTACGGTACCCCATAACACTGCGCAGGAAATACTGCCCGAAATCCGAAAACAGGTAAAGCAGGCGAAAGGGCAGTAGTCCTATCAGGAAAACAAAAAATAAAAATACACCTGTAAGAAGGAGGTCCATGGAGATATTTATATGAAAGGCAGAATATTATTTCAGGATCTCTTTGAATCCTTCAGCACAACTTTTAAGCTCAAATTCGATAAGGTCGTAGGTTGCCATGCCGCTCAGAACATAAGGATCCAGTGACATGATGTTTAAGGCTTCGTCTTTACTGCCGGCATTAAGCAGGATAAAACCCCCGGTACGCGGAATCCTTGGGCCGGAACAAACAAGAATCTTCTGCTCAACCAATGTCCGCAGATAAGCCCTGTGGGCATCAACATATTTATCAACTTCTTCAAGGGGTTTGAGGTAAACTGAGTGGAATGCGAACATGTTTGGATCTTTTTAAGGCAAATTTAATTTATTTCCTATATTTACTACTCCAAGTTTTAATCTATGTTTTCGAAAAAGAGCCTGCTGTTTGGATTCTTTATTAGTTTATCACTTGTTGTCATTTTACTGCTGGCTGATCATTATGCCTCGCTAAACCTCCCCGAAGGCTTGCTGATCCCTCTTCGCTGGCTGCCTGTACTGGTCCTTTTTTTTTATGTCTTAAAGCAAAAGAGCCTTACCACCTGGGTGTTCCTTGCAATGCTGGCCGGAATGGAGTTCGGGCACGATCTCCCTTCCATTGCGACAGACCTTGATGTACTCAGCCTGATATTTCTCCGCATGATCAAAACAATCATAGCTCCCTTATTATTCGGGACCCTGGTTGTCGGAATTGCCGGGCATGCCGATCTGAAGCAGACTGGCCGGCTGGGATGGAAATCCATATTGTATTTTGAGATTATTACAACCATTGCCTTGTTCATAGGCCTGGCAGCCATAAACATCAGTCGTGCAGGGGTTGGCCTGAAACTGCCGAAATCGGCCAATATGAATGAACTTGCTGCCCCAGCCCACCAGGGCTGGAAGGATATCGTCCTTCATATTTTCCCTGAAAATATTGCAAAGTCCATTGCCGGGGCCGAGATCCTGCAGATTGTCGTGTTTTCAATACTTTTCGGCATCGCCATGGTCATGGTGGCCGAAAAGTACCGCATGCCGATGCTGACGTTTGCCAGGGCCTTGTCGGAAGTCATGTTCAAATTCACAGGGATCATCATGTATTTCGCACCGGTGGCTGTATTTGCATCGATAGCATATACTGTGGGCCATATGGGCATTGGGGTCATCATCTCACTATTACAATTGCTGGGCACCCTTTATATCGCCCTCCTGGCCTTCATGGTTCTTGTCCTTCTGCCGGTTTGCCTGCTCTTCGGGATCCCTTTGCGGGGTTTCATAAGAGCGATTACCGAGCCTGCGGCAATAGCATTTGCCACCACGAGTTCCGAGGCAGCTCTCCCACTGGCAATGCAAAAAATGGAAGAATTCGGCGTGCCCCGGAAAATCGTTTCATTTGTGCTGCCCCTGGGCTATACATTTAACCTGGACGGCACAACCTTATACCTCAGCCTGGCATCGGTTTTCGTGGCCCAGGCCTCGGGGATCGACATGCCCCTGGGCACCCAGATCCTCATGCTTTTGACGCTGATGCTTACAAGCAAAGGTGTGGCTGGTGTATCCAGGGCATCGCTGGTAATCCTCCTGGGGACTGTGTCATCCTTCGGATTATCCACCCTGCCTGTCTTTCTTATTCTCGGAGTTGATGCGCTCATGGATATGGGCAGGACCGCCACGAATGTGATAGGGAACAGCCTGGCATCGGCAGTGATTGCTAAGTGGGAGGGGGAATTTGATCCAGACAAGGCAAAAAACCTCAACCTGTAACCGGGATTAATCAAAAAATCAGGATCATGGCTTATGACAAACATCTTGCCGATCGCGTCAACCGCACCTTTGAGATCTTTGGTATTACATACGAAGAAAAGTTCATGATGGGAGGGGTTTGTTACCTGGTGGATGATAAAATGTGCGTCGGAGTTGTCAAAGAAGACCTGATGGCCCGCATAGATCCTGAAGGCACAGAAGATGCACTTAAAAAGAGAGGTTGCAGGCTGATGGATTTCACAGGCAGGTCGATGAAAGGTTTTTTATTTATCGACCCTACAGGCACGGATATGGATGCCGATCTTGAATACTGGATAAAGCTTGCCCTTGAGTTCAACCCGAAAGCAAAATCAAGCAAGAAGAAAAAGTAAGCCCGTATGACTGAAAAAAGATCATACACTCTCATCCTGATCAGTGCATCCCTGGCCATGCTGATGGTAAAGCTCGATGCTTTCATCGTAAATATCTCCCTGCCCACGATAGCCCAGAATTTCGGCTGCTCCCGCGACATTGTATCACTTGTCCTCCTGGCCTACCTGGTGGCCAGCACAGCCACATTACTGCTCTTCGGGATGCTGGGTGACCGCATCGGGCTGAAGAAGATCTACATCAGCGGCTTCATCCTGTTCACAATAGGATCACTGCTTTGCGGGATTTCACCCGGTATAGTCACACTTATTATCGCCCGCTTCATACAGGGACTTGGAGGATCGATGCTTGTCGCCAACTGCCTGGCCATCATAGGCAGGTTCATGCCCCATGACAAAGTAGGTTCTTCTTACGGCATGCTTACCACCATTTCATCAATAGGTGTGAGCCTCGGCGCCCCCCTTGGAGGTTTCATCACCTTCTATGCAAGCTGGCACTGGATTTTCCTTATCAATGTCCCGATCGGGATTGCAGCAATCTGGCTGTCGGCAAAATATATCCCGGGAGAGAAGAAGGAGAAATTTTCATTCAGCGGGTTTGATATCCAGGGAGCCCTGCTGGCCCTGGTTGCCTTCACTTTCCTTATCCTTGCGTTCAATTCCTTTGACAACAGGGGCGTAGAGGTAATAATGCCCTACGGGGCACTCACCATCGCTGCTTTCCTGTTTTACTTTTTTGTCAAAAGAGAAAAGAGGGCCAGCCATCCCATCCTTGACCTGAGCCTGTTCAGCATCAAACCCCTGACATTCGCCCTCATCGCAAGCCTGATGGCAAGCAGCGCCAACTTCGGCTACGCATACATCATGCCGTTTTACCTGGAAAGAGACCTGGGACTTACTTCGAATATCGTGGGAATGCTTCTGCTGATCTCCTCACTGGTAGTCATGGTACTGGCCCCGATGGCCGGTAAAATGTCGGATAAAATAAATCCAGTAAAGATCTGTACCATCGCACTCATCGTTGGAGTTATAGACTATTCCTTCTTTTCAGTTGCACTTGGAATGATGCAGGTATGGGTCCCCATTGTATTCCTTTTATTCTCGGGCACCTTCCTCGGCCTGTTCCTCTCGCCCAACAACACCATGATCATGAGCATGGCCGCCGAAGGAAAACACGGTATCGTTTCCGCCACTTCAAACACTTTCACATCGGTGGCGGCAGTGATTGGTGTTTCTGTTTTCCAGATGGCCTTCTCTCTGACAACAGGTGGTGACAGCGCGCATCCTACAACTCTTGAAAATATTGGAGGAGTAAGGAACGCTTTCATCATCGGGGTTCTATTTCTCGTCCTTGCCTTTGTATTCACTCGTTTTTCCAGCCGGTCCCAGGATAAAGCAGCGGCAGTTTAATTGTAATTTTGACTGTGGATGAGGTTTTCGCAAATCCCATCCGCAGTCCATAATAAATATTAAATCACAGGGAACATGAGCTTTAAAGTATCACATTACGGATGGCAGCCCGATATCCCCGACCAGAGGGACTACAGGTATGCTGCACCAGCGGCGGTCCTGAAAGAACTTCCGCCAATGACCGATCTAAGGCCCGGCTGCCCCGAGGTGTATGACCAGGGACAACTTGGGAGTTGTACCGCCAATGCCATAGGAGCGGCTTTTGAATTCGGCCTGATCAAACAGAAGGCCAGTGATTTCATGCCTTCGCGATTATTCATTTATTATAATGAGAGGGTCATCGAAAATTCAACCGGCAGCGATAGCGGGGCCATGATACGCGATGGTATGAAAACTGTAAGCAAGGATGGAACCTGTCCCGAAAAGAACTGGCCTTACGATATTAAAAAATTTGCAGTAAAACCCACTGCCGCCTGTTATAAAACAGCACTGGACCACCAGGTTCTTTCATATCACAGGGTTCCAAGGGTGCTTGACCAGATCAAAGGCTGCCTGGCTGATGGTTACCCCATGGTGTTCGGGTTTACAGTATATGAGAGCTTTGAAAGCTCAACAGTTGCAAAGACAGGTGCACTTAATATGCCGGGCCCGGGAGAGCAGGTAATCGGCGGGCATGCAGTGCTTGCGGTAGGGTATGATGATAGGACGCACAGGTTCATTGTCCGTAACAGCTGGAGTGCGCAATGGGGTTTGCAGGGATACTTCACTATGCCTTATGATTATTTGCTTAACGAAAACCTGAGTGACGACTTCTGGACCGTAAGGCTTGTTGAGGTGGCTCCGGCAATGAAGTCCAAATAGTTGCTTTTCCTTTCGAAATACATAAATTAGCAGTGTTAATCAACCAAAAACCAAAATCATGAAAAAGTATTTTGCAGAATTAATCGGGACTTTTTGCCTGGTCCTCTTCGGTTGCGGAGCCGCAGTGATTTCCGGCATGTCCCAGACCGGTCCGAACGGAATCGGGATCCTTGGTATTGCCATTGCCTTCGGGTTTGCTGTAGTTGCCATGGCATATGCCATTGGCGGCATTTCGGGTTGTCATATAAACCCTGCTGTTACAATTGGTGTTCTGGTTGCGGGGAAGATCAGCGGCAAGGACGCGATAGGGTATATTATCGCCCAATGCGTTGGAGCCATCCTTGGAACTTTTGTTCTTTATGTTATAATAAGCGGAAAGCCGGACTTTCAGCTTAAAGAATGGGGCCTTGGAGCTAATGGGTGGGGCGAAGGGTATCTGGGAGGTTATATGGTCTCAAGTGCCTTCATTATAGAGGCGGTCATGACTTTCCTTTTCATATTTGTAATTCTTGGCACCACTTCGAAATACGGGAATGGGGCGATGGCAGGACTGGCCATAGGGGTCACCCTTATGCTGATCCATCTTGTCGCTATACCTGTTACAGGAACTTCAGTAAATCCCGCCCGAAGCCTGGGGCCCGCATTGTTCGCAGGAGGCAAAGCCCTTTCACAGCTCTGGCTCTTCATTGTTGCTCCCATTGTTGGCGCTGTCATTGCAGCCCTGGTGTGGAGGTTCGGGTTCGACAAAGAGTAATCTCCTGTTTACCGGGGGATGTCTTCCCGACGAATTTTAATTGTTTTTTTATCGGGGTTTAACCCGCATTCATCGGGTAAGCTCCTGCGAAGGACGAAAACCCCTGTTCCCGGCCTTCATGGTGTATTACTTTTGCTTCATCAACAACGCAAAAACAAAAAACCATGAAAGCACATTACAACATTACCGGCAAACTTCTGAAAAGCCTGATCATTTTCGCAGCAATTACAATTTTCACTATAAATAATTCATATGCAACAGGTTTCAACTTCAGCCCCCGCATTTCGTTCTCGCTTAGCGACCTGGTTGCAATACTTGCACCTTCTACTCCAAAAGAGGCCGATTTCGATGAACCTTTTACCGACAGGGTTGAGAATTTTATCTCATCCATGCTGAAACCCGCAACGCCGGCCGAAGCCGATTTCGATGATGCTGAAGCCTCAACCACTTCCCTCGCTCCTGTTACCCCGGCCGAAGCTGATTTCAGCGATGCTGAAACCTCAAACTCAGACCTTACTTCCCTCTCTCCTCTTGCTCCTGCCGAAGCTGATTTCAGCGATGCTGAAGTTGCCGATACTGACATTACCAAATTTTCTCCCTCAACACCAACTGAAGCTGCCTTTAATGACTGATACTATTTTGCGGTAATGTTGCTCTCTATAACGCCAGGGGCGGTTCTGAAAGAACCGCCCCTTTTTTTATACTCCTGAAGTTCCCCGGAACAAAGCTTAAAGATTCCAGGATGTGATGTGTCTGCCCGCTATACCAGTATTGCAGAAAGAGTAATATTCACAGATTTCAGAGCCTGTGATACAGGACAATTGACTTTTGCCGAATTGGCTAATTCTATAAATTTTTCAGGAGTAATCCCGGGCACTTTGCCTGTAAGATTAAGGTTTATTGAAGTAATCTCGAAATGATCTCCTACCTGGTCAATGCTCACTGCCGCATCAACTTTGAGTTCGTCGGCTATAAAACCAGCCCCGCTTAACATAAAACTCAGAGCCATTGCATAACAACCTGCATGGGCCGCGGCAATAAGTTCTTCAGGGTTTGTCCCCGCAATTCCGTCCTCGTTCTTGAACCTGGTTAAAAATGAATATGGGGTATTATTCAGTACACCACTTGTGGAAGTCAGGCTTCCTTTGCCTTCCATCCCGTTTCCCTGCCATACGGCTGTTGCTTTACGTTTCATGCTTTCTTGCTTTTTGGTGATTAAACTATCTTTCTGTGATAAGGATCTATCCTCCTCCCCCAAAGATAAGCAAACTCCTGGTAATTCAATTATTCCCGGTACATAGTATGGTAATTTGACGGGTGTTGCAGCCACTGCCACCGAATAATTTAGTAATTTTGGGCATGATTGATTTAAGAAGCGATACCGTAACGCGCCCTTCAAAGGAAATGCTTGAGGCCATGTTCTCGGCCAAAGTGGGCGACGATGTATTCCATGATGATCCTACCGTAATCATGCTTGAAGAAAAAGCTGCAGCCCTGCTGGGGAAACAGGCAGCCCTGTATTGTCCTTCAGGCACGATGACAAACCAGATTGCGGTAAATATACATACCCGTCCCGGCGACGAGGTAATCTGCCATAAGCATTCTCATGTGTATTATTATGAAGGCGGTTCAATGATGCGGAATTCAGGAGTCTCGGTCTGCCTTCTTGAAGGGGACCAAGGCCAGATCAGCGCAGCTGATGTTGAGTCTCACATCAATCCTGATACCGATATTCACCGCCCGGTGACTACCCTGGTGGAAGTTGAGAACACTATGAACAAAGGAGGAGGATCTGTTTATAAATTCGGGACCCTGGCAGCTATCGCAGAAGTTTGCAGAAAGCACAACCTGAAATACCATCTCGACGGGGCACGTTTGTTCAACGCTCTCGCCGAAACCGGTGAAGGTCCTCAAAAATATGCCGCCCTTTTTGATTCGGTTTCAATCTGCCTGTCAAAGGGTTTGGGAGCTCCCATAGGTTCGCTTATACTCGGAGACAACGCTTTTATCAAGCGGGCAAGGCGTGTAAGGAAAGCCTTCGGAGGTGCCATGCGCCAGGTGGGGTATATTGCAGCTGCAGGGATCTATGCACTGGATCATAATATTAGCAGGCTGAAGGAAGACCATGACCGTGCCAGGTATATCGGGAAACTCCTCGAGACCTTGCCTTATGTTGAGAATGTCATGCCCTGTGAAACGAACATCCTCATATTTACACTGGGGAAAAAGTATTCGGAGAAAGAATTCCTGGCAAAACTGAAGGATAAAAATATCCATTCAATGTCCCTGGCCCCCCAGGTCATACGTTTTGTGACTCATCTCGATTTCACCGACAGCATGATGATGACTGTGGAAGATGTGCTGAAATCCTTATAGGCCGGTCAATGCTCCCTGTATCGCGGTTTATTTGAAAATCGCACTCACCTTATCCAGCCTGAGCATATCCTCGTCGGAAAGCCTGAAACTCATTGCCCCTGTGTTTTCTTTCACGTGGACCTCTTTTGTAGCTCCCGGTATTGCAACCACCGAGTCGCCATGGTAATTGATCACCCAGTTCAGGGCTACCTGTGAAGGGGTTACATTATACTTCAGTGCAAGCTCTTTAACAAGGTTGATGACAGGGCGGCTTTTCTCAAGCCCGGCCGGCTTGAACAGGGAAGTATGCTTTCTCAACCCTATGTTTTTTAAAAGCTCAGGATTGTCGTGAAATTTCCCCGTGACCAGTCCCTGGGCAAGAGGCGAATAGGCAATAATAGAAATGCCAAGTTTTTTTGCCATTTCCATCACGCCGCTTGATTCAATTTTCCTGTTCAGCAGGCTGTATGGCATCTGGTTGGAAGCCAGCGGGATCCCTTTCTTGTCGAGGGTTTCCCAGGCACTTTTCATTTTGTTTGCCGAAAAATTACTGACACCTATGTATTTTATCTTTTTCTGAGCGAATAATTCAGCCATAGCTGAAACTTCGCTTTTCTCGCTTGAAAATCCCCAGGGCTGGTGTACCTGGTAAAGATCGATAGGATAAGGGTTAAGGGCTTCAATCCGCTGATCAATACCAACTGGTATATTTGAGGCAAAACGGAACATGGGCCACCATTTTGTAGCGATCAGAACTTCTCCCGGTTTTTTCCCAGCAGCCTGAAGCGCTTTTGACAGGGCTTTTTCCGAAGCACCCTTGCCATATATTTCGGCCGTGTCGAACCAGTTGATACCGCCTTCAAGTGAAAGGGCAACCACTTTGGTTATAAGGTCATCTTCAAGGGTAGGCCAGAATTTTCCTGCCAGGTTGTTTTGCTTGCTGAACTGCCAGCATCCGAGACCGATAGGTGTAACCATCATCCCGCTGTTTCCCAATGAACGTAAAGTCTTCATAAAGCTTAAGTTTTTGATTACTAAAGGTAAACATTTCCTTTCTACTTTTAAGCGTCAAAAACCATACCTTTACTAAACCTAAGTCTAAATCATGACAAAAATTCTTATTGGCGCTGATATCGGAGGGAGCCATATTACCTGCATGGGTATAAGCCCAGGAGGACATGTTATTTCGGATGTATTTAAAGTAAGGGAAGATGTTAACAGCCAGGCTTCCGCTGAAATCATCCTGAACAGCTGGAGTGAAGCTCTGGCCAGGCTGATTAACCTCATAGGAAAAGAAGACCTTGGAGGGATAGGGTTTGCAATGCCCGGCCCATTCGATTACCCAGGGGGCATCGCCTGGTTTAAGGGAGTTCAAAAATACGACAGCTTATATGGCATCAATGTGCGTCAGGAACTCCTTAGCCGTCTTGGCCTGGATGTTTCGGTACCCTTAAGATTTTTAAATGATGCGACAAGTTTTGCCATAGGCGAGGCCTGGACAGGCAAAGCTTCGGCTTACAGGAAAAATATGGCTGTCACCCTTGGAACCGGGTTCGGGTCAGCCTTCATTTCAGATGGCATTCCCGTGGAGTCAGGCCCTGAAGTCCCTGAGTACGGCTGCGTTTATCACCTGCCTTTCGGTAACAGCATTGCCGACGACCATTTCTCCACAAGATGGTTTATTGGCAGGTACAAAGCAGTTACGGGTGAAGAAATTACGGGTGTAAAGGAGCTTATGGAACTTGATGCAGGATACAGGATGCAGGATGCAGGATCATCGCCAAACGTCAGCATCCCGAATCCCGCATCCCTCATCTTCAATGAATTCGGCTTCCATATGGGAGTGTTCCTTGCCCCGTGGCTTCTGAAGTTCCATGCAGAATGCCTTACCATTGGAGGGAACATCGCAAATTCATATTCCCTGTTTGAAAAGCCTTTCCTTGAGGCATTGAAAGATCATGGCTGTAATATCCCTGTCTTTGTTTCTGAACTGGGTGAACTTGCAGGAATCACAGGTGTAGCAAGGCTTTGCGATGATTCATTTTATTCCAGGCTGCCTTTTATTTCTGATAAATAAGTATGTACGAGTGTTTTCCTGTTTTTCCCCTGGAGGGTGGATTGATCCATGATGGTTTCGCCGGTCTGGCGAAGCATCTCAGCCTTGAGAAAACAGTGATAATTGATGGTTACCATGGGGTTTATTTTGAAGATTTCAGAAAAAGCCTCGATAAATGTTTCAGGGCTTCAGGCTTAAATGTTTCCTGGATGGATGCGGGCAGTGCAATGCTGCCATCCGAAGAGATAAGCAAACTTATTGAACCCTTTCTCGGGGGTGAGGATCCTCTTTTTGGCAAACGCTGCACCCTGAGCCTTTCTGATTATTTTGATGTTGAAAAGATCCACAACCTGAAGCCTGATCCGGGGGCCGACCTGAATATTATTTACGGACCCGGTTCTTCACTGTCGGGATGGGAAGGACGCCTCATATACATTGACCTGCCTAAAAACGAGATGCAATACCGTGCCAGGTCAGGCAGCATCAACAACCTCGGAGCGCTGGAGCCTGCACATCCGAAGGCGATGTACAAGAGGTTTTATTTTGTCGACTGGATACTTCTGAACAGGCATAAGGATGAGATTTCTTTTTCTGTGGATATCATAGTGGACGGGCAAAAGCCGGGAAGCATCTTCTGGATAGAAGGCAATGTTTTCAGGTCGGCGCTCAATACAATGAGCCGGAATGTGTTCCGTGTGAGGCCGTGGTTTGAACCCGGTGCCTGGGGCGGGACCTGGATCAAGGAGCATATACCCGGGCTGAGTACGGACGTTCCCAATTATGCCTGGTCTTTCGAAATGATAGTTCCCGAAAACGGACTTATCCTGGAAAGCAGCGGGAGCAGGCTTGAAATCTCGTTTGACTGGCTGATGTTCACTGAGGCAGCCAGGGTGCTGGGCGACTGTCATGAACGATTCGGGAATGAGTTTCCGATACGCTTCGACTTCCTTGATACTTTCGACGGTGGAAATTTATCGGTGCAATGTCATCCGCAGGAAGAATATATTCAAAATAAATTCGGCGAAAACATCACCCAGCAGGAGGCTTATTATATTCTTGACACTAAGGATAATGCCTTGGTAAACCTGGGATTTATTGAAAACATAGATAGTGAACATTTCAAAAAAAATCTGGAAAAAAGCGCGAAAGAAAAAACCCTGGTGGATATCCCGAAATTCGTGCAGCAGCATATTGCTGCAAAGCATGATTTTTTCCTGATCCCCGAAGGAACCGTTCATGGTTCAGGATGCAATAACCTGGTGCTCGAGATAAGCACCACTCCGTATATCTTTACTTTCAAAATGTATGACTGGCTGAGAATGGACCTTGACGGGAACCCCAGGGACCTGAACATTGGAAGGGCTATGGAAAACCTTGATTTCAGCCGTAAAGGGGAAATCATTGCACGTGATTTCATTTCGAAACCGGTATTGCTGGCCGAAGGGCCGGGCTGGAAAAAATTCCATCTGCCGACGCATCCCTTGCATTACTATGATGTATGGAGGTACCATATCCTCACATCCGCATACATTGAAACAAACAATAAATGCCATGTGCTAAATCTCGTGGAGGGGGATGATATAACTGTAGAAACCCTGAACGGGATGAGCATGAAATTCAGTTATGCCGAGACCTTTGCAATACCTGCCGCTGCCGGGAGCTATAGAGTGAGCAGCCTTTCGGGGAAAGAAGTGATGCTGGTCATTGCATTCATTAAATAACAATTTATTAATTTGCAAAAAATTTAAGGATGAAAAGGCCGGTAATCTTTCTGAACATATTGACCGTTATATTGATAATGTCAATGATTGCATGCAGGGATGGCAGGAACCATCAAAAAGAGATCATTCCGTTAAAGCAATCAAATTGCTGGGTTTACAAAGGGAATTATAATAACAAGCCGGTCACCCTTAACATCAGGGTAAGCGAAGTAAAAAAAAGGGGAAGCCTGACATTTGCAACACTGAAGGGATTTCCCACCGATATCCTGGGCGGCGAGGATTGGGAACCTTCGGAATGGGGGCTTCTGGTAACAGCAGATCAGCATTATTATAAATTCATCTCCCCGAAGACTGACTCGGTAAGGAAGTCAATTCTTGACAGGAATAATATCCTTGCGGGCCTGTTCAGTGATTCTGAACTTTTTTTGGAAGAGCTGGTTGATACCGGGCAGACTTTTGGTGAAGCTTCACAAATGACTAGGGAGGATCTGAATTACTTCTGGCGGGTTACGGACAGGCACGCCTTTGAAGCCTCATCGATCAGGGGATTGAAATTGCTAGGTCCTTTCGACAGGTTTACAGTCAATTATAAAACCCTGGCCGACGATATGACAATAGACGTTGTGCCTGGAATAGGCATTGTGAGGTACCGTTACAGCCATCATGGAACACCCGGCGAACTGGATGTTAAGCTGGTTGAAACCAACCTGAAGTAAATCCATCCTAAACGGCTATTCCCAACCGGCTTTCCCGCTTTGCTTTTATCCATATCGGAATGGCATCCCTGAGGATGATCAGTACCGAAATCATAATCAGAGCAGTCATTACAAGATTTATCATCCCCTGTAAAAAGTGTTTATCGGTACTCATCTGGGGAATATAGATGCCGATTATATTCATTGTTCCTGCAGTAAGGGTGGTGATGCCTACAAAGACAAGCGGAATGATAGTTACCCAGGCATACTTTATTTTCCCGTTATTGATGATGTAGGTGGTACCAACAGTCAGTGCAATAGTGGCCAGAAGCTGGTTTGCCGTCCCGAACATCGGCCATATCGTTGAAATGCTGCCTGTGTAAATAAAATATCCCCAGAAAAATACCACGATAGCACTGGCAAAAAGATTTGCAGGCAGCCACTCGGTGCGCCCAAGTGGCTTATAAACTTTTCCGAACATTTCCTGCAGTATGAACCTTGCAACACGGGTACCGGCGTCTATTGTCGTAAGGATGAACAGGGCTTCGAACATGATGGCGAAATGGTACCAGTAGCTCATCAATGATTTGAACCCGGGGATGGATGAAAAGATCTGTGCCATCCCAACGGCCAGTGAAACAGCGCCGCCTGTGCGGCCTGTCACATTTTCCCCAACCTCTGCCTGCAGACGGGGCAGATCGGAAGCTGTAAAGCCGAGTGATTTAAGCATGGGAAGATAGTGGGCCAGTTTTTCGGCAGGAACGTTGATCATGAAATAATCCATAGGAAGGAGGCTTGCGGCTGCAATGAGCGCCATAATGCTGACGAGGCCTTCGGAAAGCATGGCACCGACGGCTATGGGTTTGATATGCGCTTCGGTCATGATCATTTTGGGGGTGGTTCCTGAGCTTATCAGCGAATGAAAGCCTGAGATCGCCCCGCAGGCAATGGTAATAAAAAGATAAGGAAAGAGGGTCCCCGGAATTATAGGCCCGCCTCCGTATACAAAGGGTGTGAATGCCGGCATTCTAAGCACAGGGGCTACGATGATGATGCCGACTGCGAGCATGGCAACCACGCCCAGTTTCATGATGGAGCTCAGGTAGTCTCGGGGGGAGAGAAGAAGCCACACAGGCAGAACTGAAGCAAAGAACCCGTAACCTGCAAGGAGAAGTGTCATGGTTTTGACATCAAAATCAAACCAGGAGGATATTGGTGATCCCGGAACATATTTCCCGAAGATGACCGCCAGGGTGAGAAGTATCACTCCAAAAACCGTTGCTTCGGCGGTTTTATGTTTTCTCCAGACGAACATCCAGACACCCATCAGCAGGGCGATAGGGATGGTTGAAGCGATGGTGAAAGTTCCCCAGGGTGAATGCGTCAGAGCATTCACGACCACCAGGCCAAGGCCTGCAAGGGAGATGATTATGATTATGAAGGTGGCAAATGAAGCGGTGACCCCGCTGGTCGCTTTACCTATTTCTTCGCGTGCGATCAGGGCAAGCGATTTGCCTTCGTGCCTGACGGAAGCTGAGAGAATGACCACGTCATGAACTGCACCGGCCATTACGGCGCCCACGACCATCCAGACAAAACCCGGGAAATACCCGAACTGGCATGCAAGCACCGGGCCTACCAGGGGACCGGCACCTGCAATGGCAGCAAAGTGGTGACCAAAGAGTACCCATTTGTTCATGGGAACATAATTCTGCTTGTCGTAGAATTCAGTTGCAGGAGTGGCCCGGTTGTCATCCAGGGTCAGGACTTTTGCAGTGATGAAACTGAAATAAAACCGGTAAGCCAGGGCGAAAATGGCAAGAGCGCCGATAACAAGGGGCATTGCATTCATCAGTATGTTCGATTTTGATTTGTAAAAGTATAAAATTTGTATATTTACTACCTGATGCTGTAACTTATTAAAGTTTCAAGGCATCTAATAAATCAAATCAACCAAAACCAAAAGTTTATGGATGCACAGAAAGCCGACATGTTCATTATGTCTTATGCAAAGTTTTTCGAACCTCACCTGCTTCCGGCGATCAGGGAAAAATTACTGCAAACCGATGACTCCAGGTTCATGATGATACAGTCTACAACCTACAGGGAACCGATACTGATGCTTATTATCTCTATCCTCGGTGGTCATTTCGGGATTGACAGGTTTATCCTGGGGGATACCGGACTGGGCGTTGCCAAACTTCTGACCTGTGGTGGCCTTGGTATCTGGACAATTGTGGACTGGTTCCTGATCATGGGACGTACAAAGGAAGTGAACTTTGAAAAGCTGAGATTGATCCTTGGTTAAATGACCCGCAGGCGGTTGTATTTCCTGGCCCTTTTCCTGGGTCTTGCCGGGCAGATCTGGATCGCATACAGTTATAAGAAGCTTGAGAGACGGGAAGAAGCTTTCAATACCTGCATCTTTAAACAGGTTACAGGAATACCCTGCCCTTCATGCGGCAGCATCCACTCCATTGTATCTATACTGCACGGAGATCTGAAGAAAGCTTTTGCTGAAAATCCCCTGGGATTTGCCGGGATTCTCATAGTTGCTGTCATTCCTTACTGGATACTTGCCGACCTTATTCTGGGCCGGGAAAGTTTTTACAGGTTTTATCTGAGGATCAATGCATTTCTGAAAAGGAAAGTTGTACTTTTCGGCCTGCTTTTTATAGTCCTGCTCATCTGGCTTGTTAAGCTGGGTATTTATTTTCACTTCATACACTGAAAGCCCTCATGCCTGACTTCCCAACCAGGTCAGACCATTCTTTTTGCCTGTATTTGTGCAGTTTATTAAAGCATTGATTTTTTTACCTGTTTGCTTCAGAGGAAAATTGTTTAATTTGTAACAATAATTTCAGAAAACAGTATCTTTGTAAAGAATTAATCTAAATAAACGATGGAAAGAACATTCATTCCTTCGGATTATATCCCGATTCTCGTACAATCGGTTGTGGCGCTTGGCTTTGTTGTGATCACCATGGTGCTGACCCATGTTATTGGCGGGAAGAGGAAGAAGATCCGCACCCTGAGGAAGGATGAAAATTTCGAGTGTGGGATAGAAGTTAAGGGAAATGCCCGTTTCCCGTTTTCGGTGAAATATTTTCTGATAGCCATACTGTTTGTACTGTTTGATGTTGAGATCATTTTCTTTTATCCCTGGGCTATTAATTTCAAGGAATCAGGATGGGATGGATTTTTGGAGATGCTGTTGTTCCTGGGCTTTCTGCTGTTCGGGTTTTATTACATCTATAAAAAGGGAGCATTTAACTGGGAAGAATGATTAAATAGCGAAATTTTGGAAACAAGTAAGCCGATATACAGTAAAGTTGATCCGCCGGAAGGATATTCCTCTCCGGGTTTGTTCGCTACGAGTTTCGACAAGGTGATAGGCCTGGCAAGGAGCAATTCCATCTGGCCGCTGCCTTTTGCAACATCATGCTGCGGCATTGAGTTCATGGCAACCATGGGAGCTCATTATGACCTCGGGCGTTTCGGTGCCGAAAGGCTGAGTTTCAGTCCCCGGCAGGCCGACCTGTTGATGGTAATGGGAACCATTGCAAAAAAAATGGGACCTGTTGTGCAGCAGGTTTATGAGCAGATGGCCGAGCCGCGTTGGGTTATTGCCGTCGGGGCATGTGCTTCAAGCGGAGGGATATTTGACACATACAGTGTATTGCAGGGTATCGACAGGATTGTTCCTGTGGATGTGTACGTCCCGGGATGCCCGCCGAGACCCGAACAGATCATAGATGGTTTTATGAGGATACAGGACCTGGTCGCACACGAACCCCTGAGAAGGCGTTATTCGGATGAGTACAGGGAAGTTTTGATAAAGTACGGGATTTTAAAAAAACAATAATCATTCAGAGGGGCGGAGAATGTTATCCGCTGTGATTAACAATGGAAAATTCGTTCATCAACGATAAGCTGAGGAAAAAGTTTGGTGAAGATATACTGGATGTTGACGACAGTCTGGATATTCTTACCATAACCGTTGCCTCGCCGGTTTCGTATGATGTTATTGCATTTCTGAAAGACAATCCAAGCCTGGGATTCCGGTTCCTGACGGACCTTACCGGGATACACTATCCCGACCGCGGACTTGCGTTCGGGGTTATATACCACCTTCATAATTTCTATGAAAACAAGAGGCTGAGGATAAAGACTTTCGTAAGCGGTGACTATCCCGGTGTGAGGACGGTCAGTGACCTGTTTTCAGCTGCAAACTGGATGGAAAGGGAGACGTATGATTTTTTTGGGATCATATTTGAAGGGCATCCCAACCTGAAGAGGATATTGAATGTGGAATACCTTGATTATTTTCCGATGCGGAAGGAATATCCGCTTGAGGACCCGACGAGGGAAGACAAGGATAATCGATTCTTTGGAAGATGATAAAGAAAAAGCGAAATGGCGAAATAGCGAAATAGCGAAATTATTTTTCGCTATTCACAGATGGTTTATGAACACCGAAAAGCAATATACGACCCTGAATCTCGGCCCGACGCACCCGGCCACGCATGGGATCTTCCAGAACGTCCTGAAAATGGACGGGGAAATCATTCTTGATGCCGAGCAGACCATAGGGTACATTCACCGTGCATTTGAAAAAATTGCGGAACGCAGGCCTTTTTACCAGGTCACACCTCTCACCGACCGGCTTAACTACTGCTCTTCGCCCATCAACAATATCGGCTGGCAGCTTACTGTTGAAAAGCTCCTGGGCATCAAAACCACCAAGCGCATCGATTATATGAGGCTCATTATCATGGAGCTCGCGCGGATTACAGATCACCTCGTCTGCAATTCGGTGGTCGGAGTTGACAGCGGCGCCCTTACCGGCTTTATTTATGTTTTCCAGGAAAGGGAAAAGGTTTATGAGATCTATGAAGAGATCAGCGGGGCGAGGCTTACGACCAACCTGGGAAGAATAGGAGGATTTGAACGTGATTTCAATACCACGGTCTATAAAAAGATCAGGGAGTTTCTCGACCGCCTGCCCAAGGTGCTTCATGAGTTTGAGAAGCTCCTGATGCGCAACCGCATTTTCATGGACCGGACCATCAAAGTAGGACCTATCAGTGCCGAGAGGGCCCTGAATTACGGGTTTACCGGCCCGAACCTGAGGGCTGCCGGTGTGGACTACGATGTGCGGGTCATGACGCCTTATTGTTCTTATGATGATTTTGATTTTACCATCCCCCTGGGGACCCAGGGCGATACTTACGACCGTTTCTGTGTGAGGCAGGAAGAGATATGGCAGAGCCTTAAACTGGTAAGGAATGCCCTGGACAACCTGCCCGAAGGGGATTTCCATGTGGATGCCCCTCATGTTTACCTTCCTCCTAAGGAAGAAGTATACAGTAAAATGGAAGCGCTAATCTATCATTTTAAAATAGTGATGGGTGAGATCGATGCACCCGTTGGCGAGGTTTTTCACTCGGTGGAAGGCGGAAACGGGGAGCTTGGGTTTTACCTGGTTAGCGACGGCGGACGGGCAGCTTACCGCCTGCATTTCCGCAGGCCATGTTTTGTTTATTACCAGGCTTACCCGGAGATGATCAGGGGAGGGGTTTTGTCGGATGCAATATTGACGATGAGCAGTATGAATGTCATAGCCGGTGAATTAGATGCGTAAATAAATAGCGAAATGGTGAAATAGCGAAATAGCGAAATAAAAAAAATTCATGAACGCAGGGAATAAGGTTAACCATCATCTGTTTGTAAGGGGAGAACAAAGCTGTTTCGTTTTCAGACGAAACGCTGGAGAAAATCCGCTCCCTCATCCGCAGGTATCCTGAAGGGAGGCAGAAATCGGCATTGCTGCCTGTGCTGCATATTGCCCAGGAAAAACTCGGTGGTTACCTCAGTGTGGATATAATGGATTATGTGGCTTCACTGTTGGGGCTTAACCCTATGGAGGTTTACGAAGTGGCAACATTTTATTCAATGTTTTATCTTGAAAAAATGGGGAAATACATACTGGAAGTCTGCCATACAGGTCCGTGTGCGATCTGCGGCGGAGAAGAGGTGTTACAGCATATCAAGGATTACCTTCATATTGAAACCGGGGAAACCACTCCCGACGGCATGTTTACCCTGAAAGAGGTGGAATGCCTGGGAGCATGCGGAAGCGGCCCTTCCATGCAGGTTAACACTGAATTTTATGAGCATATGACAAGTAAGGGGGTTGAAAAAATTATCGAAGACCTCAGGAATAAATCTGAAGACGGACAATCAACAGGATGGGCAGAACAATTCTCCTAGATAAGGTGAACGTACCGGGCATCCGGAACTTCGGGGTCTACCGGGCGAATGGCGGCTACAAGTCGGTCGACAAAGGCCTTCTTGAGATGAGCCCTGCGCAGGTTCAGCAGGAAGTCATCAAGTCGGGTCTTCGCGGCCGTGGTGGAGCGGGGTTCCCGACAGGTCTGAAGTGGAGCTTCCTCGACAGGAAGTCCGACAGGCCCCGTTACCTTGTCTGCAATGCCGATGAAAGCGAGCCCGGGACTTTCAAGGACCGCTTCCTGATGGAAAGATTGCCGCACCTGTTGATAGAAGGACTTATTATTTCAAGTTATGCGCTTGGCGTGAAGACCTGTTATATTTACATCAGGGGGGAGTTCAAGTACCTTGTGGGAATAATGGAATCCGCTATCCGCGAAGCGAAACAAAATAAATACCTTGGCGAGAAAATACTCGGCACAGATTTTTCACTGGAAATATACGTACATCCCGGTGCAGGTGCATACATCTGCGGGGAAGAAACTGCCTTGCTTGAATCGCTCGAAGGCAAGCGTGGCAATCCCAGGATAAAGCCGCCTTTCCCGGCTTACAAGGGATTATATGATTGCCCTACGGTTGTCAATAATGTTGAGACGCTCGCAACTGTTGCAACCATCATTGAGATGGGAGGCGAAGCTTATTCTAAAATCGGGATCGGGAAAAGCACAGGCACCAAGCTGATTTCGGCCTGCGGAAATATCAACAGGCCCGGGGTTTACGAGATTGAACTGGGGCTTGCTGTTGAGGATTTTATTTATTCTGATGAATACTGCGGTGGGATACGCAACGGCAGGATGCTCAAAGCAGTGATCCCGGGAGGATCATCAGTGCCCATTCTTCCTGCAGATCTAATACTGAATACCGCTAAGGGAGAACAACGGCTTATCAGTTATGAATCTCTTGCCGAAGGCGAATTTGAGAGCGGAAGCATGCTTGGATCGGGAGGCTTTATCGTATTTGACGAGGATCAGTGCATTGTCAGGAATACCTGGAACCTCACGAGGTTTTACCGGCATGAGTCTTGCGGACAGTGCTCACCCTGCCGCGAAGGGACGGGATGGATGGAAAAAATTCTGTACCGCCTCGAAAACGGCCAGGGCAGGATGAGTGATATAGACCTTCTTGTGAGGGTTGCAAAAAATATTGAAGGGAACACGATCTGCCCCCTCGGCGATGCAGCAGCCTGGCCTGTTGCAAGTGCTATCAGGCATTTTCGCGGGGAATTTGAAGCACATTTAAAATGAACATTGAACATTGAATGTAGAATGGAAAAATTATATAGCACCACTTTTGTCAATCTGATATTAAATTCAAAATTCGATATTCGTTGTTCAATATTCGAAATTCAATTTTTAGGGTTATAAAGAATGTTCAAGGTAACAATAGATAACATCCTGATCGAAGTTGAAGAAGGCACAACGATCCTCCAGGCTGCGCGCATGATAGGAGGGAAGGTTGTTCCTCCTGCGATGTGCTATTACACAAAGCTGAAAGGCAGCGGGGGAAAGTGCAGGAGCTGCCTGGTGAAAGTCGCCAGGAGTTCGTTCAAGGATCCCCGCCCCATGCCCAAGCTGGTAGCATCATGCAGTACACCGGTACAGGACGGGATGGTAGTTGAAAATACCCTTTCGGAGGAAGTAAAAATCGCCCGCAGAGGAGTTGTTGAATTTCTTCTCTTAAACCACCCTCTGGATTGCCCCGTTTGTGACCAGGCAGGGGAATGCGACCTGCAGGACCTGAGTTTCGGGTTTGGGATTGAAGAAACCATTACGCTTGAAGCCAGGCGGGAATATCCCATTGTGGACATAGGCCCACTGATCAAGCTGCATATGAACCGCTGCATACATTGTTACCGCTGTGTTCTGGCCGCAGAACAAATCACAAAAAAGCGGGCACACGGAATGCTTTACCGTGGAGATACCATGGAAATCAGCACCTTCATCCAGGCTGCAATTGACAATGATTTTTCGGGGAACATGATAGACGTATGCCCTGTGGGAGCGCTTACCGACAGGACTTTCCGTTTCAAGAGCAGGGTATGGTTCCTTAAACCCATGGATGCGCACAGGGAGTGCAGCAAATGCAGCGGTAAAGTCGCAGCATGGATGTTCGGGAACGAGATCTACCGCATCACGGGCCGTAAGGACCAGTTCGGGGAAGTAGAGGAATTCATCTGCAATGAATGCAGGTTTGAGAAGAAAGACATTAATGACTGGGTGATCGAAGGGCCGCGAAAGATCAAACGGAAATCGGTCATCAGCAGTAATTATTATGAAGAAATGAAAAAGGGATCTATCATTCATCCTATCGAAGGTACAACGGAACCACAGGAATAATGGGCACAATGCTGATATTTAAAATCCTGCTTGCCTCAGCCGTTTTGGTGATGAGCCTTGTTGTGGCCATGTATTCGACATTGATCGAACGAAAGATGGCCGGGTTCTTCCAGGACAGGTTCGGCCCCGACAGGGCGGGCCCATGGGGATTGTTCCAGCCCCTTGCCGACGGCATAAAGCTCTTCTTCAAGGAAGAATTCATGCCCAATACGGCAGATAAATTCCTCTATATCCTTGGCCCTTCGCTGACCATGTTCATTGCCTGTCTCACCAGCGCAGTGATCCCCTGGGGCCCCGATATTGTCGTCAACGGACAAACCTACAGCCTTCAGATGGCTGATGTGAACATTGGAATTCTCTACATCTTTGCCATCGTTTCCATCGGTGTTTACGGCATTATGATCGGGGGATGGGCTTCCAACAACAAATATGCGTTACTGGGTGCCATCCGCGCATCATCACAGATGATTAGCTATGAACTGGCCATGAGCCTGTCGATCATCGCCATAGTGATGATGACAGGTTCACTGAGTATGCGCGAAATCGTGAACCAGCAACAAGGCCTTCACTGGAACATTTTTTACCAGCCCGTGGCATTCATGATCTTCCTTATCTGTGCATTTGCAGAGACAAACCGTTCACCCTTTGACCTTCCCGAATGCGAGACGGAACTGGTGGGAGGCTACCATACCGAATACAGCAGCATGAAACTGGGATTCTACCTGTTTTCGGAATATATCAATATGTTCATTTCGGGAGCGGTAATGGCTACTTTGTTTATGGGCGGATATCATTTTCCTTTCATTGACAGGCTTGGTCTGTCACCCAATGCGTTTGCCTTTGTAAGCTTCCTGGTGCTGTTTGCAAAGATCACGTTCTTCGGGTTCATCTTCATGTGGGTTCGCTGGACTTTGCCCCGTTTCAGGTATGACCAGCTGATGAGGCTTGGCTGGAAAGGCCTGATACCGCTGGCAATTCTGAATATTCTGATAACGGGAGTGGTAATTTTATTAAATAAATAAGGGCTGTGACAGGATTGACTAAACGGAGCAGGGTCGTTTCCAACAAAAAGATGTCTTTTTGGGAGAAGATCTATTTGCCTGCAATCCTTAAAGGTATGTGGATCACATTAGGCCATCTCTTTACGAAAAAGACAACGGTGCGATATCCGGAAGTAAAACGGGAATTTTCCGAGATTTACAGGGGCAGACATGTGCTGAAAAGAGATGATGAGGGAAGGGAACGCTGCACGGCCTGCGGGCTTTGCGCTGTCGCCTGCCCGGCCGAAGCAATCACCATGGTGGCTGCTGAACGCAAGCCAGGGGAGGAAAATCTGTACAGGGAGGAAAAATATGCATCCACCTACGAGATCAATATGCTCAGGTGCATTTTCTGCGGGCTGTGCGAAGAAGCCTGTCCCAAGGAAGCAATCTTCCTCACGAAAACAATTGTGAAGGCCGGTTATGACAGGGATAAATTCATCTATGGCAAGGATTTACTGGTAGAACCTGTTGATCCTTCAAAAAGAATAGATGTAAGCAAACGGCAGACAACCGAAGTACTGGAGTTCAAAAAGGATAAAAATCAGAGGCATAATGTTCACTAGTTACATATTTTATTTCCTTTCCATACTCGCACTTTACAGCGCAGTGATGATGCTGCTCTCAAAGAAGCCCATACACAGCGTGCTTTATCTTACACTGACTTTTTTCGCCATTGGAGGGCATTATATCCTCCTGAACGCCCAGTTCCTGGCTATTGTCCACATTATCGTATATGCCGGCGCCATCATGGTGCTTTTCCTGTTTACAGTGATGCTTTTAAATCTTAATAAGGACGAACAATCACCGAAGCCAATCTGGGTAAAAGCTTCGGCAATAATTGCCGGAGTTATGCTGGGCATGGTACTTATCGGGGTTTTGAGGGGCTATGACCTGCATGTTATGCAGCAGCCCGAAGGATCGCAGATAGGACTTGTAAAAGAACTGGGAATAGTACTTTACAGGGATTATATGCTGCCGTTCGAAGTTTCATCAATACTGTTTTTAACGGCGATGGTGGGAGCGGTATTGCTGGGGAAAAAAGAACAAATTTGAATATCGAATATTGAATATTGAACATTGAATGTTGAAGTAATAATAAATGAACACACTCACTACCATACCGATAAACCACTACCTGATCTTCTGCTCCATGCTGTTTTCGATAGGGGTGATAGGGGTTTTGATCAAGAGGAATGCATTGGTGATACTGATGTCGGTCGAGCTGATGATCAATTCGGTGAACCTTCTGCTGGCGGCGTTTTCGGCATATTCGAACGATCCGGCAGGTCAGATCTTCGTGTTTTTCATCATGGTGGTTGCTGCTGCCGAGGTGGCCATAGGGCTGGCGATATTCGTGCTGATATATAAGACGACGCATTCTATTGACATAGATGTTTTAAATAAGTTGAAGTGGTGAAGCGCTCGCATCATTGCATCGCGGCTACGGTTGCTGCGAAGCGATATAGTGATATGCTCCTCCTGCAAACGTAAAGCTCCTTGAACCTGATGCCGCTTATGCAAAATGCTCGCTAAAGACAAAGACAAAACATGACTATACTCATTGCATTGGTTCCTTTACTGCCTCTTTTAGGATTCATCATCCTGGGCCTGGGCTATCGCGGCATTCCGAAACGTGTTGCTGCCATTCTCGGTCCCGGGACTATTCTCATTTCTTTTATTCTTTCACTGATTGTATTATTTAATTTTCGCCTTTCGCCTTTCGCTTTTCGCTTTTTTGACTGGATTTCCCTCGGCCCCGTTTCCATACCCTTCGAGTTCCTGATCGACTCCCTGTCTATCCTGATGATGCTGATCATTACCGGTGTGGGGTTTGTGATCCATGTGTATTCCATCGGCTACATGTCGCACGATAAGGGGTTCAACCGTTTTTTTGCATACATGAACCTCTTCATCTTTTTCATGCTGATCCTGGTGATGAGTGCGAATTATGCAGTGATGTTCATCGGATGGGAAGGCGTTGGCTTATGTTCTTACCTGCTGATCGGTTTCTGGTTTAAAAACCAGCAATTCAACAATGCCGCAAAAAAGGCCTTTATCATGAACCGCATAGGCGACCTGGGGTTCCTGCTGGGGATGTTCCTTATTTTTACGACTTTCAAGAGTTTCGGTTACCAGGTGGTCTTTGAACAGGCAAAAACAATGTCAGCCGGCAGCGGGACAATGGTTGCCATTACAATGCTGCTGTTTATTGGAGCGGTTGGCAAGAGCGCCCAGATTCCCCTTTACACCTGGCTTCCCGATGCAATGGCCGGTCCGACCCCTGTTTCAGCATTGATACATGCAGCAACCATGGTCACGGCAGGCGTATATATGGTTGCACGTTCGGGTGTGTTATATGTTCTTGCACCTGTTACCATGGAAGTCATGGGCATCACTGCCCTGGCCACCATGCTGATGACCGCGGCAATAGCCATCTTTCAGAACGATATCAAGAAAGTCCTGGCATATTCAACCATCAGCCAGCTCGGCTACATGTTTCTTGCATTAAGCGTGGGAGCATTTACAGGGGCCATGTTCCACCTTATGACCCATGCCTTCTTCAAAGCCCTGCTGTTCCTCGGGGCGGGAAGCGTGATCCATGCCCTTGAAGGGGAACAGGATATCAGGAAAATGGGAGGACTGAAAAATGCTTTGCCGAAAACTTATTGGACATTCCTGGTCGGCACCCTGGCTATTGCCGGATTGCCGCCGCTTTCGGGATTCTTCTCCAAGGATGAGATCCTGGGCAACGTATTCGGATCAAGCCTGCCGCTCTGGGTTGTTGCCGTGGGAGTATCGATGATGACGGCATTCTATATGTTCCGCCTACTCTTCCTCACTTTCGCAGGAAAAAACAGAGGTAGTGATCCGCAGTCATTAAAAATACATGAATCACCTTCAGTGATGACAATACCTCTTATCATACTCGCCGTGCTGGCGTTCTTCGGGGGTTTCCTGAACATCCCTGAAATCATGGGTGGGAGCGGCATGCTTAAAGAATTCCTTGCGCCTGTTTTTGCCGATGCAGTAAGGCTTAACCAGCTTCAGCCTCATCATGTGGCTGCAAGGCTGGAGTGGTCGAATATGGTAGTGGTGCTTTTACTGGTACTGCTGATGGCTTATGTCGCATACCGGAAAACCGTGAATCGTGATCCTGGAACCGCTAGCCGGAACGTATTGATTCGTTTGATTGAAAATAAATTTTATGTGGATGAGGTTTACGATTACCTTTTCGTAAGACCGGCTTTGCGCATTTCGGATGCACTTCAAAAATTCATCGAGGAGAGGTTCATCGACCGTATCGTAAACGGGACAGGTACACTGGTTGTGAGATTCAGTAATGGAATCCGCTACCTCCAGAGCGGGCATGTGGGTATGTACCTGTTCTTTATGATCATTGGGATTTTGCTGATACTGTTTATTAATATCTTTTTGTGATGCTGACGTTTACACTGATATTCCTGCCCCTGCTTGCGGCAACCGGCCTGTTCTTCGTGAAGGAAGAAAAATGGGCCCGTAACCTGGCGTTCGCAATGGCATTGGTTGAATTCGGCATCAGCATCGCAGCCCTGGTCCAGTATTTCCTATACTGCCATTGCCATCTGCTGTTCCGCCTCGACTGGCTTGCAAGTTATGGAATAAGCCTGAAATTCGGGATTGACGGGCTGAGCATGCTGATGGTGCTTCTGACTACCTTCCTTGTACCCATCATCATTTACACGACTTTCGGGCAGAAGATCAACAGGCCTGCTTCATTTTACAGTCTCATCTTTCTTATGCAGGCAGGACTAATGGGCGTTTTCACGGCATTTGACGGGATGGTGTTTTATATTTTCTGGGAACTCGCGCTGATCCCGGCGTATTTCATTGCCGCTTTCTGGGGAGGGAAAGACAGGATCAGGATCACCTTTAAATTCTTTGCCTATACTTTCAGCGGCAGCCTGCTGATGCTGGTTGCTATTATCTTCCTGTATTTCCGTACACCGCTTCCTCATTCCTTCGATCATATCTGGCTTTATGCAAGCAACCTTAAACCGGACGAACAGATCTGGGTATTCCTGGCATTCTTTATCGCCTTTGCAATAAAGGTTCCAATCTTTCCATTCCATACCTGGCAGCCGGATACCTACGTAACGGCGCCTTATCCGGGAAGCATGCTGCTTGGCGGACTGATGTCCAAAATGGGATTGTTCGGGATGATACGCTGGATGATTCCGATAACTTTTTCGGTGCTTAACACGACCAACGGCCTTTTCATTATTTTACCCGTGACGGGCATTGTTTATGCTTCTCTGATTGCAATAAGACAGGATGACCTGAAACGGCTGATCGCTTATTCTTCAATTGCCCACCTGGGCCTTGTTGCTGCAGGGATCATGGTCCTGAATGCACAGGCGATGCAGGGGGCCATGATACAGATGATTTCGCACGGGATTAATATCGTGGGGCTTTTTATCATCATACAGTATATAGAGGCAAGGACAAAGACCACCAGCATTTCGGAACTCGGAGGGATTGCGATCAAAGCCCCGCGCCTGGCGGCATTCTTCATGATTATTTTGCTTGGAAGCATTGCACTTCCGCTTACCAACGGCTTTGTGGGTGAGTTCCTCATCCTCCTGGGCATGTTTAAATACAATATGGTTTTTGCAGCAGTGGCAGGACTTACAATCATTTTCAGCGCACTTTACATGCTGTGGATGTACCAGAGGGTTATGCTTGGAAACACCAATGCGGTGACTGAACAGGTAAGCGATCTGAGCTGGAAGGAAATGATACCGCTTATAGCAATCGTGATCATGGTTCTCTGGATAGGAATTTTCCCGGGCATGTTTATGAAAATGGCGGAGAATGGGGTGGGGCAGGTCATTGGAATTATAAGATGAATGTCGTTCGGCGAAGCCTTAATGAGCACACAAATGGAATAAACAATTGGTGCGAATAATATTGAATATTGAACATTGAATTAATGTAAATGAATAGCATAATATCATTATCGGTTTTAGGGGTGCTGGTGCTTTTTCTCGGCATTCTGAAAAAGAAGACCTGGCTGCTGCCATTGATTCTCGTCGGATTGCTGGCATCGCTCGTAATGAGCGTGCTGCACTGGAACATGAACCGCAGCCTGTTCCACAATATGCTCATCATCGACAATTCAGGAGTGGCCTTCAGCTCGGTATTGATCTTTTCGACCTTCCTCATTTTCATGTTTGCAGCCCAGTACTACCGCAAGGTGGTTCGTCCCCTCGACGACATTTACGCCATCATGATCTTCGCTCTTGTTGGGGCTGTGCTGATGAGCTACTTCGGAAATCTCATTATGCTGTTCATAGGCATCGAGACACTTTCAATTGCCCTGTATGTGCTTGCAGGCAGCCACAAGGAAGCCATCACATCCAACGAAGCTACCTTAAAATATTTCCTGCTCGGTTCTTTCCTTTCAGGCTTTTTATTATTCGGCATAGCCCTAATATACGGCTCCAGCGGCTCATTCGACCTCTATGCAATACATTCCTATGTGGCGGAGCATGCCGGTGCAGGACTGCCACCCATGTTCAAAGCCGGGCTCTTCCTGCTGATCATAGGACTGCTGTTCAAAATAGCCATCGCCCCCTTCCATTTCTGGGCTCCTGATGTGTACGAAGGAACACCAACCCTGCTTACTGCATTTATGGCAACCGTAGTTAAAACTGCCAGCGTTTTCGCCATGTACCGCTTCTTCAGCATCACTTTCTTCGGCATACACGGAGTTTGGGAAATGACCATCGCAGTCCTTGCGGCCATCACCATTGTGATAGGAAATTTAACCGGCTTATACCAGCCTAATCTCAAGAGAATGCTGGCTTATTCAAGCATCTCCCATTCCGGTTATATGATGCTGGCCATGGTAGCATTTTCGGGACGCACGGCAAACGCCCTTCTGTTCTATTCAATTTCATATTCCATAGCAACCATCGCTGCCTTTGCAATCCTTATCCTTGTAAGGGAAGCCATGGGAAACGATTACTTCGGGTCTTTCAACGGCATCGCAAAGAAAAACCGTATCGAAGCCTTTACCCTGGCTGTAGCCATGTTATCCCTCACTGGGATTCCTCCGCTGGCAGGCTTTATAGGAAAGTATTTTCTCTTTGCAGCAGCCATTGAACAGGGCTGGCTTTGGCTGGTGATCGTTGCAATTGCAGGATCGGCCGTAAGTGTGGGCTATTATTTCAAGCCCATCATAGCCATGTATTTCAGGGAGGACAACGGGATCGTCTTGCAGGTTGGACGGCCTTTCAGGATCTCAATACTGTTCCTTACGATCCTTACGATTCTGCTGGGATTTTTACCCTTCCTTCTTAGCGGGTTGATTTAACCTTCCCGGTTAATTTCCTGCCCCTCCGGGGGGGGGGGGGACCCGGATCCAGGGCTCGCCTGAGATTCATACTATTTGATTTTTATTTAAACCTTTCTTTTCTATCACTTTTTCCCTTAAGGCGAATTAAGTGTTTAATCTCTCCGGGTTAATTCCCATCTGGGGTGGAACTTGGGAGGCTTGCCGGTTTATTTTAAAATGCAACTAAAAAATAGTTGCACAAACTATCTTTTTATTTTACTTTTGCAATAGAAGTGTCGATGAGTATTCAGGAAAAGCTGGTTCAAAAACTTCTCTCCGGGCCAAAAAATTTACTTATGACGAAATGGTCCGGTTATTACGCGGATTTGGATATGCAGAGGAAAACAGGGGTAAAACATCTGGCTCAGCAGTGATGTTCTATAACAAAAGATTGAATGACAAAATCATGTTTCATAAACCACATCCGGGGAAAGAGCTGAAAGCTATGTTCTCACCTTAATTATCGAAAAGTTAAGGGAAAATGAAATGATATAACAGGATTTTATGAAGAGAAAAGAAAAGAAACAAAGACAGCATGGAACAACTAACATCCTCCTTTATAAAGGATATATAGGTTCTGTAAATTTTTCTTCTGATGACGAAGTATTCTGGGGAAAGATAGAGCATATCAATGATCTGATCACGTTCGAATCAGATAATGCCCATGAATTAAAAGATGCCTTTGAGCGTACAGTAGACGAATACCTGGCATTTTGCAAGGAAAAAAACATTCAACCTGAGAAACCTTTCAAGGGTAGTTTTAACATCCGTCTTTCCGCGGAAATTCACCGTCTTGCATTTATAAAAGCCAAACAGGAAAGAGTTTCTTTAAATAAATTCATTGAAACAACACTGGAGAAAAAATTAATAAGCTGATCCGCAAATTATCAGTAATCACTACCGGGATTACTACCCTTGCCGATTAGCGGGCTGATCTGAAAAGTTTACGGTTTATTACACCCTTCTCAGTCTGAATTCTCAGGAAATATAAGCCCGGGACAAGTTTGCTTACATCCAGTTTAAGTTCTTTTGTATTGTTACTGCGGATGAGTTCCACCATTTGCCCTGAAGTGTTCCATATCTCGCAACCGCTGATGGTAATGGATCCCGTAATAATAATGTCTGCGGATGAGGGATTGGGATAAACCAGCACTTCAGATTCTTCAAGTGAGGCAACAGACAGGGAGGTTACTTTCAGGGTGTCTCCCGGGGGGGATTCGCAGGCATAATAATTTGTTCCCGGAGCATTAAACCGGGTTTGCAGGTAATAAGAAAAATAATTAGAATACAACCCGGTTGGCAGGGTATCATAGTAAACAGTATCCTTAAAAGGCATGTAATTCAATACCGTAAAGGGAGGATTGCCTGCTGAATCCGACCTGTAAATAAAGTAGCCTGCAATGATGCCGCCGGGATATAACGTCTTTGAACTGCCGGCACAGGGCGGGACCCACGAGATACGGTTGATGTTGTTTTTCTGTCTCACTGCTTTTCCCCCGGCCGGCGGCAGGCATACCGGATCCAGTTTAACATTATCAAGATACCAGCCCGCTATATCTGTCGAATTTACCCCGGCAGCCGTGAACCTGAACATGATCACATCACCAATGTATTTATTGCAATCATACCGGTAATGGATCCAGCCGGTATCCATCACATTTGTGAAAGTCTGTAAAACATCCCATACACTGTCGCTCCCGGCCTCAATGATCAGCTTTTCTTTGCCCGTGGGATTTACATTTTCAAGTTTAAGGTCAACTGAAAGCGATACATTGGCACACACCCAGAGGTTCATGGGATTCCAGAAGCTGATCAAAGCCGTGTGGTAATTGGTTTCCCCCGGATTGCCTTTGAAAACCATGCAAGGTTTTGGGTTCCCATGCTCATAATCGGCATCCCAATTCCCCTGGTCAGGGGAAAAATGCCAGTTATAATTACCATAAAAACCATGATCAAAGTTTTCATTCAAAGGATACATAAAATCAACATCCATGTCGAGAATGGATTCATTTGAGGCAGGGGATTCGCCGAATTGCCCCGGTTGCCCATAATAACTCAGGTCGTAGTAGGCGGTGACAGCGTAAGTCCACCTCCCGAGTTTCGGCCACATATGATAGTGCATCAGGGTATTTGGACCATCAATATATTCCAGTCTGTGGCCATTGCCGTGGAGATAGTAGCCCAGCAGTCCCGGCGGTGTGGTTGAGTCCGCCCTCATAGGCTTAGACCACCAAAGATAAGAAGCCATAAATTCAGGTGCACTGGATTGCAAAAATCGGGGAGGGCAGAGAGAATCAGACGACACCCCTGGACTGACCCGGGCTGCTGCCTGCCCGGCTGGTAAGAACAAAACGTAAAAACAGCAGAGGAAAATATATACAGGTTTCATAATATATGAATATTATCAATCTGTAAATATACGAAAGCGGGAAGAAAAAGTCAAGCCCGGCTTAATAAAGTTTTTCCCTCAGTTCTTTGATCCTTTCGTCGGTCACGTAATCATCGTACTCCATACGTTTGTCGATCATGCCTTTGGGGGAGATCTCGATGATGCGGTTACAGACGGTCTGGATGAAAGCGTGGTCGTGAGAGGACATCAGCAGGTTGCCCTTGAATTTGGTGAGGGTGTTGTTGAAGGCCTGGATAGACTCAAGATCGAGGTGGTTGGTGGGCGTATCAAGGATCATGACGTTGGCATTCCTGATCATCATCCTGGCGATCATGCAGCGCACTTTTTCCCCTCCCGAAAGCACGTTGGCCTTCTTATAGATCTCTTCACCTGAAAAGAGCATTTTCCCAAGGTAACCGCGGAGGTAATTATCGCTCGTATCTTTCGAAAACTGGGCGAGCCATTCCATCAGGTTCATATCGGTCTGGAAAAGTTTTTCGTATTCCAGGGGAAGGTAAACCTTGGTGATGGTCTGACCCCAGATAAAAGTCCCGGTATCGGGCTTTTCATGGCCTTTGAGGATCTCGAAAAGGGCGGTCATGGCGCGGGGATCGCGTGAGAGGAAGATCACCTTGTCGTCCTTCTGCATGGTAAAGCTCACTTTCTTGAACAGCAGGGAACCATCCATTGTTTTGCTGAGGTCGTGCACTTCAAGGATGGTGTTTCCCGGTTCCCTGTCGGGGGTGAAGATGATGCCCGGGTATTTGCGGGTCGATGGCCTGATCTCCTCTATATTGAGTTTCTCAATCATCTTTTTACGGCTGGTGGTTTGCTTCGATTTGGAGGCATTGGCGCTGAAACGCCTTATGAATTCCTGGAGCTCGGCTTTGCGCTCCTCGGCTTTTTTATTCTGGGCAAGCTGCTGCCTCAGGGCAAGCTGGCTTGACTCATACCAGAAGCTGTAATTCCCGGGAAACTGCTGCACCCTTCCAAAATCAATATCCACGATATGGGTGCAGATGGTATCCAGGAAATGCCTGTCGTGGGAAACCACAAGCACGGTATTTTCAAAATTAGCAAGGTAGCCTTCCAGCCAGTTCACGGTGTCAAGGTCGAGGTCGTTGGTAGGCTCGTCGAGCAGGAGGTTGTCGGGTTTCCCGAAGAGGGCCTGGGCAAGCAGCACTTTGACCTTGTCGCGGCCCTTGAGTTCCTTCATCAGTTTAGGATGCAGGTCTTCTTTGATGCCGAGTCCGCTGAGCAGGCTGGCGGCATTGCTTTCGGCGTTCCAACCATCCATGGCAGCAAACATTTCTTCAAGTTCCGATGCCCTGTGCCCATCCGCTTCGGTGAAATCAGTTTTGGCATACAACAGATCCTTTTCGTGCATGATCTCCCAAAGCCGGGCATGTCCCATCAGCACGGTGGACAGAACAGGGAAGGCATCAAATTCGGCATGGTTCTGTTTCAGTACCGACAGCCGTTCGCCAGGCCCGAATGATACATTGCCCTGGGTATAATCCATCTCACCATAGAGCAGTTTCAGAAAGGTGGATTTGCCGGCGCCGTTGGCCCCGATGATACCGTAGCAGTTGCCGGGAGTGAACACCATGTTCACATCCTGGAACAGAATACGCTTGCCGAACTGGATGCCCAGGTTTGAGACTGTGATCATTAATTTTACTTTAATTATT